>CBESWY010000101.1:0-9699 GCA_965533395.1 uncultured Myxococcales bacterium
GCAAACGCGGGTTGCAGCGGGGGCACCTCGAGCTTGAACCCGACCGGACCCGTGTGGACATTCTGCCACTGGAAGTGATCGGAGTAGATCGACTGCGGCGCGCCATAGTACGGGTCGATCGACTCTTCGTAGATCGCCATCGTCAGCGTCGTCGGGTGCAAGAAAGTGCGCTTCCCGACGAGGGCGTGCGGATCGGGGGCGTTCGAGCGCAGCAAGACCGCCGGCGAGTTGATCGCGCCGCCGGCCAGGATGGTACGCGCTGCGCGCACCGTAATCTTTTGCCCGGTTGTCCCTCGGACGTCGGCGGTGAGGGCCTCCGCTTCGACCCCAGTCACGACGTCGCCCTTGCGCAGCACGTTCACGACGCGCGCGCGGTGCACGAGTGTCGCGTTGTTATCGAGGGCTTCCGGAATCGTCGTGACGAGCATGGATTGCTTGGCGTCGACCGGGCAACCAAGCCCGCAGTAGCCGAGGTTCAAGCAGCCCCGCACGTTGCGGTGAATCGTGTTCCAAGAGTAGCCGAGCTTCTCCGACGCTCGCTGCAACATGGTGTTGTTGCCATTGGGCGCCTGCGGCCATTTGTGGATGTTGAGACGCTGCTCCATGTGCTGGAAGTACGGCGCCATCTCTTCGACGGAGCAGCCGCTGACGCCCATCTGCTCGGCCCAAAACTTCAGCGTCTCGGGCGGGGTGCGGAAGCTCGTCGTCCAGTTGACCGTCGTGGAGCCTCCGACCGAGCGGCCTTGCAAGATGACCATGCCCCCGTCTTTGGTGCCGCGACCGGTACCTTCTTGATAGAGGTCGCGGTAGGCCGCGCGCTCCTGCATGTCGAACTGGCTCGAGGTTTTGAGGGGCCCCGCTTCGAGTAAAACCACACGCAGCCCAGCCTTGCTCAAGGTTTCGGCCGCCGTGCCTCCGCCGGCGCCGGTCCCCACGATGACCACGTCTGCTTCGAGCTCGAGTGAAGACGTGAGCTTGCTGGCATCACGGATGTCCCAGCCGCGTTCGGCCGCCTTGTTGTACGGGTCGGTGCTGCTGCCCAGAATCACTTGCGAGAGATCGGTCATGGTGTGGCCTTCTCCGGCGTCGGCGCCACGACAGGCACTGGGCTTGCGACCTTCTTCGGCGGGCCGGGGTACCCGGTCGTCCGTGCGTTCTCAGGAATCAGGTAATAGGAGCTGATGGTGAGTCTGATGACCGCCGCGTAGATCGCGTTCAACAAACCGATGCCGCTGTCGCGCAAACGCGCCAGCGCGCTCTCGGCATCTTCCAACGAGGCCTTGGACCAAGAAGACCACTGACCGGTCATCAGCCCGCGGCTCAGCCCGAAGCTCAGCACGTCGAAGGCTTGGTGCACGCCTGCTACGACCGGCTCCGATAGATCGACCAGCAGCGTATCGAACGATTTGAGGGTTTGTTCGATCGCGGTTGTATCGCCCGGCGCGATCTTTCCTTTCATCACGGCAGGAGTCAGGGCGCGCAAGAGCTCAACGTCTTCGGGACGAAGTAGCTTCATGCCGGACGCGGGCCCGGCGGACGTGCAACCCGAGAGGGTCGCACCCGCACTCATCGTGGAAAGCGCGGCGGCCCCGGCTACCGAGAGCTTCAGGAAATCACGTCGATCGGTTGGCATTGAAGCTAAGATTGTACGCACACGATCTGGCTCGAGGTCCAGTGGAAAACGGCGCCCTAGGCTCCCCGGCTGCGAATGTAGTACTCGCTCATGGTGACACTGGTGATCTTCCAGATCGGGAGGAACGACGCCACGCTTTGCATCATGATCCCCATGTTGCGCAGGAGCTCGAATCGATTGCGGGCCCCGTAAAAAGTGTACGGATTGGTCATGTGGTCGGGGGATGGCCAGGATTCTTCGACAATTCCTTCGTACGGTACAGCGCCCGGCGTAAGGACCTCCTCCACGACGTTCCGGACGTAGCGGGCCCGCGGCTGCATCTTTTCAGACATCGGCCCCTGACGATTAAACCAGTGCCGCATCCAGCGGTCCTTGGGAATGCGCTTTGGTCGCTCCAGCGGAGTCACCGAAATGACGTACGGCGAGCGCTCTCCATCGGGCCAGCTACGAGGTGCGCCGTGCTCGTTGCCGCCATAGTCGGTGTAAAGGTGCTCGCGGACGCGATAGCCGGCGATGTCGAAGTTCGCGTCGAGCAAAATCGCTTCGAGAGCGCCGCGTGCTTCTAAATCGTCAACCCAGATGCTGACCTCGGCCGCGAACGGATCGGTGAGCTTGGTCGTCGGTGACGGTGACGGCACGGTGGCGAAGTCGTCATCGATGTTCATCAGCAGATAGCGCGCGCCGAAATCGAGAAGCTTTGGCGCGCAGCGATCGAGCAGCACGAGTCGGCGCCCTGCTGGCTCCATCGGCCGCCGAGGCCAAAGCAGGTAAATGAGCTTGATCATGGCGCCGCCTTCAAACGGTCGTGTGTCGCTCGGAACTCCGGCATCAGCGAGGGGATTCCTTCCGCCGCGCTGGTTCGGGGCTCGTAGCCGAGCTCGGTGCGGGCTTTGTCGACGCGAAACGACGCGTCGTTGCAGATCGACAATACCGAACGCCTGGTAAGCATGGGAAACGGGCCGCCAAAGTAGTGGGCGACTTCACCGAGATACGCGATGCCATATGCAAGCGGGCGGGGGATGTGGAGCTTCGGCCAGGTGTACCCCAGGCCTTCGACGATCGGCCTGTACCAGTCGACGGGATTGGTCGGCTCATCGTCGCTCACGAAGTACGCTTGGCCACCGACTAGCTCCGGATCCTCGCTGAGCTTCCTTGCCACGAGGAAGAGGACGTCGACCACCGAATCCACGTGAACGTTGTCCGTCACCGACTTCCCATCGCCGATCTTGAGCTTGAACTGCCCAGCCGCGAGGTGCTCGAGGAAGTCCTGCACCATCATGGCGCCCTCACCGGGCCCCCATACACCGCCCGGCCGAACCGCCGCCGTTCGGAGGCCGTTGGAGTCATCGGCTTCGAGGACCATCTTTTCGGCCCGGCTCTTGGTCTGCGAATAGAGGTCGGGTAGCCCATTGGTTCCGACGTAGGGCGCCGTTTCATCTCCTTCGCGAATCGGGCCGTCGACCGCGACCGTAATCGAGCTGGTGAAGATGAGCTTCTTCACGCCAGCGGCCTGGCAGGCGCGGATCACGCATTCGGTTCCGAGAACATTGACGCCGTAGACGAGGCGGCGAACGCTCGCACGCGCGAGAGTGAGGGTGTTGATGACCGCAGCAGTGTGAAAGACGGTTTCCACACCCTCGCACGCTGGGCCGAGATCGCTCATTCGGCGGATGTCACCGACGATGCTCTCGACTCGTGCGTCGCCCTGAAACGGCGCAAGGTCGAACGCGCGCACTTCGCAGCCGAGCTCCAAGAGCCGGCGAATGAGATGCTTTCCAACGTAGCCATTGCCACCCGTCACCAGGCAGAGGGGGCCGACTTGATTCGGATCGACGGGGAGCTCCATGTGTCGCTACCGAACTTGAACCGGCGTGCTAGCTTGCGCAATCCAGATGCGCCGCCTGAGCCCGATCGTAGTCGAAGACGTAGAAGGCGCGCACTGGGATGACGTTGCAGATCTGGTCGTCGTGGGCTTGGGGGCCGCGGGGATCACCGCCGCCATCGAAGGGCGTGACCAAGGCGCCGACGTGGTCATTTTGGACCGTTTCGAAGGAGGCGGCGCCACGTCGATCAGCGGAGGAGTGTTCTACGCGGGAGGCGGCACCCACATTCAGGAAGAGGCTGGTGTCCGGGACACGGTGGAGAACATGTACCGCTATCTATCGATGGAGGTGCAGGACGCAGTGTCGGACGAGACGCTGCGAGACTTCTGCGAAACCAGCGCGGCCAACTTGAAGTGGCTGACCGACCGCGGCGTACCGTTCTTGCCCAATCTCTGCCCAATCAAGACTTCGTACCCGACCAACGAGTACCATCTCTACTACTCCGGGAACGAAACCTTCCCTCCTTACAGTGATCACGCAACGCCGGCCCCGCGGGGCCACCGCGCCGACGGTGGAGCCTTTCCCGGTGCGAACATCATCGAGCCGCTCCGCCAAACGGCGATTTCGGAAGGGGTGCGAATCGAGCTGCAGGCGCGCGTCAGCCGCTTGATCGTCGATCGAAGCGGCCGGGTACTCGGCGCGGAGTACCACCGCATCGCCTCGAGGTTCTGGAGGAGCCTTCACAAGCGGCTCCACGACTTGGAGACCGCGGTCGCGAAGATCGCGCCCGGACTGGCGGGATGGCTTCGGAGGCGATGCGACGGCATCGAGAGCCGGCACTCGGAGCCGAAGCGGATTCGAAGCCGTCGCGGCCTGATCCTCTGCGCCGGCGGCTTCGTCTTCAATCGTGAGATGGTCGCCGAGCACCTACCGGAGTTCGTACCCGGCCTGCCCCTCGGAACGGCGGGTGACGACGGCCTGGGGATTCGTCTCGGGCAAAGCGTGGGGGGGAAGCTCGAGCAGATGCATCGAGCCTCGGCGTGGCGTTTTCTCTATCCGCCAAACGCATTTGCGCAAGGCGTGCTGGTCAACGACAAGGGCGAGCGCTTCGCAAATGAATTCTGGTATGGCGCGAAGATCGGCGAGGCGATGGTGGAAGAGAATCACGGTGTCGCGACGCTGATCATCGATGAGAAGCTCAAGGAACTCGCCCACGAGCAGTCCAAGCCGGGTGAGCTCCAGTGGTTTCAGCGAGCGGCCGCGCTCATGAACCTCTATCTCAACTGCAAGAAGGCCGAAGACCTCGATGCCTTGGCAAAGTTGCTCGATGTACCGCGCGAGACCCTTCAAAAGACGCTCGATGAGAACAACGCCGTGGCGCAGGGCATTCGCCAGGACCGTTTCGACAAAGCGCCGGACAGCGTGCACCCGCTGAGCACGGGTCCGTACTACGCGATCGACTGCTCACTCGGTTCGAAGCGCCACCTCTGCGCGGTGATGACGCTCGGCGGGCTCGCGGTCGACGAAAAGACCGGCCAAGTCCTGCGCGAAAACGGAGGCGTCGTCCCCGGTTTGTATGCGGCAGGCCGCAACGCCGTTGGCATCTGCTCCCGCCAATACGTCAGCGGCCTGTCGATCGCCGACTGCGTCTACTCGGGCCGCCGAGCCGCCAAGAGCGCTTGCGGTTAGCTATCGCAAGCCATCGGGGCGATGCTTGGCACGCATGCTGAGCTCCACGAGACTAATGAGCACCAGAATCGCGGCCAAGCCCCAAAGGATCAGCTGCCCTCGCAGGGGCAAGCTCAAATCGCCGAACAGCAGCCAGGCCGTCAGCACCAAGCCGCCACACAGGTTGATCGCAATGGCGCCGCCAAGCCCGAGGCCTACGAGCTGTCCGTCGCGGCGGATGCCTTCCCATGCCAGCGCGATCCCGATTCCAAACAAGACTGCCCCGAGGATCGTTGGATAGAACGTCGTGTCGGAAGCCGGAACACCCAACCAGCCCGCCACGGGATCGAAGCACAGGAGCGCGACGCCCAACAGGAGGTTGACGAAGCCATCGATGAATAGAACACGAGCGCGTCCGCGGTTCGCCATGGTGAGGAACGATACCACCGGAATAGGTCGGTTGTGGAGGAGGGGATCAGACCGCAATTCACGACGATATGAGGGGCAGAGCGCTCGGTTGAATGACACGCACGGAAAAACGTCTATCCGCTTAGAGAGGGCTTTCACCATGAAACTTAATCCAATTCGACGCTCTACCTGGCTGGGAATCGCAGTGTTCACCTCGATGCTTTCCGGCTGCATCTTCATTGGAGACTACGACGATGTCTTCGAGCCGGGGCCTAAGGCGATCACGTACGAAGTCTGCTACTCGAACATCGACTGTTTTGCTGGCGAGTACTGCGAAGAGCTCGCCTTGCCTGCCGATCGTTACACAGATTTCGTGAACGCGATTTGCACGATCGGCTGCTTCGACGATCTGGATTGCCCAATATCCGAGTTCAACGGTCTACCAGGCGCGTGTTTGGATCATGCGATCCTCGGTGGTCCTATCGGCGCGCGGGTCTGCGTGGAGCGCTGCGAAATCGACGCTGACTGCGACGTACCGTCCGGCTTCGGTTGCGAGGTCATCGCAGGAGACCGGCTATGCGTCCCCATTCGATGAGCGCCTTGGGCTCGACACGACGGTAGCGGCCCTATGATAGCCTTCGAACCGAGGAGGGCTCCATGGCAACGGTATTGATCACGGGCGCAAACAAGGGTATCGGCCTCGAGCTCAGCCGCCAGCTCCGCGAGCGCGGCGACGACATCATCGCCCTTTGTCGAAAAGCAAGCCCGGAGCTCGAGGCGCTTGGAGTCCGACTCTTCGAAAAGGTCGATGTGACCGACCAGGGGGCCCTCGAAGCGGTATCGCAGGAGCTCGGCAAGACCCGGATTGACGTGCTCATCAACAACGCCGGCATCTTCGGAAACGAATCCTTCGACCGCCTCGACTTCGATCGAATCCGGGAGCACTTCGAAGTGAACGCCCTCGGCGCCCTTCGCGTCAGCTCGATCATGTCCCCGCATCTCGAGAAGGGCGCGAAGGTCATTCTGATCACGAGCCGAATGGGGTCGATCGGAGACAACGGCTCCGGTAGTTACTACGGCTACCGCATGGCGAAGGCGGCCTTGAACATGGCCGGCGTGAATATGGCACACGACTTTCGGGGCAAGGGCATCTCGGTCGCGATCCTTCACCCGGGCCTCGTCGCGACGGGGATGACCGGCCACCACGGTATCCCAGCCTCCGAATCGGCGAAGGGACTGATCTCGCGAATCGACGAGCTTCGCCTCGAGGACTCTGGAGGCTTCTGGCACGCGAACGGCGAACGGCTTCCTTGGTAACAGGGCCCACAAAATCACACATGTCGCCCTGGCAGGCCCCCTGTGGTTTTGTTTCATTGAAGCGTGGGCAAAAGCCTGAACACGGCGCTTGGAGTTTGTGCGCTGGTCACGCTGACCGCGCTGGCCGGCTGCTTCGTCGACCGGAGTGGTGTTGCGGGCTTGGAACGTCCCGGGCCGCGCGCGAGCTGTACGCCGGCCTGCGAGCACGGCGGCGTTTGCGTCGTAACCGACTGCTTCTGTGAGCCCGTCGACTACACGGGCCCCAGTTGCTCGGAATGGATCGACGACTGCGCGGGAGTCGATTGCATGAACGGAGACTGCCTCGATCGGGTTCGCTCATCGTCGTGCGACTGCCTCGAAGGATGGGCAATCGACCAGGCCGGCCTATGCACGGTTCAACTGCTGAGCTGCGAAACTCCAAACGCCTGCATCAACGGAACCTGCGATGATAGCTCCGGACAAGTCGTCTGCGTCTGCGAGCCGGGTTTTGAGGGGACGAACTGCAACGTCCCCGTAGGCTGCGGAAGCCCGCCCGAAGGGCCGCCCAACTCCGAGACTGGCGAGATCACGGGCACCGAGTTTGGCGACGTCGTCGTCTTCAGCTGCCAGTGGGGCTTTGGGCCGGGCTACGACAGCGTCACCTGCCAAGCCGACGGAAGCTGGGAAACTGTTGTGCTCACGTGTGACGACATCGACGAATGTGCCTTTGGCTTCGGGTTCTGCAACCCGTTCGGCACCGAGAGCTGCATCAACGAGTACGGGTCGTTCGAGTGCGAGTGCTCCGACGGTTGGGACGGCACCTACTGTCACGAGCGTGACTGAGCGTCTCAAGGCTGTTGTGGTGCGCAGATAGATCCGTCAAGCTGCGCCCGCTGTGCCCGTCGACTGGGAAAGTCTGCCAACCGAGGAGCTCCTGGACGTTCGCCTGAGTGAGCTCGGTCTCACCATTGTCGACACCTGGCTCGAAGACTGCGTGGGACGCCTTCGCGAAGAGCTGGACATCGCAGCCCTTCGGCGGTTTCGTATCCACTTCTGGCTGAGCGATGAGTGGTGCTCTCCAGACGGCATTCCCGGCGTCGGAGTGCCGTTCTATCTCGCGCACCCCCGGCTGATGCGCCTCGAACGACAGATGATGTTCGAGGTCGAGGGCGGCACCCGCGTCGAGTGCATGCGCCTGCTTCGCCACGAAGCGGGGCACGCGCTGCAGCACGCATACAACCTGCAGCGGCGAAAGCTCTGGCGGCAGGCATTCGGCAGCGCGTCCGAGCCCTACCCGGACTTCTACCGGCCCAACCCCATGAGCCAAGGATTCGTGGAACACCTGGACGGCTGGTACGCGCAGGCTCATCCGGTGGAGGATTTTGCCGAAACGTTTGCGGTCTGGCTCGCCCCGCGCTCCAACTGGCGGAAGCAGTACGCCCATTCGTCCGCGCTTCAAAAGCTCGAGTACATCGACACACTCGTCGCCGACCTCGCCGACAAGAAGCCGCAGGCAAGCTCCCGTGCGCGTCCGTACTCGCTGCCGCGACTCCGTCACACTCTGCGCCGTCACTACGAGCGACGGCAGGACCACTACAGCCCTGGTTTCAGCGACGAGTACGACCGGGACCTGCTCAAGATCTTCAGTGACTCCGCGCGCTATCGGAACAACGAGACGGCGGCTTCCTTTCTACGTCGTAATCGTCGCCAAATTCGAGAGCAGATCTCAACCTTCACGGGCGAATATCAGTTCACCGTCCATCAGGTGCTTCGTGATATCATCGGCCGGTGTCGCGAGCTGAGGCTCCGACTCACAAAGGGGGAGCGTCAGACGAAGCTCGACTTTGCCATCATGTTGACGGTGCACACGGTGCACCTGCTGCACCGGCGGGACACATGGCATCCACTGTAAAACGACGGCGAATCATCGTTCTCGTACATCAGAGTCTCATCCCGCCCGAAGAGGTCGGCGATCTTTCCGACGAGCAAATCGCACCTTTCAAGACGGAGCTCGAGGTGCGCAAGGGTCTGCGGGCGCTGGGGCACGAGGTCATGATGGTGGGCCTGAGCGACGAGCTCGCGCCGCTTCGTACGGCAATTGAAGAGTTCAAGCCGCACGTCGTGTTCAACCTTCTCGAGGAGTTCGACGGAGAGGCGATTTTCGATGCGCACGTGGTCGGCTACTTGGAGCTGCAGCGTGCTCCCTATACCGGTTGCAATCCCCGAGGTCTCCTCTTGGCCCGCGACAAAGCGCTTTCGAAGAAGGTCCTGGCCTACCACCGGATTCAGGTGCCGCGGTTTCGTGTCTTTCCCCGCTACCGAAAGATCAAGCGTCCCCAGCGGCTCGAGTTCCCGCTCATCGTCAAATCGCTGATCGAAGAGGGAAGCTACGGAATCTCACAGGCCTCCGTCGTGCACACCGACAAGGCCCTCGAAGAAAGGGTGGCCTTCATTCACGAAAAAATCCGTACGGATGCAGTCGTGGAGCAATACATCGAGGGCCGGGAGCTCTACGTCTCGATCCTCGGAAACCATCGATTGCAGGTGCTTCCAACCTGGGAGATATTCCTGGACCAGCTTCCCGATGACGCGTCCAAGATCGCCACTCGGAAGGTCAAGTGGAACCTGGAGTACCAGCAAAAGTACGGCGTACGCATCGGGCGAGCAAAGGGCCTTTCCGAGGAGATGGAGCGCCGAATCGCTCGGCTCTCCCGCCGCATTTGCCGGCGACTCGGCACCGACGGATGCGTCCGAATCGACTTTCGGCTCGACGAGTCGGGTGGGTTGTACTTCTTGGAAGCCAACCCCAACCCCGACATCGGCGAGTTCGAGGAGTTTGCGGGCGCGGCCAAGGCGGCCGGGATGAGCTAC
>CBESWY010000102.1:0-9656 GCA_965533395.1 uncultured Myxococcales bacterium
ACGGTTCGCGTCTACCAGCGAGGCAACCGCGTAGTCATTGAAGTTCACGATGCCGGCGAGGCCATCGCCCCCGAGCTTCGCAAAGGGGCGTTCACCCTCGAGGGACAACAGGCGCTCAAGGGCAGGGTTGACGGCCGCTACAGTCGGTTCGTGGGGCTGTTCGCAGCGGCTGTGGTGCTGGACGGCGTGGGTGGCACCATCGAGGCCGACGGGGAAAAGGGCGCAGCGATTTTCAGGGTTTTCCTCCCCGGGGCCCGCCCGACCCGCCCCCCTTCGCCTTAGCCGCTCCTCGGAGCCCCAGAAGCCGTTCGCGAATGCGTGCCTCGAAACCCTGGTCCGTCGGACGGTAGTACTGGCGGTCGACCAGCGCGTCGGGAAGATAGGTCTCCTCCGCGCTGAAACCACCTTCGTCGTGTGGGTCTCGATAGCCGTCGCCGTATCCCCAGGATTCCATCGCTTCGGTGGGCGCGTTGCGGAGCTTCATTGGGACCGGCAAGGCTCCGTGATCTCGCACGTCGGCTTGGGCCATCTTCCAGGCTTTGTAACTCGCGTTGCTCTTCGGCGCGCTGGCCAGATAGGTGCAGCACTGCGCTATCGGAAAGATGCCTTCGGGCATTCCCAGCCGACGAAACGCAGCGTCCGCGCTTACCGCGACCTCCAATCCTTGCGGGTCGGCGTTTCCAATGTCCTCGCTTGCGAAGATCAACATCCGTCGAAGCACGAACAGTGGGTCTTCGCCTGCCTCGAGCATGCGCATCAGCCAATAGACCGCCGCGTCGGGGTCGCTGCCGCGCATCGACTTGATGAACGCGCTGATGACGTTGTAGTGCTCTTCGCCGGACTTGTCGTAGAGAAGCGTCTGGGTCGCCAAGGCTTCTTGGACGATCGACACAGTGACCACTTCAACGCCGGCAGATTGCGCGAAATCACTGGCTAGCTCGAGCGCCGACAATGCGCGTCTGGCATCGCCCCCTGCGTTCTGAGAGATTGCAGCCAGGGCCTCATCGTCGATCGCCTGTGGGGCGTGCTCGATTCCGTGCTCCTGGTCGGTCAGGGCGCGTTCGAGCAGCTGGCGCAAGTCGGCGGCTTCGAGTGGTTTCAGGTCAAAGACTCGCGCACGAGACAGCAAAGCGGAGTTCACCGCAAACGATGGGTTCTCCGTGGTCGCGCCGATTAGGGTCACCGTGCCGTTCTCCACATGGGGAAGGAGCGCATCCTGCTGCGCCTTGTTGAATCGGTGAATCTCGTCGATGAATAGGATCGTCTTCTTGCCGTAGTAGTTCTTCTGTTCTTTTGCGGCGGCGATGACCTTTCGGAGCTCCGGCACACCCCCAAGCACCGCGCTAAAGGCAACGAAAAGCGAGTGCGTTTCGTTGGCGATCACATGCGCGACGGTGGTCTTCCCGGTGCCCGGCGGCCCCCAGAGGATCATCGACGGAATGCGGTCGGCGCGAATTGCGCGCGCGAGGATGTGACCGTCTCCAAGGAGGTGAGCCTGGCCGACCACGTCTTCGAGGCGCCGCGGGCGCATCCGGTCAGCGAGAGGGGCGCCGGTTTCTGCTTGTCGCTCGAAGAGGTCCACTGCGACGCTTATAACTCAGCGGAGGATGCGGAGTCTCTTCGGACCTTCGCCGTCAGGAGCGGATTCGCCCCCGGCGCGCTCGAAGTGCTCTTTGGCGATGCGTTCGGCGAGAGCGTCCGCCACCGCCGCAAACGCTTGACCGGCTGCAGACGCGGGGGCCGCCTGCACGATCGGGGTGCCCTGGTCGCCCCATTCACGAACCAGTCCGTCGATCGGTATCTGGCCGAAGAGGGAGGCCTGGGCGAATTCGGCGATCTTCTGACCTCCGCCGCTGCCGAACAGCTCGTGCTTCACGCCGGCGCTATCGACGAAGTGGCTCATGTTCTCGACGACGCCCAGTATCGGAATGTTGAGCTTCTGGCACATCGACACCGACTTGTAGACGTCCTGAAGCGCCACCTCTTGAGGGGTCGTGACGATAATCGCGCCGGTGATTCGGAGCTTCTGCGCAAGCGTCAGGGCGACATCGCCCGTTCCGGGTGGCGAGTCGATGATGAGATAGTCGAGAGCGCCCCAGTCCACGTCAGTCACGAACTGCTGCAACGCGCCGTGAAGCATCGGCCCGCGCCACACGATCGCCTGCTTTGGGTCTTCGAGCAGAAAGCCGATGCTCATCAGCTTGATGCCAAAGCGCTGCAGGGGCTGAATTCGCTTGCCATCCTTGGAGGTCGGCTGCCCTTCGATCCCGAGCATCGTCGGAATAGAAGGGCCGTAGATGTCAGCGTCGAGAAGGCCGACGCGCGTACCGAGCCGACGCAGCGCAAGCGCCAAATTGGTCGCCACGGTGCTCTTGCCCACGCCACCTTTGCCGCTCATCACCAACACGACGTTCCGAACCTCCGGAATCGGATCGGTGCTCGTCGCTTCGCGCGTAGGCACGCTCACCTCGATTTCCAGCTCGACGAACTCGACCCCTAGCGGCTCGAGCGCGGCTTCGACGCTCCGGCTGATGGTCTGCCGCGCCTCTTCCGAAGGGGAGCTCAATCGGACCTTCGCCCAGACTCGACCATCCTCGATGCGCGCATCGAGGAGCGTCCCCAAGTCACCGAGGGGTTTTCGAAAGATGGGATCTTCGACGGTGCGAAGAGCCTGATTGACTGCGTCGAGGGTAGGGGACCCCATCGAAACCTCCAGGTCGGTGCAACCTGGAAGCTCTAAGGCGGTGGTTTGGCCCAGTCAAGGTGGACAAACTTCGGCTGACCGCTTGCCCCGGTTATGCTGCCGCTGTGTCGGTTTGGGAGCGACGGTGGGTACTTCCACTCGTGATCTTCGTCCTCTGCTCGGGGGTCTATGGCGCGACCTCCGCGGGCAGGCTGCTCCGGCCTTCGACCAACAATCACTACGTTCACCTGGCGGAAGCGTGGCTGCAAGGCCGCCTCGACATCCGCGGCGCCCCACCGGGCACCAATGATTGGGCCTGCTTCGACACCTTGGATCGAGGGCCGTGTCCCGAGGGGCGGTATTCGTTTTCCGGACCCGACGCTCAGCGCTACCGCTGGTACGTCTCCTTTCCGCCCTTGCCCGCAATCCTGTTGCTGCCCTTGGTGGCCGTGTTCGGCCTCGGTACCTTGGACGCCTTGTTCTGGGTGCTCTTTGCGGGTCTCGGGCCAATGGTGTTGTTCCTGGTTTTGCGCTTCCTGCGCGAGTCCGGGCAGAGCCAACGCAGCGTGCGGGACGATCTGCTCGTCACCGGGCTCTTCGCCTTCGGGTCGGTCTACTACTTCGTCGCCGTCCAGGGCACGGTTTGGTTTGCCGCCCATGTCGTGGCCACGGCGTTCGTCTGCCTGTTCCTGCTCTTCTCGTTCGGCGCCCGCCGCCCCGCGGCCGCAGGTTTGGCGCTAGGGCTCGCGTTCCTCTGCCGCCCGGCAACCCTCCTGCTCGCTCCGTTCTTCTTGATTCAAGCCCTCAACACAGGGAAGGCCCCAAGCCGGCGAACGTCGAGGTCTCAAGGCCCGGTCTTGGGAGCCCTGGCCGGGTTCGCGCTCCCGCTCGCGATGATTCTGGCGGCGACGATGTGGCACAACACCGCTCGCTTCGGGGACCCTTTCGAATTCGGGCACCGCTTCCTGCAGATTCGGTGGCGGTCGAGAATCGAAACCTGGGGCCTTTTCGACGCGCACTACCTTCCGAGGAACCTTACGGTCTTTTTCCTGTCGCTCCCTTGGCTGATGCCCTCGAGCCCCTTCGTTCGGATCGGCCGGCACGGGCTCGCCCTTTGGTTCAGCAGCCCAAACTTGCTCTGGAGCCTATGGCCGAAACGGCTCGACTCGACGACGCTCGCGCTCTGGGCGGGTGTTCTGCCCACCGCGATCTGTACACTGCTCTACCAAAACACAGGCTGGATTCAGTTTGGGTACCGGTTCTCCCTGGACTATCTACCGCTTCTCTTCGTACTGGTTGCGCTTAGCGGCCGCCGATTCGGGGCGATGTTTCTCTGCTGCGCGTTTTTTGCCATTGCAGTGAACACCTTCGGAGCGGTGACGTTCGACCGCTTTGCACAGTTCTACGACGACGACCCGACCCAGCGGGTCATCTTTCAATCCGACTGACCGGCTTCGTTCAACAATTGCTCCGCCAGTGGGCTCGCTGGACCGCGGGGCAACACGACGCGCTCGAGACCGGCGCGCCCGGCCTCCTTCTCCAGCGAGCGTAGCTCTTCAAGAGCGTCCTCGGTACGACCGCGTTTCGCCAGGATATGCGCGTGCACCAAGCGATGTGAGGCGCGAAGCGACGGATTGTCGTCCGTGTTCTGTCCGCCGAGGTGCGCGAGGGCTTTTTCCGACTCGCCCCTGACGGCCATCAGCAGAGCCTCCATCGCGACCAACCAGACCTCGATCGAGCCTTCGGTCGGCCGCCGGATCCGGTCGATCGCGCGCTGCGCCGCCTCTGGGTCGTTCAGTTGAAGCTCGCAAGTTGCCAGAGCTTGGTTGCGCAGCACTGCCTGCGACTCAGAGAGCGCAATCTCGTCTAAGCCCTGCAGCTGCGCCCGCGCCTTTTCCCACATGCCAGCCTGAGTGAGCGGTCCGGTCGCCATCAGCACCAGCGCGACATAGCGCTGCTCGTCCCTGGGACGCTGCCGACGGAGGAGCCGGTCGAGCGCCGCCGCCGCTTGTGCCCTTGCGTCTTCTTCCTGCAAGCGCTGGCAGAGGATCGAAAGCCCGCGAATATCATGAATCCGTCGTGCAGAGGCGAGCAACAAGAGCAGGGCGACGCCGCCGCCGATCGAACCGGCAAGCCTGTTGATCTGGGCTTGATCGATGGGCGTCACGCGGAGCGCAAAGAGAGCCACAACGCCAATCACCAGCACCGTCAGCGCTGAGCCAAAAAACGACCTGAGGACCGTCGCGATCGATAAAAGGCCGAACGGAACGCCCCAGACCCAAGCCCGGATGAGCGGAGCCGCCGCGCCTACGAGGACTGCGACGATGAGTGTGAGAGCCATCGGCTATGGCGCACTTCCGCCGCGGTAGGCGTAATAGTGCTTGAGGACGCGGCGAACATAGCGTTGCGTCTCTTTGTACGGCGGTATGCCGTTGTGCTTCTCGACCGCGCCCTCTCCGGCGTTGTATGCCGCAACCGTCAACACGAGGTCGCCTTTGAATCGGTTGGCCAGGATCCGCAGGTATCGCGAGCCGCCGAGGATGTTCTGGCGCGCATCAAAGGGATCCGAGACGCCCATCGAGCGCGCGGTCTTCGGCATCAGCTGCATGAGCCCCATTGCACCGGCTCTGCTGACCACCTCGGGATTGAAGTCACTTTCGACCCGCACGACCGCTCGAATGAACGAATGGGGCAACTGATAGAGCTGCGCTGCCTCGTCGATGAGGCTGCTGTAGCGGCTGTATCGAGCCGGATCCTTGCTCCGCGCACCGCTCGTCCCGGACGCGCTCGCGCGTTTCCGTTTCGCGCTCGTATTCGTCTTCGACCTCTTGCTGCCTCGGACGACCAGCTGGCACCTTCGACCGGGCTCTCGGATGTTCGTGTAGTGATGCGTTCCGTCCTTGCGCTTGCAACGGTAAATGTCGGCGCGGGCGGGGGAGGCCACCACCAGAATCAGGCCTGCCACACCGACTGTCGCCAAGAGCCGTAAAACCATCGCTCGGAAGTGTATCCCCGTGTCCCAGGTCACGCCAAAATGCGCCTCTCGTGGTTGCGCTCGACGCGCTTCTGCGCATGATGGGGCCTCCAATGGCGACCAAGAGTTTTTTCGAAGGCCCCGAGAAGAAGCTGGAGCTAGTCGTAACTCCGGACTTCCCATCACTGCGCGCTCTGGGCGACGGCGTTTGGGAGCGTGTCGTCGCGGCCGCCGGCGCCAAGGTCATCTCCGTCCTGCGGAGCGAGCATTGCGACGCATATTTGCTCTCCGAGTCGAGCCTGTTCGTTTTCGACGATTGGTTCGTCTTGATCACATGCGGTCAGACGACTCTCGTCGATGCGGTCCCCGAAATTCTGCGGCTGATACCGAAAGAGTCCATCGCGTTCCTCGTCTACGAGCGAAAGAGCGAGCACTTCCCCGAGCATCAGCCGACAACCTTCGCCGAAGACGCTCGGCGGCTCGGTGACATGCTTACCGGACGAGTCCTTTGCTTCGGTGAGGAGCGCGGCCGCTGCATCCAGTTGTTTCATACCACCCGTCCGTACGAGCCGGTGAGGAATGACCCGACGCTCGAAGTACTGATGCATGTCATCGACGAAGACGTGGCCCGACAGTTTGCGCCGGCCCGGCTGCCCGAAGAGAGCTCGCTGGCACAGCGTTCGGGTATCGATGAGATTCTTCCAGGCTTCACCACATCTGAACATGTCTTCAAGCCCGCGGGGTATTCCCTCAATGGGGTGAAGGGCGAGGAGTTCTACACGTGTCACGTCACCCCTGAGGAGACTGGAAGTTACGTGAGCTTCGAAACCAACTACGATTTCCGGGGTCAGCTTGGCGGCTTGGTGGAGTCCATCGTGGACTTGTTTCGGCCTGGCGCGTTCGACGTGGTCACCTTTTTGCCTAAAACGCGACCCGAGCTCGCGATCGAAGGCTATCAGCTTGGCGACCGCGTCGTTCATACGGTCAATGGCTATCAGGTCAGCTATTTCCAGTACTCCATTCCGCCTCCTGGGGCGCGTCCCAGCCGAGAGTTCGTCCTCTAGGCCCTGACGAAAACCCGTGTTCGCGACTGCCGCCGAGCCTGTTAGACTGCGCGGTTCATGCGTGCAGAGTGCGACTATCTTGTGCTCGGAAGCGGGGTGGCTGGCTTGAGCTTCGCGCTCGAAGCGGCCCGCCATAGCCGTGTGACCATCGTCACCAAGAGGAGCCGCACCGACTCTGCCACGAACTGGGCGCAGGGCGGGATCGCCGCCGTTCTCGATCCAACGGATTCCTTCGAGGCTCACGTCAATGACACGCTGGGGACGGGTGGAGGGCTTTCGCACCGCGACATCGTCGAAATGGTGGTGCGCGATGGCCCCGACCGCATTCGCGAGCTGATGGACCTCGGCGCGAAGTTCAGTCGAACCGAACAAGGTCTTTCGCTCGATCTAACCCGCGAAGGCGGTCACAGCGCCCGACGGGTCGTCCACGCCGGCGACATCACCGGCGAAGAAGTCCAGCGGGTGCTCGTGCAGGCAGCGGTGGCGTCGCCCAACATCGACATCGCGGAAGATCACATGGCGATCGACCTCGTCGAGGCATCGAAATTCGGAGGACCACGCCGCGTCGTGGGTGCTTACGTGCTGGACGAAATCAGCGGCAAGGTGAAGACCTATCTTTCACGAGCAACCGTATTGGCCACAGGTGGCGCAGGGAAAGTCTATCTCTACACCTCGAATCCCGACGTGGCGACGGGGGACGGAGTCGCGATGGCCTATCGTGCCGGCGCGGAGCTGGCGAACATGGAGTTCTTTCAGTTCCATCCCACCTGCCTGTTCCATCCCAAAGCCAAGAGCTTTCTCATCAGTGAGGCCTTGCGCGGGGAGGGCGGTATTCTTCGCCTCCAAAGCGGCGAGGCGTTCATGGAAAGTCACCACGAGATGAAGGATCTCGCGCCGCGTGACGTCGTCGCACGCGCGATCGACTACGAGATGAAGCGCGGTGGCGACGATTGTGTCTACCTCGACATGAGCCATGAGCCCGAATCGTTCGTCCTCGAGCGGTTTCCAAACATCCACCGCCGGTGCCTCCAGTACGGCATCGACATGACCAAAGATCCGATCCCGGTCGTTCCCGCGGCGCATTACATGTGCGGAGGCGTCGTCGTCGACGACAGAGGCAGCTCGACGCTGCCCGGCCTCTGGGCGGTTGGCGAGGTGACCTTCACCGGTCTCCACGGGGCCAATCGCCTGGCCTCCAACTCCCTTCTCGAAGGCCTGGTGTATGGCCACCGCACGGCGATCGCCGCTCGAAAGGAGTTGGAGACGACGGACGAGATGGAGCTCTCCGACGTCGCCGACTGGGACGTGGGCGAGGCGGTACCGAGCGACGAGGCGGTGGTCGTGTCTCAGAACTGGGACGAGCTACGCCGATTCATGTGGAACTATGTCGGGATCGTGCGCACGGATCGGCGCCTGCGCCGCGCCTCACGACGAATCGCGATGCTCCAAGAGGAGATTCGCGAGTACTACTGGGCGCACCTCGTCAATCGCGACATGTTGGAGCTGAGAAACATTGCCGACGTCGCGGAGCTGATCATCCGTTGCGCTAGCGCGCGCAAAGAGAGCCGTGGTCTGCACTACAATTTGGACTACCCCCACGCCGGCGCCGAGTGGCAGGGGGACACCCGCATCTCCAAGGACAGCGCCCCCTATATTTCAGACGAGTGAGCATTCGCTTTTTCCGCTTGCTAGCTTGTAGGAGGGCGCTTCGTGCGCCGCCTTACTTTCGGGGGAGAGATGCGTTTCCTTCTTATTCTTTCTATTTCGTTTGCATTTTTGGTCTCCACGAAGGGGGTTCACGCCCAGGGCACGCAATCGCGCGACGAGCGAATCGCCGAGGCCAAAGGGGCGTTCGACCTCGGTACGCGAGCCTACGCCGATGGTGAGTTCGAAACTGCGCTCGCGAGCTTTCGTCGTGCATACGAGCTGACGAGCAGCCCCGACCTTCTCTACAACATCGCTACCGTTTCGGACAGGATGCGGCGCGACGCGGATGCTCTGCAGGCCTACGAAGGCTACCTCGAAGCACGACCGACGTCCTCGGATCGAGAGCACGTCGAGAGTCGAATCGCCGTGCTGCGGCAGGCCATTGAAGCGCGTCGACGTGCGGGGATCCAGGCCGAGATCGAAGCGCGCGAGGCCGCCGTCGAGGCCGCAGCGAGAGTCAAAGCGGAACGGCCCCTGACTCAGCACGTGGGACCGGGCCCGGGACCCTGGATCACGATTGGTGTTGGGAGCGCTGCGCTCGTGACCGGAGCGGTGTTCATCGGGCTTGGGAAGCGTGATCAGAAGAAGGTTGAAAGCGCACCGGCAGGGTCGAGCTACTCGCTGGTCGAAGACATGGCGGACCGGGGACCCAAGCGCAGCAAAGCCGGGGTGGCGCTCATGGCCGTCGGAGGCGCCGGTATCATCGGCGGCCTGATCTGGCAGCTCACGGGCGGCCACGAGGAGGCGATCCCCGAAGTGAGCATCGGCCCCACGGGCATTTCGGTGAAAGGAACGTTTTGATGCGGCTTCGCTTTACTCTCGTCTTCGGTATCGTCCTTCTCGGCGGCTGCAATCTATCCATCCCAAACGGGCTCTTTGGATGCGGGCAGCCGGCGGACTGCCCCTCCGGCTACTACTGCTGGGGCAGCGACAGCCGTTGCTACGACTCGAAAGAGCCAGAGTGTGCGACCAGGAGCTGCGAAGAGATCATCGCCGACTTCGCCTCCCTAGGAATTCCGATCGAGTGTGGCGCTCTGCCCGACGGCTGTGAAGGGTCGATCGAGTGCGGCGGTTGCCCGGAGGGTGAAGCCTGCGGCGCCAACGGCCAGAACTTCATCTGCGGATGCGAAGAGAATAGCTGCGCGAACTTCGCCGGAGGCGCCGAGTGCGGCGTGATTCCGACCCGCTGCGGTGGCGACGAGCAGGCCGTCTTCTGTGGCACGTGCCT
>CBESWY010000103.1:0-9630 GCA_965533395.1 uncultured Myxococcales bacterium
GGGGTCGCCGTTCGCTAGGACGAAGATGCCCGGATAGCCTTGGGTTTCGAAGCCGTCGCTCGGATTGTTGCGCAAGACCGAATCTTCGATCACCAGACTTCCACTCCGGTCGTTGCTCACGAAGAAGATCGCGCCGCCTCCTTCATTGGCAGTGTTGTTTTCGATGAGGGTTCCGCAGACGGTGAGCGTGAAGGTATTGCCGTCGTTGTAGATGGCCCCACCGCTCCCGCCGCCCGGGGTTCCGGGCCGCTGGGGATTGGCGCCGTTGCCGACGGCCTCGTTGTGCGTGAACGCGCTGTTGATGACGCTGAACGAAACACCGATCGAGCTGAGCGCCCCGCCATTCGAGCAAACGTTGCCGAGCCCTTCCCCGCCAAAGGTGCTGTTGACGATGTAAGCGGGTCGGTCTTCAAACATGTCGAAAACCCGAATCGCCCCCCCACCCACGTCTGGCCCAACATCGTGGCAGACGTTGTTGAAGAAGCGCGTGTTCACTGCCTTGAACCGGCCACCACGAACGAAGATCGCCCCGCCACCCTCTTTCTCGGCTTTGGCGTTGCCATCGACGAAGGTCAGATTCTGCACCGTGAGCCGCGGGTGATCCTGGTCATTGCAATGAGACGTCGTCCAAACCTGCTGCTGGTCGCAGGTGTTTTGATAGAGAATCCGGACCCTTCCACCGCCGCTCAACGTCACCTTTCCGCCGCCGTCGATCACGACGTCGGAACTCTGATCGTTGAAGACCTTGGCCGTCCGATCAAGCGTGATGATGATGGGCTCGGGTCCACAGTCGAAGGTGATCACTCCTCCGAGGGCAACCGCATCGACAAATGCGCCGGAAGTGCAGCTCGCGGGCGTCCCATCGCCGATCACGCTGTCCGGGTTGGACACATCTTCCGGCTGTGCCTCTGGGGGTACGCTACAACTGCCGTCACCGTTGCCGGTCGGCGGTCCCTCGGTTGGATCGGTCCTCGGATCGACAGACGCGGGCTCGCCGCAGCCCACCAGCCCGAACGCCCCCAAGACCACAAGCACGCGCCACAGCTGCTCTGACATTCCCCGTTTCCCCCAGGCTCCAAGATAGCGACCCAGGACAAAGCTGCCAAAGCCAGTCAGTTTGCGGATGGGCTGCGGCTGGCAGCCCGGCTCTGGATCTGCCAAGACGCGCCCTCACGCGAAGGCGTGGGGGTTCACGCGTGCAGAATATGATTCGAAATGTGGCGATTATCGCCCACGTTGACCACGGCAAAACCACGCTGGTCGACGCGATGTTGCATCAGACGGGCGTCTTCCGTGCAAACGAGGCGGTTCGCGAGCGCGTGATGGACTCGAACGACCTCGAGCGCGAGCGTGGCATCACGATTTTGGCCAAGCACGCGTCGATCCGCTGGAAAGACTACAAGATCAATCTGATCGACACGCCGGGGCACGCGGACTTCGGGGGCGAGGTCGAGCGAACGCTCCGGATGGCCGACGGCGCACTGCTCCTGGTCGACGCGGCCGAAGGTGCCCTGCCCCAGACGCGCTTCGTTCTCTCGAAGTGCATTGAGCTCGACCTTCCCGTCGTCACCGTCGTAAACAAGATCGACCGCAGCGACGCCCGTCCCGACGAGGCCCTCCACGAAGTCTTCGATCTGTTCTGCGACCTCGGCGCCACCGATGAGCAAGCCGATTTCGCGCACATCTACGCCATCGGCAAAGACGGCATCGCAAAGCGTGAGCTCGAAGACGAATCGAGCGACCTCACGCCGCTCTTCGAAACGCTCATCGAGCGCCTTCCCGCACCGGAAGGCGACCCGGCCGCGCCGTTGCAGCTCCTGGTGCACAACACGATTCACGACGAGTACGTTGGACGCATCGCCATCGGCCGAATCCGAAACGGCCAGATCAAGCCGCAGGAAACCGTCGCCATCATTGGCAAGGATGGCGTGGTCGAACGGAAGGTCGGCGCGCTCTGGGGCTTTGAGAGCCTCGAACGCGTTCGCATCACCGAAGCATCCGCCGGCGACATCGTGGCGATCTCAGGTATTGAAGACGTGCACATTGGGGACACGATCACACCTCCGAGCCACCCGAATCCGCTCGAGCGCATCAGCGTCGAGCAACCGACCATCAAGGTCCGTTTCATGGTCAACACCTCGCCCTTCGCCGGACTGGCGGGCGACTATGTAACCTCTCGGCAGGTGCGCGAACGGCTTCTCAAAGAGGCGCAGCGAAACATCGCCATGCGCGTCGAAGAAGGGGACGAAGCCGATTCGTTCATGGTCTACGGCCGCGGCGAGCTGATGCTGGCGATTTTGGCGGAAACGATGCGGCGGGAAGGCTACGAGTTTGCCCTCGGCATGCCCGAGGTCGTCGTTCGCGAAATCGACGGAAAGAAATTCGAGCCCGTCGAAACCGTCGTCGTCGACGTTCCCCAGCACCACGTCGGCACGGTGACCCAGCTCCTTGGTGACCGGCGCGGCGTGATGGTCAAGATGAGCCCGCTCGGCACCAACCGCTCCCGAATCGAATTTCGCGTTCCGTCGCGAGGCCTGATCGGCTTCCGATCCCTGTTCATGACCGAAACGCGTGGCGAGGGGCTCCTCAATACGATGTTCGAGGGATGGGACCCTTACGCGGGCCCTCTACTTCGCCGGAAGAACGGCGCAATCGTCTCCGATCGGAAGGGCGTCACCACGCCGTATGCGCTCTTCAACCTGCAACCGCGGGGCAAGCTCTTCGTCGGTACGGCAACGAAGGTGTACGAAGGCATGATCGTGGGCGAGCACAACCGCCCCAGCGACCTCGACGTGAACTGCACCCGCGAAAAGAAGCTCACCAACATTCGGGCCGCAGGGAAAGACGAGAACGTCGTCCTGACCCCGCCCAAAGACCTCACGATCGAAACCGCGCTCGATTGGATCGACCAAGACGAGCTGGTGGAAGTCACCCCGGATTCCGTCCGGATCCGCAAGGCGCTCATGCAGTGCAACCTGCGCCCGAAGCGCGAAGCCCCGAAAAAGGGCTAGCCCCGCTGCGCCTCACGCTCGGCGAGCACGAAGGAGGCCAGTCGCACGGCACGGGTTAGGCCCCAGCGTCATGGTCGGCGTTGGCGGCTGGTCGTGCGCAGCGAGAGATCCGCCGCAGACTCCCGCGCGCGGAGGAGAACCGAGCCACCCCGGCCCGACCGACACACCATCCCGTTGCCGGCGACTGACGTCCATCACTCCCCTAGGCGTGCAATGGCTGTGCCACGAGCCGTGCCCCAAAAGCCGTGAAGATTCGGGCGCCGATCTCGGAGTACGCGAAGAATCTTCGCTTCGTTGCCAAACGCCGCAGCGGTTGCGCAAATTGCGGACGGGCCGGTTGGCAGGTCATGATGAGCTGGCAGTGGCGAAGTCAGGAGGCACAGGCGGACACGACGGAGGCCGAAAAGGCGCCGGAGGGGGGCAATCGACGTCGGATCGAGAGGCGCTCAATCGAGCGTTTTCCGATGTAAAGCCCCTGAGCCGCAGCTCGAAAAAGCGCGTGATGCCGGCGCCAGCGAGTGACTCGACGACGACCTCGTCGGCGGCGAGCCCGGCACGACAGGTCGAGCCGCTCGTGCTCGAACGCGAATCCAACGGGCTCGTGCTCGGCAAGCGCAACGGAACACACCGAAGCATCCTCGATGCCCTCGAAGATCCAAGGCTCGAAGTCCAAGCCGAGTGCGACCTGCACGGGCAAACCGCGCGCGAAGCAGATCGTGAAGTGCTCCGCTTCGTCCGCGAATGCCAGCAGAAGGGCAAGCGCTGGGTCCTGATCATCGTCGGCAAAGGCCTACACAGTGCCGGGGGCAAAGCAACGCTCAAGACCAGCGTGGCCAACGCCCTCGCCAAGCGCGCGCCTGCCCGTTACGTCCTTGCTTTCCGAACGGCCCCGCGCCACCTGGGCGGAACCGGCGCCCTAGTAGCCCGTCTCGTGGACCGCCTCTAGCGCTGCTAACGCCCGGCAGCGTTCGCTTCGCTGACCTGCTCGTTGAGCGTCCAATAGTCGTAGAGGATCCCGATTCCGACCAGGCCAGCCGTCAGGAAGTAGACGAGGCCTGTGAGGTACTTGCCCATGTAAAACCGGTGGATCCCGAAGATGCCAAGGAACGTCAGCAGAATCCAGGTCACATTGTGGTCGACGGGACCCGCGTCATATCGAAGCTCGGCCGAGCGATCGAGCGAGGGCATCAGAAACAAATCGACGAGCCAGCCGATGCCCAGCAACCCCAAGGTCAGAAACCAGATCGTGCCGCTTACCGGGCGCCCGTAGTAAAAACGGTGCGCGCCCATGAATCCAAAGATCCACAGCAAGTAGCCCATCCCCAGATTGTGCGTATCACCCTGCGTCATGGGAGATTTCTAGGCCGAAGTCACCAGAGGGCAAGGGGTTAGCCCCGACTAGCCCTTGCTGATTTTGCCTTCTTTGTGGGGCTGGTGGCTGCGGCACTTGGAGCAGAACTTCTTGATGTGGAATTTCTCCGGCATCGTGCGCTTGTTCTTGTCCGTCGTGTAGTTGTCTTTGCCGCAGGTTTCGCAGCTGAGCTTGATGAGATCACGCATGGGAGTGCCTTGCCTTTTGGGCTGGAAGGGGCGGAGTGTAGCGGGGCCTGCCGGCGGGTCAAATCCGGGCTCGAGCCCCTGGATCCGAACCCTAGATCGGGTGTAAACCCTCGAAGATGTTCGAGACTGACCCCAGCAGCGGCACCCCGGCCGAATACATCGCCCGGCGCAGCAACACCGTAGCCGAAATGTTCCTCAAGCGCGTGGAGCGCGACGGTGACCAGCCCGCCTTCTACTTCAAGGACGGTGGCGACTGGCAGCCGGTCAGCTGGAACAGCTTCTCCGCTCGCGCAGGTGCGATCGCGTCTTACCTCCTGGGGCACGGCCTTCAGGTGCAGGACAAGGTGTGCATGGTGGGGAGCACCGGCCCAGCCTGGTGCTACTGCGACGTCGGAGGGCTGCTCGCAGGCGCCGTAACGCTTGGCGCCTATCCCACGCTCACCCCCAAGCAGCTCGCGTACATCGTCGACCATGCCGACACGAAAGTCGCATTCGTCGAAGGCGTCGATGAGATCAACAAGATCCTTGCTAGGCGAGACCAGCTCACGAAACTCGAGAAAGTGATCGTGTGGAACAGCACTGGCGCCGAGTCGCTCATGGCAGCTCACGACTGGCTCGTCCCGTTCGAGCGCGTTCTTCAAACGCCGGTCGACCGTGCCGCAATCGAAGCACGCGTCGCCGCGGTCGACCCCATGAGCACCGCGATCATCGTCTATACGAGCGGCACGACCGGCCCGCCCAAAGGCGCGATGATCTCGCACGACAACATCATGACGGTCTTGAAAGATCAGGACGAAGCATTCGCTATCAACGAGGACGACGTGGGCCTGAGCTTTCTCCCGATGGCTCACGTGGCCGAGCGCATTCTGGCCTTTTACGGACGCATCAACACCGGGATGGGGACCTACTTTGCATCGAGCATCGCGAAGGTGCTCGAAGAGGTGGTCGAGGTGAAGCCGACAATCTTTGGGAGCGTGCCTCGGATTTTCGAAAAGGCCTACGCGAAGATCATGAGCACCGTCGAGCAAGCGCCCCCGACGCGGCAGAGCATTTTTCGCTGGGCCGAGAGAGTCGGCCGAGAGGCGGTGCAGCTCTGGCAGGCAGGGAAACCCATCCCTTTTGGCCTCAAGCTCAAGTATAGTCTCGCCGATCGTCTGGTGTTTTCCAAGCTGCGCGCGGTGTTCGGCGGGCGCGTGCGCTACTTCATCACGGGCGCCGCACCGATCGCGCCGGAGATCCTCGAGTTCTTCTGGGCGGCGGGGTTTCCGATCTACGAGATGTACGGGATGACGGAGTCGACGGTCATCACCCACGCCAACGTGCCAGGGAAAGTGAAGCTCGGCTCGGTCGGCCGCGCCCTGAGCATCGTGGAAGACCGCATCGCCGATGACGGGGAGATCCTCGTCCGCGGTAAATGCGTGTTTCAGGGCTACTATAAAGACCCGCATGCGACTGCTGAAACCGTCATCGACGGTTGGCTCTACACCGGCGATGTCGGCAAGAAGGACCAAGACGGCTGCGTTCACATCCTCGATCGCAAAAAGCACATCATCATCACGGCGGGCGGCAAGAATCTCACGCCCGCCAACATCGAAAACGAAATTAAGGCCTCCGACCCGATGATCAGTCAGGCCCACGCGCACGGCGACAAGCGAAAGTACCTGGTCGCTTTGGTCACCATCGGCGCCGGCGAAGCCGTCGACTGGGCCCGGCAACAGGGCAGCATCGACGCCGCCACCGCCGACAAGCACATCAAAGCCCTCACGGAAAACCCCCTCGGCCGCTCCAAAGAGCTACAGACGCTCCTCGCCCAGGTCGCGGAAGATGCCGACATACAACGACGCGTGGTTGCCTCGGTGAAGCGCGCAAACGAAACCTTGTCGCGGGTCGAGACGATCAAAAAGGTCTGCGTTCTCGACCGCGAGTTCAGCGTCGAGGAAGACGAGCTCACCCCGACGCTCAAGCTAAAGCGCAAGAACATCGAGGCCAAGTTCCAACAAACCTTCGATCGGCTCTACGAAGACGAGGCGTTTGGCTTGGTGGTCGTGTCGGCCTAAGCTTGGCCTTCGATGCGTCTTACCCTTAGCTGCCTAGTCGTGATGCTCGTTGCATCCCCTGCGCTTGCGTTCGAAGGCGTGATGGAAGCCAGCCTTTCTAGCGAGCGAGGCGTCGCCGCACGAGTCCGCGCCCGATACTCGAAGGAAGGCGATGTCCGCATGGACATTCAATCCATGGGTGAGAACGGAGAGCCGGTGCGTGCCACGACCCTAATGCCGTCCACCGGCGAGAGCTACTTCTCGATCGACCATGGGCAGAGAGTAATCGTGGAGATGCCGTACTCGATGCTCGCCGCGACCAGCAAGCAGGTCACGGGGTCGGGAGACAACGCGAACCTCGCGATCAAAAAGCTCGGCAGGGCGACCGTCAGCGGCGTGGAGACCCGGCACATTCGGGTGATCGACAAAGACAACCGGACCGTCATCGACCTCTGGCTCACACAGAAATACCCGGCCGACCTGTGGACGCGGGCGTTTCGGGGCCGGAACCTCGGGCTCGAGCTTTCCGACGACGAGCGCGGCAAAGCGATGAAGAAGTACGGGGTCAAGCCCGGGTTTTCGATGAAGATGCGCGTAGAGCAGGCCGGCGGCGTCCCCGTGGTCTTTCTGGTGAAGAAGGTCGAGCGCGCGCCCATTGCGCCAGAGGTCTTCGCGCTTCCCGAAGGGTACCGGCGCATCGAAGGCCCTTCGGAGCCGCAGCCTTGACGGTTGGGGGCGACCTTGCGATATAGAGCGCGATTATACGGCGGTTCAGGGGCGCCGGGAGGAGATTCTATGACCAAGCAAGTCCTATCGCGCGCATTGATTCTGGTGTCCGCGCTGCTCGTTTTGAACGGATGCAAATCCGATACCGCAAATGACGCGAAGGAGGCGGGCCCGGTTCTCGTGCTCGACGCCGGTGCGGAGCCGCGTGAGGTGCTTCGTTACAAGATCAAGCACGGGACCACCACGACGGCGACCATGGACTTTGGGCTTGCCTCGATGGCCAGCTCGCGCCGAGGCTCGGCGCTTTCGGTCACCCCTGGCGTGCGGCTCTACATCGTTTCGGGCCCTTCGATGCAAGGGAAGCGCGGCAGCACCCGGTTCGACGTTCGCATCGTCAAGGCTGAAGCCATCGTTCCGGCCGGGCTCGACCCTGCCCTCGCGCAGGACCTCAACAAGAGCGCCTCGGTGCTCAATAACGTCGGCGGCTGGGTCGAGGTCGATGACCGAGGCATCGTGCAGCGAACCGAGCTCAACGACGCCGCGAAGCGCTCCGACGTTCCTGTCCGCCTGCTCGTGATGATCATCAACGCGCGCACCTCGCTCGCTCGCGTGCTGCTTCCTGCCGAGGCAGTCGGTGCCGGCGCTCGCTGGGAGGCCCGCAAGGACCTCGTGCTCTACGGCTTCAAAGTCAACCAGGTCGACACCTACACGCTCAGCGAAAAGGTCGGCGACGAGCTCAAGCTCAACGTGCAGATTCAGCAGTCCGCCGTTCCGCAGACCATCACTTTCGAAGAAGAGGGTGTCGAGCTCACCGTCAAGTCGTTCAAGATGAACGCGACCGGTGAGGTCATCGCCAACCTCAATGCGCTCGAATCCAATTCCTCGGCGAGCGGCGACTCGGTCGGTATGTTGAGCGTGAAGACGGTGGACGACACCGAGGAAATCGAGATCGACCGCGCCTTCCAGGTTCGGATGTCCGTGAAGTATGATCTCGCCACCGCCGAAGCAGACACGGCCGTCGAAAAGGCCAAGGGCGCCGAAAAGGCCGAAGAAAGAGCCGGCAAGAAGCTCGAAGCTCAGGAATAGAGCGAACCTGGCCAGAGCGTCGCCACGACGGCACGTTGAGCTCGCTCCCGCTTCCAGTATTCGGATTCAGGGTCGAGCGCGACGCTGCCGTCGATGAATGTTTGGAGCGTGGCCTCGACACCGCGGGCAAACTCGGCGTCCTGCACGACGATGTTGGCTTCGCTCTCCCAGAAGCTCGCCGTCGCATCGAGGTTCGCCGAGCCGATGCTGGTCACCAGGCCATCGACGGAAACTAGCTTGGCGTGCACGTACGGCCGGATGCGGCCGCCGCGCGCGACGATCATCGGTGACGGCGGCGGCACGAACTCGTACACCTCGACCCCCGCCAGAAGTAGGGGCTCGAGCTTCGCCTTCACCATGTACTCGAACAGTGTGCGGTGCATCGGCGCCGGGAAGAACGTCCCATCATCTCGCCGTGCGGCCGCATTTCCCGTGAGCAGCTTCACGGTGACCTCTTTGGCCAAGAGCCGATAGATCGCGCGCTCCAGCGCCGGGACGATCGGGTAGTCGTTGACGATGTACACATGGTCCTCGGCGACGTCGAACATCGCCTCGTACATCGCGAGCCCGTTGGTTTCGGCAAGACCGCGGTGCACCACCAGACGCCCCGAGGCGGTACCCGCGCGCTCGAGCTCGGGCGTCGTCGTGTCGTCGCTCGGGATCTGGGTGCCGCCCTGCCGATGCCAGGTCCCCATGAAGGTCTCCTGAACCGTTTTCACCAAGGGCCCCGTGACTTCGACGTGCGCGTCGAGCCAGGGAATGCGCTCGTGGCGAGTGTTGTCATGCACCGGAACCTCGCTGAACCCCATGTAGTACTCGTTGCTGGCGTTCCGGCCAGACACGAAGGCCCGGCGTCCGTCGACGATGACGAGCTTGCGGTGATCTCGTTTCTTCAGTCGCGAAACGTCGACCTGCTTGCGAGATTCGATCGGATTGACCGCCAGCACCTCGATGTTTTCTTCTTCCTTTAGAGACAAAATCGATGGGTTGAGCCGCCCAAGAACCTCCTCGTCGGAGTAGAGCGCATCGACCATGAACCGAACCTTCACGCCGGCGCGTGCACGCTGTATCAACCGGACGATCATGTGCTCGGTGAAGTCACTCGGTTGGACCATGTAAAACTGAATGTGAATCGTCGATTGGGCCTCATCGAAAGCAGCCAGCAAGCGGCGCCTCGCCTCGCCATTGTCGAGCTCGGCATGGAATGAGTT
>CBESWY010000104.1:0-9605 GCA_965533395.1 uncultured Myxococcales bacterium
AGCGACAGCGACAGCGACAGCGACAGCGACAGCGACAGCGACAGCGACAGCGACAGCGATCAGTCTAGGGCGGCGAGCTCTTCGTCAAGTCGGGCGTCTAGGTCCTGATTCTGTGGGGGTGCTTCGGCTTGGCGCCTTGACCCACCACGCCCTTTGAACTTGCGGGCCATCACGACGAACCAGAGCGTCGATAGAACGACGGCGATCACCGGGATGACCCAGCCCGACTTGACGGGCGGGATGCTCAAATCGAAGGCGGGGACTCTCGCTTGGAGTCGATCGCGGATCTCCGGTTCGGGCACGCCTGCCTCGACCCACTCGCGAATGTCTCGCCGCCACTCCCCGGCCTTCGGGCTGGGGCAGGAGTTGAGGGTCTTGCCAGGGCAGAAGGGGCTCAGGGTGTTGCGCACAATCGACTGCACCTGCCGACCCTCGTCGGGGGAGATGTCTTCGGCTGGCACCGAGGCGCAGCCGAGAGCGAAAATGACAACCGAGAACGCAACAATACGGACCATTCTCTACTTTCATAAGTCCGCCCGCGCCGAACAGTAAGGTGGCAAATTGTCGCGCCCACACACGCACCCCCGCTGACGCCCCGTAGAGACGCCGCTAAATCAGCATTCCCGCTACCGCGGCGGTCATCAGCGAAGCGAGCATGCCCCCAAACATCGCCCGCAGGCCAAGGCGGGCGATGTCGTGCCGGCGCTCGGGCGCAATCCCGCCGATCCCGCCGATCTGAATTCCGATCGACCCGAAGTTTGCAAACCCACAGAGCGCGTAGCTCGCGATCACGACGGTGCGGTCTGACAGCTGCGTGGCGCCTGCGGACAGCGACTCATAGAGATGGAGGTACGCGATGAACTCGGTGAGAACGATTTTTTCGCCGAGCAGGGTCCCGACGGTGGCGCACTCGGCAACGGGAACGCCAATCAGAAAAGCAAACGGCCAGAAGAGCCAACCGAGGATTTGCTGAAACGTGAGCGGCGCCACCGCTGCAGCCCCCTCGAGACCCATCCAGTCGTTGTAGAGCTGAAACGGTAGACCGAGTAGCGCGTTCCCGAGAGCAATCAAAGCAATGAAGGCGAGCAGCATGGCCCCTACGTTCAAGGCCAACTTCATGCCTTCGTACGCCCCTCGCGCGGCGGCGTCGATCACGTTGGCGTCCGGGCTATCGACCTCCATGGCGAAGTCGTCTTCGATTTCACGCGTCTCGGTTTCCGGCCACATGACTTTGGCGATCACCAAAGCCGCCGGCGCACTCATCACGGTCGCAGCGATCAGATGCCCGGCGATATCTGGAAAGACACCTTTGAGCAGACCGACGTAAGCAGCCAACACTCCACCTGCGACGGTGGCAAAGCCGCCCGTCATCACCGCGGTGAGCTCCGACATGCTCATCTTCCCGATGAACGGTGCGATCATCAGCGGCGCCTCGGTCTGGCCGACGAAGGTATTCGCCGCCACGGAGAGCGTTTCGGGCCCCGAGGTCTTCATCGTGCGGCGCATGATCCACGCAAAGACGCCTACCAGGCGCTGCATGATGCCCAGGTAGTAGAGAATCGTCATCAATGAGGAAAAGAAGATCAGCGTTGGAAGCACGTTGATCGCAATCGTGAACTTCTCAGACGCGAAATCGCCGAAGATGAATTCGGTCCCTTCGGCGGTGAAGCCCAGGAGAGCGAGCACGAGGTCGTTGAGAACCGAAAAGACCCGCCGGCCGAGGGCGGTCTTCATCACCAAAACGCCGAACAAGACCTGCAGGCCAATTCCCCAGCCGATGACGCGCCAAGGAACCGATTCGCGATGCTTCGAGAACAGCCACGCGATGCCCACCATTGCAAACAAGCCGAAAAACGAAATCAACCGCTGCCAAAAAGGCACCGCGCCGACGTCGGTGCTCAAGATCGCGGCAAGGCTCTGCATCGCCGCGGATACTAGCCGGTTTTCATTCGTAGGGAACGTCGAAGCGGACGCGATAGGCCGCGATTCGAGACTCGACGTCCTCTTCGGTCATCCCGAACTCCGCCAGGGAGTACTTGTGGCGGCCGTACTTGTGCTGCTTGTTCACCTTTTGCGAGGCCTGCATGAGGCGGACGGCAGGAGCTGTGAGCTCGAGCCCCGCGGCCTCGTAAATCCGCGCGACCTGAGGCAGCGGATCCTGGATCAAGTGGTAGTACGAAACGTCGATGAAGCCTCGATCGCCGACGCGTTCCCGGGTCGCCAGCGTACGCCGCGCCATGTTCTCGATTTTGCCGAGCCAGTGGCGTGCGACCCGCTTCGGATCGACTTCGTCGCTGAAGATCATCTGCAGATGGGTGAGCATGCTGAAGAGCGAAGGGCTCGTTTTGAGCGGGTCGCGATGGGTGTGGACGATCAGCGCCTTTGGAAACACCTTCAACAGCGGGTCGAAATACTCCTGATGGTGCGGTGTCTTGAGCACCCAGCGGACGTCTTTGCCGATGCCCGGTCGCTGCCATTGCAAGTACTGCATCATGCGCCGGAGCGCCTGATAGGCCGGAACGTGATCCTGGGCCTCGAGCCACTTGGAGTACGTGGGCACGTTCATCATCGCCTCGGGAGTCGTCGTTAGAAACGCCTGCTCGAGTAGGATCACCTCCTCTTCGGGCGCGTCCGGCTCGGCGGGGTGGATCGCAAAGAACCCAGGCGACATGTACTTGAGCCCTTTGGCAGCGGCGGCGGCCTGCGCGAATCGCGGGTCCCTTTTTTTCCCCGCCCTCTGCCTCGCGGGCGCCGGATTGATCGCCTCCCACGAAGCCAGCGAACGAATGGATGGGTCCTGCGCGATCAAACGGTGCAACATAGTCGTACCGGTGCGCGCCAAGCCAGCGACGACGATCGGCCCCTCGACGGGGATGTCCAGGATTTCCGGATGCCGCTGGATCGTGTCTTGGGCCACCAGCTTGTTGGACAAGACACCCACGATTCGTCCGCGAATGATCATGTGACCCACCGGATTGAGCTGCGCCTCACGATTGATCGAGTCGACCAGCACTTCTAGCGGCTCGAGGAAACCTTCGTCGCCAAAGTCGTCGAGCCCTACTTTCCGGCGGGCGTCCGAAAGCACCGCTTGCACAGTGATTGGCTTCCCGCCGATGCCTAGTTTCCAGAGCGCGCGGCCCATGCGGTTGGCCAGGGCAATCGCGGGCGGACGGTACGGCTTCCCAAAGCTGCTCGTGATTTCAGCCGAAGACATCGAGCCTGTCAGAGCTCCGAAAGCTTCACCACACGGGTCTGGGGCTGGGGGTGCTCCGCGGCTCGCACCCAGCGCCAACACATCGTCCCTTCTTCATGGCCGACGGTGTCGATCCAATTGTCGAAGCCCTTGTCCTGCGCGGCGACCACCACTTGCACCGAGCCATCGGGCCGATACTTCGCCGTGTGCTTGTTCACGTGGACGGGGTAGTAGCGGTAGTCGAGCGACTCCATCCAGTAGTTGTTGAGCTGGAAGTTCCAGTGCTCGCAGTCTGGTGGCGTGGCGTCGATCACCAGCGCCTCGTCGGGCGCCAGCTTCCAATAGCTGTGATAGTAAGCGATGTCGGGCACCCCGCCCGCCATGTTCGAGACGTTCTGGTCGAATCGCGGCAACTGATTGCTGTGCTTCTTGAAACCTTCCGCCCAGCTCGCGAAGAGCATCGCAGCGCCCGCCACCAGGCCAGCCGACTGGGTCAGCCCCTCCGCGCAGCGGATCGGATCGAAAGGCGTCGGCATCCCGTCGCCGCCGATGCGCTCGATATGCAAGTCCGCGATGATTTCATTTTGGCGATCCAAACGTGTCTGGCGGACGATCAGGGTGCCGGTGTCCTTTTCCATCGGCAGCCAGTTTCCAGGTTTCTCCTCCGCGCTCACGATGATTTCGAAGCTCCCGTCCGGCGCAACGTCCAGCGTCGACGCTTCGAGGTACCCTGTCGGCGGCATGCCGCGACCTTGCCCATAGTTACCTTTTTGAGTGAAGAAGCCGAGATAGTGAACGGTGCCGCGGTTGCCCCAGATGCGATATTCGTGATCGCCGCTAATCGCCGCGTTCTGGTAGTAGTTGTCTGGATGGTCGGCGCCCATCTTTGCAGTTTCGTGCACCACCCGTTGCAGCACGGGCGCGAGCGGGTCGTTGTGCTCCACGAACGTCTGTAGCGCCGCGCGCGTGATCCGGCTCAGGTACCGGAAACCCTCCATGCGATTCATCGGATCGCTAGGCGTGTTCGGCCCAAGCACGACGTTGCCGGCCATCTTGAGCGTGTCGCAAAATTGGTTCCACACCGTTCCGTCGACGATCTCTCGTTCTCGTTTGCTCAGCTCATCGCTCATTTGATTCCCTCAAAGCACATCATGTTCGCGCAGAAGCGCTTCGGTCTTGCTCCAGAGCAGCGCGCCATTGTCTGGATCCATCGAAGCTTGCGACGACTCCTTGAACCGCATCATATGCATGTACTCGCCGGTCTTCTCACCCATCTCGTCCGAGGCGACGAGGTAATCGACGGGAATCGACGCCTTTTCGGGACTTTGGAAGAACAGCGCCATGACGGGCTTGAGCACCGGCTTGAGCCAGTTGGGCGCCTCGCGCGCCATGTTGGAGTTGACCGCGCCTGGGCAAAGCGCGTGGACACAGACGTCCGGGTTCCCGTCACTGCCCCCGGGATTGAGCCGCCTCGATAGCTCGTGGAAGAACGTCGTCAGGTGTAGCTTGCTCAATCCGTAGTATTTCACCCCGTCGGTCACGCCGTATTCGATCGGCTCGCCGAACCTGTCGAAATCGATGGGGATAGAGCTCCGATGGGTCTCCGACGAAATGAAGATCAGCCGTGGTGGGTCTTCTGCGCGAGAATTCTCATCGTAGACCGCATTCGGAATCACCCCGTCGCTCAGCAATCGGCGGAGCACGACGAACTTGGCTAGAAAATTGACGGCGAACATGAGCTCGAGACCGTGCTTGTTCGTGCGCGAGGTGACCGGAACGACACCGGCATTGAAGACCGCGACGTCGAGCGTCACCTTGCGATCGCGTAGCTGGTCGCAAAAGGCCGCGATCGAATCGAAGTCACTGAGGTCGACGTGCATCATCTCGACGCTGCCGCCGCCGCTCTCGGCCCGAACCTCTTCGCCTGCTTCGGGGATCCCACTGCGACAGGCCATGATCACGTGGGCGCCGCGCTTTGCGAGCCGAATCGCAATGCCCTTCCCCAACCCACTGTTGGCGCCGGTCACCAAGCAGACGCGTCCGTCGAGCCGCACGCGATCCGGCACGGGCTCGACCTTCGGCTCTTTGCTTCGCTGGTCGAGCAACCCGCTCAGGACCGCACTCAGTGGGTTCTCGTGGGTCCTAGTTGCCATGACCGCCGCACTCTAAAGAACTCCGCTCCACTGTCAACGAGCCCCCGTAATTTCCAAGTATTCGGCGACGACAACGCCAAGGCCGACGAACATCGCGCGGGCCATCAGCGCATGTCCGATCGACACTTCGTCGATCCCAGGCAAGGTCAAAAACGTTGGTAGGTTTTCCAAGTCGAGGTCGTGACCGGCATTGACGCCGAGCCCATGGCCACTCGCGCGTTCGACCGCCGCGCGATAGTGATCGAGACTGCGGCTCAACGCATCGCTTCCTTGCTCGAACGCGCGCGCGTACGGCTCGGTATAGAGCTCGATGCGATCGGCACCCAGGTCGGCCGCCCAATCGATCGCGGAGGGCTCCGGGTCCACGAACACACTCACGCGCACCCCGCTCTCCCGCAAGCGACGAATGATCTCGGCGAGCTCTTCGCTGGGGGTGTCGGCAGCCCAGCCCGCCTCGCTCGTGAGCTCACCAGGCCGGACGGGAACGAGCGTGCACTGATCGGGACGCACGTCTTGAACTAGATCGACGAGCTCTGGCCGCGGGTCGCCTTCGATGTTGTACTCGACTCGATCGCGCACCGGCTCGAGCGCATTGGCAATCTCGTAGACGTCCTGCGGGCGTATGTGCCGCTGATCGGCGCGCGGATGAACCGTAATCCCCGGAGCGCCAGCATCCACACAGACCTGGACGGCCTCGACGAGGCTCGGCACGAACCCGCCTCGTGAATTTCGAAGCGTGGCGACTTTGTTTACATTGACGCTGAGCCGCACCATCGCCGGCTGTCTTAGCTCTGGAAGGGGGGACTGTCAGCATCGGCTGGCCTGCCACCGGCGCATGGGTTGCTCAAAGTGAAACGCGTTCTATTACGCCTGCTGGAACATCGTCGAATTTCGCGTAATGTCGTAGGGATGAACGTGAGCGCCAAAGCGGTGGTGTTGGAGGTCCTTTCGGCCGGCGAGACGATGTTCGACGGCGCGCTGCCCGTGCGTGCACTCGTCCAGGCCGCATCGGTCTTCGACATTGCCGAAAACAGCGTTCGCGTGGCCATCGTTCGCCTGCGTGCCGAAGGGCTCGTCGAGTCGCCGGGTCGGGGCGAATATCGCCTTGGCCCGAGCGCACAGGTGGTCAACGAGAAGATCCATGGCTGGCGAACGATTTCTTCGCGCCTGAGCCAATGGGACGGATCTTGGGCAGCGGTGTTCACCGCAGACCTGTCGCGTACCGATCGCCCTGCCCTTCGGCGCCGGCTGCGCGCGCTTCGCTACCTCGGCTTCGAGGAGCTGAAAGCGGGATTGTTCCTCCGGCCGAACAACCTGACACCCGGAATCGACGGTCTTCGTCGGGAGCTTCTGGCGCTCGGCCTCGAAGCGGGGGCAACCGTGTTCCGCATGGAAGAGCTCAACCCCGAGCAGGAAGAGCGCGCACGGGGGCTTTGGGACAGCCCAGGGCTGGAGCAGACCTATTCGAGGCTGCACGGGGATCTGACGGACAGCATGGACCGGCTGGAGCAGCTACCGCTCAACGATTCGGTCCGCGAAGCGTTCTTGATGGGACGTGAGGGCATTCGCCACGTGGTTCTGGACCCACTGCTTCCCGAACCGCTGGTCGATGCGAACAAACGCTCGACCATGGTGAACATTTTGCAAAGCTACTGCGACAAAGGCCTCCAGCTCTGGGCTCGATTCCTAGCGATCGATTAAGCGGCCATTTCGAGTATGCTGCCGCTGATATGAAGTCGGCGGATTTTACGTTTCAGACGGTGGACGGCGCGAATCTTCACGTGAGCGGCTGGGTGATCCAAAGCCCAAAGGCGATCGTGCAGATTTTACACGGTATGGCGGAATACGGCTCACGGTACGCGCGTCTTGCGCAGGCGCTCGCCGGGGCGGGATACAGCGTCTATGCCCATGATCACCGTGGGCACGGTCAAAGCATTCCCGAGGGTGACCCGCCCGGCCACTTGGCGGACAGCGATAGCTGGAATCGCATCGTGGAAGACGCGCACGGGGTGAATCGGGAAATCGCCAAGCGTCACCGCGACCTTCCGATCATCGTACTCGGGCACTCGATGGGCTCATTCGTGGTCCAGCAGCTCCTGTTCGAACATCCCAACGACATGGTTGCCGCCGCGCTCTCGGGGTCGAACGGAAAACCACCTGCGATCGCCATGGTCGGTAAGTTGCTCGCGCGGATCGAACGCGCTCGCGTCGGGAAGCGCAGTCCGAGCCCGGTGCTGCAGAAGCTCACCTTTGGCGAATACAACAAGCCATTCGAGCCGGCGCGCACCGAGTTCGATTGGCTCTCACGCGACCCCGACGAGGTCGACAAGTACGTCGCGGACCCGCTGATGGGTTTCGCAGTGTCGACGCAAACCTGGCTCGACTTGCTGAACGCGCTCGACCGGATCTCGAAGCCGAGCAACGTGGCCAAGGTGCCGAAAGACAAGCCTCTCTACCTCTTCGCAGGGGACCAAGACCCCGTCGGCGACAACGGCAAGGGCATGAAGAACCTGTACGATGCGTACAAACGCGCCGCGATCTTCGACGTTCGGCTCAAACTCTATCCCGACGCGCGACATGAAGCGCTCAACGAAACGAATCGCCAAGAAGTGACCGACGACTTCATTGCCTGGTGCGACGAAATCGTCGCGGCTCGAGCCTAGCCGTTGGGCGAGCGGCTCGTATAGAGCTCGCCATCGACTTCTCCTCGCACCAGTGGCTGCGTCTCGGGCGTCACCCGGCATCGCCAAAGCGCGCTTCGCGAGCCGATCGCTTCCGCACCTTGGTATTCGTTGAAGTCAGGGAAAACCGCCTCGGCGAGGAAGCCTGCGTCGGCGAGGACACGCTGTTTTTGGAGGCCCCGCTCGCTGGCGCGTCGGCTGTGGCCGAAGCAGACATAGAGCCTGCCATCGGGTTTGAGCAATTCGGCGGCCCGGCTCACGAAGAGCCGAAAGCCCTCGAGGGCGTACGGCGGATCGGTGAACACCGCGCCGTAGCGCGCGCGCATCGCTTTCGGAATCGGTTGTCGGAGGTCGTGGTGCACCGTCTCGTGCTCCCAGCCTCGCTCCGCGGCGTGGCGGGACAAGATCTCGAGAATTTCGTCGTCGGTATCGAGCGCGGTCACCTTGCGACCCGCGCCGGCAAGCTGCACGGCAGCGCTCGTGAGGTCGTCGTCCCCGAGGAATACGAGCCCTCGTTGGTGCTCACCGGCCTCGATCAAGAGCTCCGCGCGTCGGACGGCCGTCTCGGAGGTTATGAAAATCTGGTCCAGCGCACGCTTCGGCGCGCTGCGCTCGGCCGCGATCGCGTCATACGTCTCGCGCCACGACGCGTCTCGCGTCTCGCCTGCGCCTCGGGCAACCAGCTCTCTCGCCAGCGCCGCCAGCCCGCGGTCCGAGCAGCGAAACATGCCCTCGTCGATGTCAAACCACTTGGCGTAGCGTTCCGTGACTTCTCGAACGACCGACGACGCTTCGCCTGCCGCACGAACGACTTCGTCCCGAGACCGCGATCGACCATCGCCAAGTGCTCTCAGGATGCGGAACGCTCCTTCGTACACCGTGGGCGCTACTTATCGCGAAACACGATCATGCCGTGCGTGAGGTCATACGGGGACAGCGCGACCGTTACACGGTCGCCTAGGATCACGCGGATCCTGAACTTTCGCATCCGGCCGCAAAGCTGCGCGCGCACAGCAGCGCCGGCTTCGGTCGTCACTTCGAACTGGCCGCCAGCGTAGACCTGACTCACCACGCCGTTCAGCTTGATGTGGTCGTCACGCTTGTCTTCCTGCTCGAAATTGCGCTCGAACTTCCTTTTCCTACCTCTAGGGCTTCTTCTCGCCACTCAGTCTCCTTTTTCCGTTCGCCGCAACGTAAGTCCTCTTGAAGCGGCCCGCTAGTTTCGTCGGTATCGTTATCGATACCCTGTGCGTAAAGGTTTTTGTAGCACCCCCGATGGAAAAGTCAGCCAGAACCCCTCCCGACTATCGCCGCATGGCTGGTGCCGTCGGGATTCACGAATTGACACGAGACGCGCTTCTGAGCACATCGTCACCCCCCGATGCTCGATCTTCCGCGACTCAAGCGAATCCGGCTCATGAAGCGTCCAATTGGCCAGGTGCTTTTCGGCCACGCCGTGCTCGCTCCCAACTACAACTTCTTGCCAGGCATCGACATCCGCATCGAAGGCATCGAGAAGATACCGAATGAGCCGGTCATCTACGCGATGAACCACACGGACCGCTTCAACTACTTCCC
>CBESWY010000105.1:0-9499 GCA_965533395.1 uncultured Myxococcales bacterium
CTGCCACCGAGCACCCGCGACGACCCCGATTGCGAGGACTTCCAAGACCTGATGGAGGACCTCGACGAACGTCAGGTCTGGTTCCCCATTCTACGGGCCTTCAACGATGAGCTCGAGATCGGGGAGTCGACAAACACCAACAGGTACACCCTCGCCGAAGTCCGAGCGTGCTTCCCGCAGTTCACGCAATACCAAATCCACACGCAGGATGCGTACACCGTGACCGGTACCGCATCGGGCTTCATCAACCGGGTCATTCCCGGCGAGGACGAACAGTGCGTTCTAGACCCGAGTCGACCGGTTGATCTACCGACGGGCGACGACGAATTCGTCGATGTGGACACCTATCTCTCGGGGCGCGCCTTCGCGAGCAAACAGTACATCAATCCTCTCGTGAGCTTTGAGATCAGACCATTTCCGCCCGATGCAGGCGATCCAATCCCGGACGCCACCGTTTTAAATTTCAGCATCAGCAATCAGTTCGGGAGGCTGGTCCTCGACACCAGCGCAGGGCTCATCTCGCTGCCCTCCTCGATGCTGTTTGCCCCGCAGCAAGACCAGCTCTACTTCGTGGACTTGGAATCCGGGGTCCGGCGCATCGTTTTTTCTCCGCTTAACATCGTCCAGACTTTTGAGTAGACCCGATTCATGGGGGTAGCTGGGACGGCGCGAAAGAAAGACCACAGCCCGGTCATGCGGCAGTTTCTGCGCGCCAAGGGGCAGCATCCCGACGCGATCGTCTTCTTCCGGCTCGGGGACTTCTACGAAATGTTCTACGAGGACGCCGTCCGCGCCGCGGGTATTCTCGACATCGCGCTGACCTCCCGGGGGACCGACCCCGACGGAAACAAAATCCCCATGGCGGGCGTGCCGCACCACGCCGCGGCCGGGTACCTCGCCGGACTGCTTCGTCACGGGGAGAAGGTGGCGATTTGCGAACAGATGGCCGAACCTTCGGGCGCTCGTGGCGTCGTGCCGCGCGAAGTGGTTCGGGTGGTCACGCCGGGGCTCTGCCTCGAGCCCGACGCCCTCGACGCGCGCGCGGAGAACTTCCTGGTCGCCGCGACGCAGGACGGGGGCGTGGCCGCGCTCGAGCTGTCGACCGGCACCCTCAGAGCCTGCGTGCTCGAGCTCGGCCCGCAATGGGTGGGCGAGCTCGTGCGCCTCGATCCCGCCGAAGTGCTCCTCGAGTCGGGCGCGCGCGAGCTCGAAGCGCTCTGCAAGCAATGCCTACCCAAGTCGGCCCTGCGAAGCGTGGACCTGCGGCCTGACGCCGAACGTTTGGAAGAATGGCTGAGCGCAGAGCAGGCCGCCGAGCTCTCGAGTGAAGCGCCCGCGGCCCGGGCCGCCTCGCTGGTGCTCGAGTACGCGAAAAACCACAAGGCCGACTCACCGATCCACACGGCCACACTGTACGCCGCAGGCGACCGCCTGGTCCTCGACGACGCGGCGGTCCGCAATTTGGAGCTCGTACGCACCTTGGACGGCGAGCGTCGGGGCTCGCTCCTTCATCTGCTCGACGAAACCAAGACGGCGATGGGCGCGCGGGCGCTTCGCTCGCGACTGCTCGAACCGCTGACCGACCTCGAGCGGATCCGGCGGCGCCATGATGCTGTGGAGCTCTTTTTCGCCGACGCGCGCAGCCGCGATCAGGCCAGGGCGCGACTCGCGGAAATCGGCGACATCGAGAGGCTTGCTGTGCGAACCGCGGTCGGGCTTGCGACGCCGCGAGACCTGGGCGTGATTCGAAACAGCCTCGCGAGCGCCGCGGCGCTTCATCAAGACCTTTCCGCGCGCCCCGGCAGCGCGCTCGACGACTCGATGGCATCGCTCGAGGGGGTGGACCTTTGCACGGACGTGCTCGCCCTGTTGCAGGCTGCCTTGGTCGACGAGCCTCCGGCAATTGAAAGGCAGGGCGGCATTTTCGCCGACGGTCACCTCGCCGATCTCGACGAGCTTCGAACACTGTCGACGACGGCCAAAGACATCCTCCTCGACCTCGAGCGGCGCGAACGAAAGCGCACTGGCATCGGTTCGCTCAAAATCAAGTTCACCCGAGTCTTCGGGTACTACATCGAGATCACGAAATCCAAGCTCGACGCCGTCCCGGACGACTACGTTCGCAAGCAGACCATCGCCAACGGCGAGCGATTCATCACGGCCGAGCTCGCGGAGCTTCAAGACCGCATCCTGCACGCCGACGAACGTTCCCGCGCCCTAGAGTCGGCTGCGTTTCTGGACTTGCGCAAAGCGATTGGCGAAGAGGCGCCGCGACTTCACCGGCTGGCACGGGTCATCGCCGCCATCGACACGAGCGCGACGCTGGCGGAGGTCGCGCATCGCCGCGGCTATGTCCGTCCCGACATCGATTCCAGCCGGACGCTCTTCCTCGAAGACAGTCGCCACCCCACCGTCGAATGCTACGCCGCCAAGGACGGCTTCGTGCCCAATACGATCGAGCTAGACCCGGAGGCCACGCGCTTCATGCTGCTGACCGGGCCGAACATGTCGGGGAAGTCGACCGCCATGCGTCAAGCCGCGCTGGCGGTGATCATGGCCCAGGCGGGGGGGTTCGTCGCCGCCAAGAGCGCCCGGGTAGGCATCGTCGATCGCGTCTACACGAGGGTCGGGGCGAGCGATCACCTCGCTCGCGGTCAGAGCACCTTCATGGTCGAAATGATGGAAGCGTCCGCCATCTTGCGCGGCGCGACCGAGCGATCGTTCGTGATTCTAGACGAGATCGGGCGCGGCACGAGCACCTATGACGGCCTGGCGATCGCCTGGGCGGTTGCCGAGCACCTTCACGACGCAACGCGTTGCCGCACGATCTTTGCAACGCACTATCACGAGCTTTGCGAGCTTGCCGATCGCCTCGAGAGGGCCGCCAACTACAACGTTGCCGCAAAAGAGCACGATGACAGCATGGTTCTGCTCCATCAGCTCGTCTCCGGCGGCTCGAATCGAAGCTATGGCCTGGCTGTTGCTAGGCTCGCAGGCGTTCCTCCGGTCGTGCTTGCCCGCGCGAAGGCGAAGTTGAAAGAGCTCGAGGCGCTAGCCGAGGCTAGCACCGCGCCTCAGATGCCTTTGTTCGACGCGGCGCCGCCACCTCGGTCCGAAGTCGAGGCCACCTTGGAAGCGCTCGACATCGAACGGATGACCCCGGTCGATGCGCTGGTTACTCTGGCTCGACTCCGCGACCTCGCGCGCCGCGACGACGGGTAACGAAGCGCCGCGGACGGTGTACCTCCGTTCGAGGGGCTGTTACCATCGGCCCCATGGACGATCGTCTCGGCCGGATCACGGCAGCGCTCGAAGAGGCGGACCGGCAGCTGGTGAGCGCCCTCAATGCGCGCGCTCGAGCGATTCGCGAATACACAGCACTGCGCGAAGACGCGGGAAACGAACCGCTTCGACTGCCGAAGAAGGCGGTGGTCATCGACAGCGCGCGAGCCCTCGCCGAGGAGTTCCCGGAGTCCAGCATCGAACCCGTGTTTCGAGAGGTCATGTCCGCGTGCACCGAGCTGATCACGCCCGACGTCGTCGCGTACTTCGGCACACCGGGCGACCTCGCGCATGCCGCTGCCCGCGATTACTTCGGTCACGCGCCAAGCTTTCGCCCGACCGAGAGTGTCTCCGCCGTGCTCGAAGCGGTGCTGCACGGTCATGCGACGTTTGGGGTTGTCCCGCTCGAAACGTCGACCGACGGAGCGATTACCGCAACGCTCAAGGGCCTGGTAGACACCGACGCCAAGCTCTGCGCGGAGCGCGTCGCGCCGCTTCGCTACCAGCTGCTGTCGCAGTCCGGCGACCCCGCTCAGGTGATCAAAATCTACGGCTCGGCGCCAGCCATCGCAGCGTGCGAGCGGCAGCTGCGCTCGCGCTTCCCGGACGCGATCCTCGTCGACGTGCAGTCGGGCGAGGCCGCAGCGCTCTTTGCGAGCGGCGACGACCAGTCCGCAGCGCTTGGCTCCTCGCTTCTCAAAGAGCTGCACGGCCTCGAGCTCATCGAGGACAGGCTCGAAGACGACTCCAACGTGATCACGCGCTTCGGGATCGTGGGCAATCGCCTTCCATCCCGTACCGGCAAAGACCGCACCTTCGTTGCCGTGGCGCCCGGTGACGAGCCCGGCGCGCTCCATCGCGCGCTAAAGCCCCTGGCGGATCGTGAAATCAATCTCACCCGTATCGAATCGCGCGCCTCGACCGGAACCCAATGGCGACACGTGTTCTTCCTCGAGATGGACGGTCACATCACCGACCGCGCGATCCTCACCGCCGTCGAGGAGCTGCGCCGCATCTCCCGTTATGCCAAGGTCATCGGAAGCTATCCTCGTTTGAGCTGACCGATCCCCATGAGCGACCTCGCGGCACCCCACATTCTCGCGCTGACGGCGTACGAGCCCGGCAAACCCGAAGACGAGCTCCGGCGCGAGCTCCGCATCGACGATGTCGTGAAGCTTGCCTCGAACGAGAACCCCTACGGCCCTTCGCCGAAGGCCATCGAGTCCTTGCGCGCCGGCAGCCTGCAGCTCGAGCGTTACCCCGACCCCCGAGGCTACGCGCTGCGTGAGGCGCTTGCGGTCCATCACGGCGCGACTTCGGAACAGCTCTGTCTCGGCAACGGCTCAAACGAGCTCATCGACTTGATCTGCCGCGTCGTTGCGAGCCGCGGCGACCACGCGGTCTTCGGACAGCCCTCCTTCCCCTGCTACCGCATCGGTTCGGTCGCCCAGGAGCTGCGCTTCACCGCCGTCCCCCTTCGCGACGACCTGCACTGGGACGTCGACGACCTGCTCGACGCCGTGACCCCCGAAACGAAGCTTCTCTTCGTCTCGAACCCGAACAACCCGACCGGCAGCTACATCGCCAAGCGAGAGCTCGAGCGGCTCCTGCGTTCGCTTCCCAAGCGCGTCCTCGCGGTCATCGACGAAGCCTATGTCGAGTACGCGGACGCCGAGGATTTCGCCCCGGCAACGGAGCTGCGCCACACGCGCGAGCGGCTGGCAATCCTTCGAACCTTTTCGAAAGCCTACGGCCTAGCTGCGCTGCGCGTCGGCTACGTGCTCGCAACAAAGGAGCTCGTGTTCGAGCTCAACCGTCTACGCGCACCGTTCAATGTCGGCACGATGGGCCAAGTCGCAGCCAAGGCCGCTCTCGGCGACCAGCCGCATCTGCGAACGAGTGTCGAAGCCACGGTTCGCGACCGCCGCAGGCTCGCCGAAGCGCTGGAGGCAGCGGGCCTCCGTGTCGCGCCGAGCCAGGCGAATTTCGTCTTGGTCAACGTCCAAAAGCCGGGCAGGGCGGTCTTCGAAGACCTGCTCCGCGAAGGGGTGATCGTGCGCGCCATGGGCCCGCCACTTCAATCCTGGATTCGCGTCACCGTCGGCAAGCCCGACGAGAACGAGCGCTTTCTCCATTCGCTCGCGCGCGTGCTAAAGGGGTCGCGTGTCTAGTCACGCGTCGAGCGGAGTCAAAAAGCGCTACCGTGTCCGCCGCTCGGGGCCGCTTCGCGGCAGCATCCAGGTGCCCGGCGACAAATCGATCGGCCATCGCAGCCTCATCTTCGGCGCGTTGGGACGCGGCCGCTCCCGCATCACCGGCCTGTCCGAAGGCCTAGACAACGCAGCGACACGCCAGGCGTTCCGCTCGATGGGCGTTGCCGTCGAAAGCACGAACGAAGCCACTACGGTGCACGGGGTCGGCCTCCACGGGCTTCAAATGCCCGGTGACGTGATCGACTGCGGCAACTCCGGCACGACGATGCGGCTGCTGGCCGGCCTGTTGAGCGGCCAACGCTTCGGCGCGCGCATGGTCGGCGACGAGTCGCTCACGCGCCGCCCGATGGGCCGCGTCATCAAGCCACTGCGCGCGAGGGGCGCCCACATCGCGGGCAGCGCAGGGGCCAAGCCAGACGAGCTTTACCCCCCGATCTCCATCGCGCCCTTGGTCGAGGGCGAGGCCCTAAAGGGCATCGAGTACGCCATGCCCATCGCCAGTGCCCAGGTGAAGAGCGCGCTCCTTCTAAGCGGCCTTTATGCGGGGGCCCCGACGGCGATCGAGGAGCCCGTGCTCTCCCGTGACCACACTGAGCGCATGATGCTCGCCCTCGGCGTCCCCCTCCAAACCGCTGGCGCCTCTGTCGTTCTCGACCCGAACCTCGAATGGGCCGGAGGTTGGGAGCCCTTCGACTGGCATGTGCCTGGGGATCCATCGAGCGCCGCGTTCCCGTTGCTGGCTGCCGCGATGGTGCCGGGCAGTCAGGTGAGCGTGAGCGACGTGTGCGTGAATCCGACGCGCACAGGCCTCTTCGACTGGTTGCGTTTGCTGGGCGCGAACGTCTCGCACCGACCGAGCGGACACGGCGCAGGCGATGAACCGATAGCGGAAATCACCGTCGCGCACCGCGCCGTTCGCGGCTCTGTCGCCGGCGGCGAGCTAATCGTCCGCATGATCGACGAGGTCCCGGCGGTCTGCGCCTTAGCGGCGGTGTCCAAAGGCCAAACCGAGATTCGGGACGCCAGCGAGCTGCGGGTCAAAGAGAGCGACCGCATCGCCACGATGGCGCACGTCCTCCAAGCCTTTGGCGTTCCATGCGAAGAGCTTCCCGATGGCATGATCATCACCGGGGGCGCTTCGCTTCACGGCGCAACGATCGAAAGCCGGGGCGACCACCGCATCGCCATGTCCGCGGCCTTGCTCGGGCTCTTGGCCGAGGGTGAGTCGGTGATTGAGGGCGCCGAGGCGGTCGACACCAGCTTCCCGGGCTTCGTGGCGCTCATGGGGTCGCTCGGAGCAGACATCACGGAGGAGACCCAATGACCCGACCGCGCCCTGTGATCGCCATCGACGGCCCGGCCGGCGTCGGAAAGAGCACCACCGCGCGCGTTCTCGCGCAGCGCCTCGGCTACACCCTGGTCGACACCGGCGCCCTCTACCGCGGCGTCGCACTCGCTGCCCGCGACCGGCGCATCGCCTGGGACGACGAAGCCGCCGTCGCAGCGGTCGCGGTTGAAGTGAACCTTGGCTTTGCACCACAAGACGACGGAACACCTCGGCTTTTGATCGATGGCAAAGATCGAGCCGACGAGATTCGAACCCCGGAGTTGTCCGCCGGCGCGAGCCGGGTGAGCGCCTATCCGGGGGTCCGCCGCGCATTGCTCGAGATGCAGCGCGATCTGGGCCGCGACGGCGGCGTGGTGCTCGAGGGCCGCGACATCGGCACCGTGGTCTTCCCTGATGCCGAGGTGAAGCTCTTTCTGACCGCCTCCGCCGAAGAGCGGGCCCGGCGACGGGTCGAGGACCTGCAAAACCGCGGCACCAAGGCCGACTACGACGAAATCCTCGCCAAAATCAGGTCCCGCGACGAGGCGGACTCCACCCGGGCCATCGCTCCCCTGCGCCCCGCGGAGGACGCCGTCATCCTCGACAGCACCAGGCTCGACCTCGAATCGGTGGTCCAACACGTGCTCGAGCTCGTCCGGGCCTGCAATTGACACCCCCAAACTCCCCTGCTACCCAGGCACTCCCCTGCATTTCCGGGGGTCTTCGGAGGCCCGGCCAGGTGTGCCGCGCTCTGACGAACGCACCGGAAGCAGCGAAAGTTACATGACCGAAACCACACAAATTCAAAACGAAACCCCCAACCCCGAGAGCTTCGCCGCTCTTTTTGAAGCCTCGGCCACCCGAACAGACGCGCTCCGCGAAGGCGACATCGTCGCCGGGACGATCCTGAAAGTCGGCAAAGACTCGGTCATTGTCGACATCGGATACAAGTCCGAAGGCGTCATCTCGCTCCACGAGTTCACCAACGCAGAAGGCAACATCTCGGCAACCGCCGGCGATGCCGTCGACGTGTTGATCGAATCCAAGGAGAATGAAGACGGCCTCGTCATGCTCTCCAAGGAGAAGGCGGACAAGCTCAAAGTCTGGGATGAAATCAGCGCCGCGTGCGAGCGCGACGAGCTCATCGAAGGGACGATCACCCAGCGCGTGAAGGGCGGCCTCGCCGTAACCATCCGCGGCGGTGTGAAGGCCTTCCTTCCGGGCTCGCAGGTCGATCTCCGGCCGGTTCGCAACTTGGATCGCCTTCTCGGCCAGACGTTCCAGTTCAAGGTCATCAAGTTCAACAAGAAGCGCGGCAACATCGTGCTTTCGCGCCGCGTCCTTCTCGAGAAGGAGCGCGACCGCCTCAAGGAAGCCACCCTCGAGAACCTTCAAGAGGATCAAATCGTCACCGGCACGATCAAGAACATCACTGAGTACGGTGCGTTCGTGGACCTCGGCGGCATCGACGGCCTCCTTCACATCACCGACATGAGCTGGGGCCGGGTCAATCACCCGTCCGAGGTCTTCGAGGTGGGTGACGAAGTCACCGTCAAGGTGCTCAAGTACAACGCCGACACCGAACGCGTCTCGCTCGGCCTCAAGCAAACCATGGAAGACCCGTGGAATGTCGCGACCGACCACTACGTCGCCGGCAACAAGGTCAAGGGCAAGGTCGTGTCGCTCACCGACTACGGCGCCTTCATCGAGCTGGAACAGGGCGTCGAGGGCCTCATCCACGTCAGCGAGATGACCTGGGCCAAGCCAAAGCATCCGTCGAAGGTGCTCGAGGTCGGCCAAGAGGTCGAATGCGTCGTCCTGGACCTCGACGCGCAGAACAAGCGCATCAGCTTGGGCCTCAAGCAGCTCGAGCCCGACCCCTGGACGGTCTTCACGCAGAAGTACAACCCAGGCGACATCATTCAGGGCCGCGTTCGCTCGATCACCGATTACGGCGTCTTCGTCGGCATCGAGGACGGCGTCGATGGCATGGTCCACAAATCGGACCTCAGCTGGACCCAGCGCATCAACAACCCGGCCGACATCTACCGCAAGGGCGACGAGGTCGAGGCGATCATCCTTTCGATCAACCACGAGGACCGCAAGGTCAGCCTCGGCATCAAGCAGCTCTACGAAGACCCCTGGGTCTTCGTGCCGAAACGTTACCCCGAAGGCACCGTCGTCGAGGTTCGTTCGACCGGCGCCGACGAGTACGGCGTGCATGTCGAGCTCGAGCGTGGCGTCGAGGGTGTGATTCCCCGCGGCGAGATCAGCGCCGACCTCAGCCAAGAGCCGACCGAGATCGTCAAGACCGGCGACATCGTGAAGGCGCAGGTCATTCGCCTGGACGACGACGAACGCACCATCACGCTCTCGCTTCGCGCGGCAGAGGGCCAGGACGTGAACCAGGTCGCACGCCCGGAAGAGGCGCAGAAGCGCGTTGCACCGCGCAAGATCGGCCCAAGCCTCGGCGGCGCGCAGGCGACGCTCGGCGACGCGCTCAAGGACAAGCTCGGAGCGTTCGCGATCGCAGCGAGCCCGGAGGCGGAGGGCGAAGAGGCCCCCGCGGAGGCCGAAGAGGCTTCGTCGGACGAACCCGCGGAAGAAGAGACGACCGAGTAGGGGGGGTTGGCCCGAGAGGCCAACCACATGCAGACGCGGGCCCGCTGCTCTTCGA
>CBESWY010000106.1:0-9454 GCA_965533395.1 uncultured Myxococcales bacterium
CCGTAAAGTCGATGCTGCGCATCGCCCACGGGGCTAGGTGCCCCCGAAGAGCGACTTCGTCGCCACGGGGCTAGAGGCAGCGAAGCCCCGTGGACGGCGCGCAGCGACGTCTATACGGGGCGCCAGCGGGGGCGTTTGTACGGGGTGAGGGCTGCGCCCAGGACGATCGCCTCTTGAATCTCGCTTGGCTGTCTCAAAGATGCAACCAGGTCCGCTGCGATGGTGCGGGATGGGGCGCGGCTAGCTTTTGTCCTGACTGCCCGCTGCGCTTCCCCGACCCCGACGATCGCTCGCCGCGCCGCTTCCAAGATCCGATCGTGCAGCGACGGCTGTGCCATTGCTGCGAGCACGGCTGCGGCCATGATCCAGCGTACGTCTCCTTTCACCGTTTCGTCGCGTGTAAGCCCGCGCTTGAGCCGTTGCACTTCCGCGTGCTCGGCGTGCAGGTAGGCGAAGCCGGGGATGTTCAGTAGGTGAAAGCCTTCGAGCTCCGGCCAGGCGCGCTGGGCGAGTACGTCGATGACCGAGTCCGCAATCGAATGAAGGGTTTCGTCTGCGAGGCCGACCCATTGTCCGCCGAGCGGCAAGTAATAGAGCCGCACGCCGGGGTGGTCGATTTCCCACCGTTCCCAGAGGTCGTCTGCCTCTTCGTGGCGGCCCAAGTGGTGCAAGACCCGCGTCGCCATGAAAAGCCGCAGTCGGGGAGGGGGGTGCTCGTCCATCAGGTTCTGGTCCTGCAAGATCGCTGCAGTCTGCTGAGGCGAGTCCGGGTTTCGGAACGTGAGGCGCATCGACTCCACGTAGGCCGGGCCCAGGCTGACGGCGCCGATCACATCGGCGAAGATTTCCGGGAGCCAGGCGCCGAAGAGCCCTCGGAGCCAGGCGCCGTCGACATCGGCGGAGGACGCGGGCATCTCGACGTTCCGGGGAAGCCCGGTTCGCTGGCGCAAGCTCTGCTCCAGGCCTTCGAGGCTGTAGTAGAAGTCGTGGGCCACCTCGTGCGCGATTGCCGGCCAGCGCCAAAGGCTGTTCTCGAAGCCCACAGGCAAGCGGAGAGGGGCGACCCGCGTCGAAGCAAAGCGAGGAACGATCGAAAGATCCCAGTCGCCGGTGACCGTGATCGGCTGGCTCGTCCTCAGCTTCAAGCCCTGGACGCGGGCGAGCTCGAGCAACGGCGCGTAGCAAGCGTCGGCCATTTGGTCGGCGTCGGCTTGAAAGGAAGAGCCGCCGTAGCTGCGCTGCCTTGCCATGGCCTGCAGGTGACGAAGGAGCGCAGCAAGCCCGCCAAGGACAGTTCTATCGTCCACGATCGTCGACATCGTGGGCGCGCCGCTAAGCGAGCGTTCGATCACCGCAACCCTGCCGAGGAGATCTTCTCGCAACGCTGGTACGAGCCGTTGCAAGCGAGGATCGCCCTCCGCCCGAGCCAGCAGCTGGTTCGCCTCTTGCTTCAGCCCCACGAGCTGGGTGCGAGCCGCCTCGAGGAAGTCTGCCTCCGGCGCACGCTTGGCGACGGCAGGCACGCGCGGCGGAGGCCGAGGCGACGGCCGGGCCTCCTTGGCTGCGCGTGTTTTGCGTGCGGCCTTCTTTGGCTTGGGCGCAGGGTCACCCTTCTTATTGAGCCGGTTCCACACACGCTTGAGGAGCGGGTAGAGGATGTAGATCAGGATCGCGATCTCGCCGAAATACTCTTTGAGCAGCTCCTGCATCGGCCTTCAGCGCTTTCTCCCCCCGTAGATGAGGCGCTTCCGTTCGAGCGGGCCGTCGCCACGCTTCGCGATCAAGTCCGCAAGCACCAGCCGCGCCACGAATGTGCGCGGCTTGGCGATTACGCTGCTCAAGGGCAGGACCTTAGGCTTCGTCATCATCGTCCGATCGACCCGTCGCTTTGCTGATCGAGTCACGCATCTCAGTGTCGGCCGCCACGTTGCGGAGGTTGTAGTAGTCCATCACGCCGAGGTTGCCTGCCTTGAGCGCTTCAGCCATGGCTGCAGGGATCTTGGCTTCGGCCTCGACCAGGTGCGCGCGCATCTCTTCGACCTTCGCGCGCATCTCCTGCTCGGCCGCCACCGCGAGCGCCCGTCGCCCCTCGGCTCGAGCCTGCGCGACCTGTTTGTCCGCCTCGGCCTGCTCGGTCATCAGCTTGGCGCCGATGTTGGTGCCGACGTCGACGTCGGCGATGTCGATCGACAAAATGTTGAATGCCGTGCCGCTGTCCAAACCGCGCGAGAGCACGTTCTTGGAAATGCTGTCCGGGTTCTCCAGAACCTCGGCGTAGTTCAGCGATGAGCCGATCGTAGAAACGATGCCCTCGCCGACGCGCGCGACGACCGTCTCTTCGGTCGCGCCACCGACCAGCCGGTCGATGTTGGAACGAACCGTGATTCGGGTGACCACCAAGAGCTGAATGCCGTCCTTGGCGACGGCGGTGATCTTGGGTGTCGTGATGACCCGCGGATTGACGCTCGTCTGCACGGCTTCGAGCACGTCCCGGCCCGCCAGGTCGATCGCCGCCGCCTGTTGGAAGCCGAGCGTGATGCCCGCTTTGTCGGCGCTGATCAGCGCGTTCACGACGCGTTCGACGTTGCCTCCCGCAAGGTAATGCGACTCCAGGGTATTGGTTGGCAGATCGATGCCCGCTTTGACCGCGGTGATGCGAGGATTGACGACGGCGCCGGGTGACACCCGCCGCAAGCGCATGCCGATGAGCTCGCCAAAGCCAACCCGCGCACCGCTCGACCACGCCGCGATCCAAAGGCGGACCGGGATCAGCCAGACGAACAGGACGAAGACGACGATGATGAGAAGAAAAATTAGGGCGACTGGAACGATCTGCATGGGACTTCCTTCCTAGGTTGCATCGGGGGTTCGTACGACGACGCGTGCCCCCTCCACCGTCATGACTTCGACTTCTTGCTGGCTGTCGATGTATTCACCTTCGGTCACCACATCGACCTCGTCTGAACCAAAGCGGACACGCCCGATCGGCCGGAGCGGGGTGACGGTGACCCCTCGGCGGCCGATCAAGCCGGTTCGGTCTTCCTGCGAAAGCGTTTGCGCTTGGCTGTGCTCGAGCACCATTTGTCGCCCGACCCGGCTCTTCGGCAGCCAGACGAGCATGATGCCGGCTGCGACGATCGAGACCGCGCCTGTCAGACCGCCCCAAAAAGGGCCGAGCTCGGTCCATGCGGCGATCGCGCCCGCTGCAAGCGCCAGCAGGCCCAAGGCGCCTGCGACGCCAAAGCCTGGCACCACGGCCACCTCGGTGAACAGCAGGATCAAACCGATCACCAGGACGGTGACGATGACGACCGCGGTCACTTCTCCCCCGCAGGACGAACGACCAGCTCGGGGCCGTCCTTGCCGATCACAACAACTTTGGTGCCGTGCGCGATGAACTCGCGCTCGCTCGTTGCCTCGTGGCGTTCTCCGTCGATGATGATCTTCCCAGCCGGCCTGAGGTCGGTCAGCGCCTCGCCGGTCTGTCCGACGAGATCCGACGCGCTCGGCGCAGAGAGGAAGCCCGTCTCGGCGTCTTGCAAGACGAGCGCCTGGCCCATCGCGGTCCGCGAAAACAGGCGCATCACGACGAGGGCCAAGACGAATGCCCCGAGCAGGGACAGCAACACCCGGGTCATCGCGTTCGCAAGCACCCCCGTCTCGAACGAGACGTCGAGTGGAATTCCGATCAGAGCGAGAACCAGCGCGGCAATTACGAAGACCAGCCCGAGCACGCCGGGCACACCGAGCCCGGGAACGAAAAAGATTTCGACGACGACGAGCGCGACGCCGGCGATGAACAGGAGGGCCTCTTCCCAGCCGACGAGATGAACGACCGCGTGTCCGCCAAAGAACATGGCGAGCGAGATGAAGCCGACGAGGGTGAACGCGCCTACGGTTCGCGTATAGAACGCGACCATCAGGCCGAGCATGCCGACCGAGAGCAGAAGGCCGCTAATCGTCGGCTCGGTGAGCCAGCGCGCGATTTCTTCGCCCCAGTTGAGCTCGCCCTTCTCAATTTTTGGGTTTTCGAGGGTGAGCATCGCCATCACCTCGTCGAGGTTGGCCGCCTTGCCGTCCGCCATACCCAGCTTGAGGGCCTGGTCGGTATCGAGGGTCAGCAGCTTGCCCGAATCGACAATGCCCTTGATGACCACCTCGTTGTCGACCATCGCCTCGGCGATGTCGCCCCGCCTGCCGTTGGCTTCTGCGGTCGCCCGCATCTCCGTCCGCATGTACGAAACCATTTTCTCGCCCACGGCATCGGCCTGCCCGCCCGGGCCGGCTTGAATCGGCGTCGCGGCGCCAATGGTCCCACCCTCGGTGATGACCACGTTGTCACAGGCCAGGCTGATCAAGGCGCCAGCGCTGATCGCACGTGGGTGGATGAAGGCGACCGTGCGGGGCTTGGCTTCCAGCAGCGCGTCTCGAATCTGGATTGCGGCGTCGACGCGCCCGCCGAGCGTGTTGACGTCGAGCACGATCGCCGCGGCGTCGGGGTTGTTTTCGATCTCGCGCCGAACGAAGGCAGCCAGGCCGAGCTCGACCGTGCGGTCGATCGCGATGACGACCACCTTGCTCCCCGCCGGTGCGTCGATCGGAAGGGCCTGGACGTCACTTTGAACGTTGGTGCTCGGCTGAGGCCGATAGCCGGGATCGTCGTCATCGTCGGGCTTCTGGCCCAGCGTGACCTGTGCGGTGCATAGAATCACGCTTGCGATCAGAAAGCCGCGGAAGCTCAAGCGCGGATACTGTGCCCACCTCACGCCGGGGAACCTAGCGCCGTTGGGACCGGTGCTCAATGCGTACGTTCAGTGCCTCAGGGCCGGGCCGGCCGTGATAGGCTCCCGACCTCCCCCGAGCGAGGATCGATGCCCCCGGTGCCCCCCAAAAATGCTGGACCCGTTCGAGAAGCGCATCGTTTCGACGAATCGCGACTAGATGCCTGGATGGCCGAGAACGTCGAGGGCTATACAGGTGGGCTTCAGGTTTGCCAGTTCAAGGGTGGTCAATCGAATCCGACGTATTGGCTCGCCGACCGCGAGCGCCAGTACGTGCTGCGCAAGAAGCCGCCCGGGAAGCTCCTTCAGTCAGCGCATGCGGTCGACCGCGAATACCGCGTCATGCGCGCGCTCGGTGACACCGACGTGCCCAGCGCGACCATGTACGCGCTCTGCGAGGACGACTCGGTCATTGGCACTTCCTTCTTCGTCATGGAGTACGTTCCAGGGCGGATCTTTTGGAATGTGCAGCTTCCCGAGCTCGGGCCGCCGGAGCGGCGGGCCATCTACGAAGAGCTAGCTCGGGTCTTGGCTGCGATTCACAGCGTGGATCTCGGCGCGGTGGGTCTCTCGGACTATGGACGCCCCGATGCCTATGTCGCGCGGCAGGTGAAGCGCTGGACCAAGCAGTACCTTGCGTCTCAGACCGCGGACGTCGCGCCGATGAACACCCTCATCGATTGGCTGCCGGCCAACATCCCGGACGACGAGGCCACCGCGCTGGTGCACGGAGACTACCGGCTCGACAACATCATCTTCCACCCGAGCGAGCCTCGGGCGCTGGCCGTGATCGACTGGGAGCTCTCGACGCTCGGCCATCCGCTTTCGGACCTGGCGTACACCTGCATGCTGTACGATGTGATGCTTCCGAAGATCGGCGGCCTGGCCGGCGTGGATTTCGAGAAGAGCGGCATCCCCGACGAAGACACTTTCGTCGCGCGGTACTGCGAGCTGGTGGGCCGCGAGAGTGTGCCGGACTTGAGCTACTACAAGGCGTTTTCGGTTTTCCGCCTCGCTGCGATCGCGCAGGGCGTGTACAAGCGCAGCCTCGACGGGAATGCCAGCTCGACGGAGGCCGCCATGTTTGGCGCAGCCGTGCCGCACTTGGCGGAAATCGGCTGCGGGCTCGCAGGGATCGGATAGGGCGGTGATCGAGCGAATCGTATTGTTCAAGTTGAAAGACGAGTACTGCAACGACTCGGCGCGCGCCGAGTTTGCGGAACGAACCCGAGCCGACCTCAGCGCGCTCGAGAGGGTCCGTAGCGTCACCGTCGGCGTCCCGGCCGACGAAGCGTCTGAAGCGAGTTGGGACATCAGCATCGTCGTCCGGTTCGATTCCATGGAGGACGTCCAGCAATACATCATCGATCCGGCCCACCGCGCCTACGTCGACGGCTACGCGATGCCCCACATCGAGGTCCGCAAGGCCTGGAACTTCCAGATCTGAAAACGAGATGGTCGCCTTTTGATGGCGTTAAATCGCGGAGTCCGAGCCAGGGGCAAGACGCGTTCGCACCGGGGCTGTCGGTCTGCTAGCTTCGCCGCGCAACGATGATTCCACGCTACACACCCGCCGAATTTCAGGATCTCTGGTCGCAGAAGCGGAAGTACGAGACCTGGTTCGATATCGAAGTAGCTGCGTGCCGCGCCATGGAAAGCGCAGGCCTCGTTCCCGCGGGAACGGCCGACGCAGTAGCCCCGTTCCGCGCCAAGCTCGATCCCGACGCGATCGACGAAATCGAAAAGACAACCCGCCACGACGTCATCGCGTTCCTCACGCACGTCGAAGGCCTCGCGGGCGAGCCCGCGCGCTGGCTGCACCGCGGCATGACCTCGTCGGACGTGCTCGACTCGTCCCTGGCCCTGCTTCTCGTCGAGGCGACCGATGCGCTTTTGGTCCGCTTGGACGCGGTGCTCGAAGCGCTGCGCGGTCGCATCGAGGAGCATCGACGCACCCCGGCGATCGGTCGGTCTCACGGCATTCACGCCGAGCCGACCAGCTTTGGATTGATTTTAGCCGGCCATTACGCCGAGCTTGCTCGCGGGCGAAAGCGGCTCGAAGTGGCGCGATACGAAATCGCTGTAGGCAAGATCGCCGGTGCCGTTGGGACCTACGCCCACCTGACGCCGGCCATCGAAGCCGAAGCGCTCGGCTCCCTGGGCCTCCGGCCCGAGACGGTCTCGACGCAGGTCGTCGCGCGCGATCGTCATGCAGCCTACGTCTCGGCTCTCGGAATCGTCGCCGCAGGCATCGAGCGGTTCTCGACCAATGTTCGCCATTGGCAGCGAACCGAGGTCGGCGAAGCCGAAGAGCACTTCAAGAAGGGCCAAAAGGGCTCGAGCGCCATGCCCCACAAGCGCAACCCCGTTTTGACCGAGAACCTTTGTGGCCTCGGCCGGGTCGTCCGCGCCGCGGTGGTCCCGGGCCTCGAAAACGTCGCCCTCTGGCACGAGCGCGACATCAGCCACTCGTCGGCCGAACGCATGATGCTCCCCGATGCGACCGCGACGCTGGCCTTCATGCTGGACCGCCTCCGTGGCGTAGTAGCCGATCTCGTCGTTTACCCGGACCGGCTTCGGCAGAACCTCGACCAGACGGGCGGGCTTTGGGCGAGCGAGGGCATCTTGCTCGCCCTGATCGGGCAAGGACTCGGCCGGCAGGACGCCTACGTGCTCGTTCAACGAAACGCGATGAAGGCGTTCGAAGGGGAGGGCGAGTTCCGCGCGCTCCTTCAGGAGGATGCGGACATTCGAGCGAAGCTTTCGGCCGACGAGATTGACCGCCAGTTCGACTTGAATCACGCACTTGCACACGTTGACACGATCATCGATCGCGTCCTGGAAGGAGATTGAGATGACGGTCTCACCGGAGATCCTGCAAGAGGGGCTCACGCGAACCCTCGATGGCACCAACTTTGAATCGCTCGGACGCAAGTACGAGGGCAAGGTTCGGGATTGCTACATCGCGGACGGCAAGCGTTACATCGTCGTCACCGACCGCATCAGTGCCTTCGATCGCGTGCTTGGGACGCTTCCCTACAAAGGACAGGTGCTCAACGGCCTTGCCGCCTGGTGGTTCGAAGAAACCAAAGGCATCGTTCCCAACCATGTCGTCGACGTTCCAGATCCAAACGTCATGGTCGGCATCGAATGCGAGCCGCTGCCGGTCGAGATGGTCGTTCGCGCGTACATCACCGGTGTCACCTCGACCAGCATCTGGACCCACTACGAGAAGGGCACGCGCATCTTTTGCGGTCACGAGCTTCCAGACGGTTTGAAGAAGCACCAGAAGCTTCCGGATCCGATTTTGACCCCGAGCACCAAGGCGGCGAAGGGCGATCACGACGTGTCGGTCTCCCGCGAGGAAATTCTCGCAATGGGTCGCATCAGCGCCGAGGACTTCGACGAGGCGGCTCGCTACGCGATGGCGCTCTTCACGCACGGCCAGAAGGTGTGCGCCGATCGCGGCTTGATCCTGGTCGATACCAAGTACGAATTCGGGAAGACGCCAGACGGCAAGATCGTCGTCATCGACGAGATCCACACGCCCGACTCGTCGCGGTTTTGGTACGCCAACAGTTACCCGAAGCGATTCGAAGCCGGTGAAGACCCGGAAAGCTTTGACAAGGAGTACGTCCGGCGCTGGCTCGCCGGCAAGGGCTACAAAGGAGACGGCTCCGTGCCGACGATCCCCGACGAGGTGCGGATTGAAGCATCCCGCCGCTACATTCAGGCCTGTGACGAGATCCGCGGCACCGCGTTTGCGCCCGACACGGCGGATCCATCTTCGCGAATCGCAAAGAACCTAGGCTTGGAGGGATCATGAAAGCAAACATCTTCGTTACGCTGAAGCGCGAAGTCCTCGACCCGCAGGGCGATGCGGTTCGACGCTCCCTTGGCTCACTCGGCTTCGAAGAGGTCAAATCCGCGCGCGTCGGCAAGCTCATCGAGCTCGAGCTCGACGGAAACGACAAGGCCTCCGCCGATGCCCACATCCAATCCATGTGCGAGAAGCTCCTGGCGAACCCCGTCATCGAAGACTTTCGGTACGAGATTGTAGACTAGGGAGGATGACGGTTCTCGGGCTGCCGAATGTTCGCAATGTGCTCGTGGAGCGAGCCCCACGGGAGCTTGCGGAGCACGAGAAGTGGGCTGCGGTCGCCTTGCTCCTTCGCGAAAGCGCGTCTGGGCCCGAGGTGTTTTTCATTCGGAGGGCGGAGCAACCGCAGGACCCCTGGTCGGGGCACATGGCGTTTCCCGGTGGCCGGCAGGACCTGGGCGATGCGACGCTCCTCGAGACCGCGATGCGGGAGACCCGCGAAGAGGTTGGACTCGACCTTTCGATCGAAGCCGAGCACATCGGGCAGCTCGACGACCTTCAGGCGATCGCCCGCGGCAAGCCGCAAGAGACCGTGATTCGCCCTTTCGTCTTCGAGGTTCACCGCGAGTTGCCCCTTCAAGTCGACGATCGCGAAGTCGCCGAGGCGCTTTGGACGCCCCTGCTCCCCCTCTACCGAGGCGAGGTCGACACCGTCCGCCCCTATCAATGGCACGGCACGAGCATCGACTTCCCCGCCTACGACGTGGGCGGTCGGGTCGTCTGGGGGCTCACCTATCAAATGCTGCGCTCGTTCTTCCGGATTCTGGGCTAGCCAGCCGTCGGCCCGGTGCTA
>CBESWY010000107.1:0-9394 GCA_965533395.1 uncultured Myxococcales bacterium
CAGCGAGGTTGCGCTCCCGGCCTCGTCGATCGTCGAGTACATCGACGAGGCAGTCGAGTTCTGCAATGAGCGCGTTTGGGGGACGCTTGCTTGCAGCATTCTCGTCCATCCGAAGTCGCTCAAGGACCCAGCGGTTGCCGAGGCGGTCGAACGCGCGATTGCCAACCTTCGCTACGGCGCCATCGCCGTCAACCTTTGGTCCGGCCTCGTCTTCGGCTTGGCGACGCACACCTGGGGCGCGTTCCCGGGGCACGAACGCAGAGACATTCGTTCTGGACAAGGAGTCGTGCACAACACCTTCATGCTCAACCGGCCGCAGAAGTCGGTGCTCCGCGGCCCGTTCCGAGTGTTCCCCAGGCCCGCCTGGTTCGTCGACAACGACAGAGCGCTCTCGGTCGGCCCGAAGCTCACGTATTTCAACGCCGACCCGTCTTTGGCGAGGCTTCCGGGCCTCATCTGGGCGAGCATGTTCGGCTAGCCGTCGCGGCGCGCGAGCAGGGCCTTGTAGCTTCGCTCCGGCTCGGCCTCGCGTGCGACCTCGAGGCCGGCGGCGTGCCAGCCCGGCTCCTGGAGCTGCCCGAACGCATCGCGCGCGCCCTCGTGCCCGGCCCGCTGGTCCACGACGTTCGCGAAGCCGGCGGCGAGCAAGGCTTCGGCTGCCCGCAGCGAGCGGTTGCCCGACCGACAGCCGACCACCAGCTTGCTCTCTTTCGGAAACACCGCCTCAACCACCGACATGAAGTCTCCGTTGGGGCGCATGCCCGAAGGCGTCGCGTGCAGCAGAGGGATGTTGTACGCGCCACCCGCATGCCCTTCGTCGAACTCCGAGATCGAGCGCACGTCGAGGTACGCGTAGCCTTCGTCTTCGAGGAGCGCGGCGGCCTCCAGCGGTGAAACCCTTTTGACGGTCATGTCTTTCCTTTAGGGACCATCGACTTCGGAGCAAGTGGGCCCCTCAGCGGGCCGCGCTTTTCAGGAACAGGTTCTCCAGTGACTCTCGCTCTGGGATCATCGCGTCGAGCCGCGCGCCGGCCGCGCTCGAGATGCGAAGCACCTCGTCGACCGCCTGCTGGCCGTCGACCTGCAGCGTGAGATGGCCGGCCCCGCCGTCGACAATCGACCCCCGCGACGCGAGCGAATCTCTGAGCTTCTTTGAAGCGCTGCTCAGTCGGATCTCGACGCGCCGACCTGCGGACTCCAGGAGGTCGTGCACCTGGCCCTCCGAGGTGATTTCGCCCTGCTGCATGATAACGACGCGGTCGCAGAGGAGCTCGACGTCGTGCAGGATGTGGCTGGTGAACAGGAGCGTTTTTCCGCGCTCCCGCTGTTCGAGCAAGAGGTCGCGCACCTCCTTGCGGCCGATGGGGTCGAGCCCGCTCATCGGCTCGTCGAGCACCAGGAGCTCCGGGTCGTGCAGGAGCGCCTGCGCGAGCCCAATGCGCTGCATCATGCCCTTGGAGAACTTGCCAATCGGTCGATCCGCGGCGTCCCTGAGGCCGACCCTGTCGATCATCTCCTCGGAGCGCGCGCGGCGTTCGTGCTTTTTGAGGCCGACGAGCCGACCGCACAGGTCCAGGAACTCGATGGGCTTGAGGTATTGGTAGACGTATGGGTTCTCCGGCATGTAGCCCACGCGCTTCGCGGCTTCACGGTCGCCGGACGGGCGCCCGAAAATTCGAATCTCGCCTTTGGTAGGAAAAATGAGGCGGAGAATCGACTTGATGGTGGTCGTCTTGCCCGCGCCATTTGGCCCGAGCAGGCCAAAGATCTCGCCGCGCTTGACCGAGAAGCTCGTCCCGCGCACGGCGTCCACGCGCTTGCGGAAAAAGCCGATGTGAAAGGTCTTGTAAAGGCCATGGACCTCGAGCACCAAGTCGTCAGTCATCGAGCACTCCGAGAAGGGCGCGGACGACTTCCTCGACGTCGGCGTTTCGCATCTGTGGATAGAGAGGAAGCGCAATGCCGCGCGTGGCGATGTGTTCGGCGATAGGCAGGGAAGCGTCGCTTCCGGCAAAGCTGCCGAGCTTGTGAATCGCAAAAGAAAGAACGCCGGCTTCGACGCCCCGATCGTGGAGCTTTTCGCAGACGGACTTGCGGGCGAAGCCTTGCGGAAGAATGGCTCCGAAGGTCTGGTAGTTGGACTCCGCGCCCTCTGGGGTGCTTTGAACGTCAAGCGCCCCATCGAGCGCCTTCGCATAGAGCGCGGCCAGCTCACGCCTTCTTGCAAGAATTTCATTGAGCCGCTGAAGCTGCGCGAGCCCCAGCGCTGCGGCGATCTCGGTCATGCGCGAGTTCCCTGCAGCGACGACGAACTCTCCGCCGAGCTGCCCGTGGTTGCGCAGTGTTCGCAGTTTGTCGGCGATGTCGTCGTCGTCGGTGAGACACATTCCACCTTCGCCTGTAGTCAAGATCTTTCGCGGATGAAAGCTCAGGCAAGACACGATGCCGAGGCTGCCGCAGGGACCGTTGGCAAAGCGGCTCCCGAGCGCGCACGCCGCGTCTTCGATGATCGGCAGTGACCCCAGAGCCTCCCGAATGGCCTGTGCACGTGCCGGGTTGCCAAACTGATCGATGACGATGGCCGCCTTGGTGCTGCCGCTGCGCGCTTCTCGGAAAGCCTCTGCGGTGCTGTTCCACTCGCCCTGATCGACATCGATGAAGCGCACTTTCGCCCCGGCCACCCGAATTGCATGCGCCGGGCTCGGCCAGCTGAGCGCCGGGCAAAGCGCCTCGTCTCCCGGGCCGACTTTCAGGGCCTTGAGCGCGAGCTGGAGCGCGGAGGTGCCACTCGACACGGCGACCCCGTGCCGACGGCCGAGCAGCGCGGCAACGGCCTGCTCGAATCGCTCGACCAAGGCGCCCTGGACGAGCTGTCCGGACTCCAACACGGCGGCGACGGCGCGGCGTTCGTCCTCGCCGATCCATGGTTTTGCCAGGCGAATCAAGGTTCTGGCATCTTACCAAATCGTTTGCCCAAACGACCAGATTGCGGGGCTCGGCTGCCGGCCGCACCCTCGACGCGTGGAACTCGCGCTTCAGCTCGATGCCCTGGAGCGAGCGTTGACGCGCTTGGGGATACGCTTCCTCGAGGAAGAGCTCCCCGAGGAGGCCCATCTCGACGGAGGGCTCTGCCGGGTCCAGGGCGAAATGCTGCTCTACGTGTCTCCGAGCGCTCCACCCTGGCGCCGGGCCGAGGTGCTGCTCGATGCGCTCCGCCGCCTGCCCCATCAGGAGATCTGGCTCCCTCCCGAGATTCGCCGGTTACTTTCGAGCCATGATTTCTGCGGCGAGCCGCCTCGGCTGTTACGCTTGAAGGACGAGGAAACATAGTGGGTGGTCTTGGCTTGATACTTTCGGGGGGCGGTGCGCGGGGAGCGTACGAGGTTGGGGTTCTCCAATACATCTTCAGCGAATTCCTCGACACCAACGGGAAAGGGCCAAAGGTCGACCTGATCTCCGGTACCAGCGTCGGCGCCGTCAACGGCGCTTTCATAGCCTCTGCCATCGGCGACGTGCCGGCCGGGGTGAAGCAGCTCGTCGCCCTTTGGACCGGTCTCGAGCTGCCTCACGTTCTTGGTTTTGGGCTGCGTCAGGCCGCAGGCCTCTATCGCGTGCTCCTCGGCGGCTCCGGGCAGGCGCGCGGCGTCTTCGACCCGGCCCCGCTCTCTGCGCTGGTGGGCCGGAACGTTCGCTGGCGTCGGCTGAGGCAGAACATTCGGAGCGGCGCCCTTCGAGCGCTCACGGTGAGCACCACACACGTTGGCACCGGGCAACCGGTGATTTTCGTCGATGCGGCTCCGGGCATTGGGATTCCCGAGAGCTTGGGACTTCATGCGCTCGTTCGCCGCGCTCGGATCGGCCAGCATCACGTGCTCGCTTCCGCAGCGATTCCGCTCATTTTTCCGCCGGTCGAGATCGGCGACGAGATCCATTGCGACGGCGGCCTTCGTCTCAACACGCCGATGGGCCCGTCGGTGCATCTCGGCATGAACCGCTTGCTCGTCATTGGGCTCTCGACACCGCACTCGCCCGACCGGCGTGCCGTAAAAGACGGCAAGTACCCGGGCGCAACGTTCATGCTTGGAAAGGTGCTCAACGCCTTCCTTCTCGACCACGTGAACACCGACCTTCTCGAAGTGCAGCGTATCAACGACTTCCTTCGCGACGGCGTGCGTGCTTACGGCCCGGAGTTCGTCGATCGCATCAACGAAGCCGCTCAAGCGCGAGGCGCTCTGGCGAAGCGCCGTCTGCTCAGCTCCTTGGTTCTTCGACCGACCGTCGACATTGGACAAGTCGCTGCGGATTACCTCGCCTCCAACCGAGTGCGCTTTGGCAAGAGCCTCGGGCGCGCGTTCATCAGCATGCTCGATGTTGGCGCCGGCGCCGAAGCGGACTTGGCCAGCTACCTCCTGTTCGACGGGGGTTTCGCGGAGACCCTGATCGAGATGGGCCGGCGCGATGCACACGCCAAGCGAGCCGAAATCGAGTCCTTTCTCTTCGAGGACCCCGATTCGATCCTGCACCCGGCGCTGACTGTGGGGTCGAAGGCACATTCAGCTTCCAAGCCCCCGGAATAGCGGGTGGTTTGACCGATAGGAGCACTGTGGACAAAGAGTGGAACGCTGACGCAAAGGTCAGTGATATTGTAATATTTTACCCACAACGTTGGGTGTGGTAGGCTCGATAAGTGGCTCAACCAAGCGTCGCGCACATCTCGGAAAACGCGACCCAACTGTCTCGGCGTCTCGTTCAGAACATCGCGCAGGTCGTTCGGGGCAAAGAAGAGGTCATCAAGCTGGCGGTCGTCTCGCTTCTGGCCCGCGGGCACCTGCTGCTCGAGGACGTCCCAGGGGTCGGCAAGACGACCTTAGCGCGCGCCCTCGCGGCGTCAGTTGGGGTGACGTTTCGACGCCTTCAATGCACCTCCGACCTCATGCCGACCGATGTCCTCGGCGGCAACGTGTTCAACCAAACCAAGAGCACCTTCGAGTTTCGACCCGGCCCGATTTTCACGCAGGTTCTGCTCGCCGACGAAGTGAACCGGACGACGCCCAAGACGCAAAGCGCGCTTCTCGAAGCGATGGACGAACGGCAGGTCTCGATCGACGGAGAGACCCACAGCCTCGAAGAGCCATTCTTCGTGGTCGCGACGCAAAACCCACAGGAGTTCTACGGAACGTACCCGCTGCCCGAGTCACAGCTCGACCGATTTCTCGTGCGACTCAGCGTCGGCTATCCGCCGCCTAGCGTCGAACGAGAGGTGCTCAATCGTCGTGGCGCGGACCCGGTCGGACAACTCAACGCGACGATGAGCGCAAACGAGCTTCGGCACGTTCAGCAGGCGGTCGACTCCGTCCGCGTCGACGACGCTGTCCTCGATTACCTACATCGAATCGTCATCGCGACGCGAAATACGCCGCTCTTGTCGGTAGGCGTGTCCACCCGAGGGGCGCTCGGCTTCGAACGTGCGGCGCGGGCGAGGGCGCTGGTCGAAGGGCGCTCCTTCGTGCTTCCCGACGACGTCAAGGCGCTTGCGGGCCCCGTCCTGGCGCACCGTGTGAAGGTGAGCGGGGGCATGGGAGGCGCCGCGGTTCGTGACGACGCGCAGCGTGTCATTCGCGAGCTTCTCACCGTCGTCTCTGTCCCTCTCTGATCGGGCCGGTCGATGCGAATCTTTCGGCGAAAGCGGAGCAGGCGGAAGTTTCGACTGACGCGGGAGGGGCGCGCGTTCCTCTTCATCACCATCGGCGTCGGTCTCGCAGCGGTGAACACTGCGAATAACCTCCTCTACCTGGTGCTCGGCCTGCTTCTCAGCCTGCTCCTCGTGAGCGGTGTCCTGAGTGACCTCGCGCTCTGGAAGCTCCGAATCAAGCGAAATTTGCCAGCTCGACTCTTTGCCGGGCGGCGGTCGCTCATCGACATCGCATTGCTCAACGAGAAGCGCTGGCTCTCGAGCGTCTCGGTCGAAGCCATCGACGAGGTCGACGGCGTGGACACGGAGGCCGCGCGTTTCGTTCGGGTCGCGGCCGGAACGACGGAAATCGGGAGCTATCGCTTCGAGTCGCCGCGCCGGGGGATTTTCGAGCTCGGAACCGTGCGCGTGCTCACGCGCTATCCGTTCGGCCTAATCGAAAAAGGCTACACCATCTTCCTGCCTGACGAGATCGTCGTCTACCCCCGGCTGCTCGAGCACGTTGCCACGCCGGCGCTCCGCCCAATGCAAGGGGACGCAGCGCCCATCCACCAGACCGGCCGCGGAAGCGAGTTCGCGGGAAGCGTGCGCTTTTACCGTGAGGGCGACGAAGCGCGAGACATCCACTGGAAACGAACCGCAAGCCGAGGCGAGCTCGTCGTTCGCGAACACGAGCAGGACTCGAGCGCGCTGGTCACGCTCACCGTCGACAACCTGGTCCCCTCCGGCCTCGACGACGAAGCGGTGTGGCAAGAGCGGTTTGAAACGTCGATCTCCGAAGTCGCAACTTTGACTTCCGTCTATCTCACTCAGGGCATCTCGGTGCAGGTTCAGTCGAGCAGCAGCGTTTCGCCCTTGGTGCCTGGCGGCACGCCGCCCGACCCCATCTGGCACTTTCTCGCGCTCCTTACGCCGGCCCGCGCCGCCGCCCCCCGCCGCGACTCGAAGCGCAAGAGGCGCGCCGCATGAGATTTGGCTTCGCTCTCAAGCTCGTGACGTACCTATTTGCCGCGCTCGGCCTCACTGCGCTTTTGCTCGGCACGACGTTCAGCCCCTTCGAAGCAACGCTCGTCGCGGTGGCCTTCGCGGCCAGTTGGTTTGCGGAGCCACCGCTTCTCGACCGACCGGGCTACTCTCGTTTCTGGAATGTCGCCGCCGTGCTTGTCCTCGTTCTCCAAATCGTGCGAGCCATCGCCGGAGAGTCGATTTTGTCGGTGGGCGTGCAGTACGCCGCGTTCCTTCAGATCTCGCGCCTCTCGCATCGCAAGACCGCAGCGGATTACCAGCAGATCGCGATCCTCGGTTTCCTGCACCTGATCGCGGGCACCGTGTTCTCGACAGGCCTCGATTATGCCGTCGTCTTCTTTGGTTTCGTCATCGTCATGCCGTGGATGCTCGCGCTCACGCATCTACGAAAAGAGCTCGAGATCGCGCACGGCCCAGACAGCCCCGTTCTGCGCGGCGAGCTTCAAAGCAAAGAGCTCGCGACGCCGGCGTTCTTCGGCGGTACGACGCTTCTCGCGGTTCCGCTCTTCGTCTTGACCGCCGCCATGTTCTTTGCGTTTCCGCGGGTTGGCTTTGGTTTCCTTTCGAACCTCGGCGTGCGCACACAGTCGGTGGCTGGCTTCGGTGACGACGTCGAGCTCGGCGGCTTCGGTACGATTCGCGACGACCCAACCGTCGTCATGCGGGTCAAACCCAAGAACCGGCCCGACCCGCCGCCACGTTCCCTCGACCTGCGCCTCCGGGGCACCTCGTTCGACCGCTACAGCAACGGCCGCTGGTCGCGTTCGCCCATCGCGGGCGAAGAGCTGAAACGCCTTCAAAACACCTACATGGTTTTCCGTCCGCCAAAGCCCGGCGATCGGGAGTACGAAATCATCCTCGACCCAATGGATGAGGCGGTCCTGTTCCTGCCGGAGGGCACGGTGTCTCTGCAGCTTCCGCCGACAGTTCGCGCTGGCCGCAATCGATACCGACGCATCACGCGCTCGCCTGGGCTCGATGTGCGCTACCAGGGGCGCGTCCAAGGCCCTCTGACTTACAAGGCCTTCGCCAAGGCGAAGTCGCGTGGCTTTCCGGAGAACATCCCAAAGCGCCTCCGAGCGCGCTACCTCGAGGTCCCGCCCGGCTACGACCGGGTCGAGGCCTTGGCCCGACAAGTCGTGAATGGCGTCTCCAACCCGTACGCCCAAGCCCAGTTCGTCGAGCGCTACCTGCGCGGCGGGGGCAAGTACCGCTATACGCTCGAGCAGCCCGACACCGAAGGCAAGGATCCGCTTCAGGTCTTCCTGTTCGAAGCCAAGGCTGGTCACTGCGAGTACTTCTCGACGGCGATGGCCATCATGATGCGCTCCCTCGGACTGCCCGCCCGCAACGTCACCGGCTTCTTCGGCGCGGACTACAACCCCTACGGCGACTACTACGCCGTTCGTAACGGACACGCGCACAGCTGGGTCGAAGTGCTCATCGACGGTCGCTGGGTCACGTTCGACCCGACGCCGGCCTCAGGCCAGGTCTTTGCGGCGCCGTCCGGCTTGGTGGTCAAAATGCGCCAGGTCATCGACGCGATGCGCGTTCGCTGGGCCGTGTACGTCGTCGAGTACAACATCCGCGACCAGGCCAAAGCGCTGCAGGGCCTCGCCGCATGGTATCGATCCCTGCGTGGAGATCGCGGCGCGAAGGCGTTTGGCGCGGACGATCCGTCGAAGAGTCAGAGCGAATTCGGGCCGATTCCGTTCCGCCCCGACTGGCGCTGGTTCGTTGCCATCATGAGCGCCTTTGGCGTTGGCGTCCTTTGGGTTCGATGGCGCCGCAAACGCCGACGCCAAACCCGTGCGGGGCGGCAGCTCGACCCCAACCGCGACCGCGCGGTTCGTCTCTACCTTTCGCTCGAGAGCAGCCTTCGGAGCGCAGGGCAAGCGCGCCCGCCCGATGTCACGCCGATCGAGCACGCCGAAGAGCTCGACCGCGCAGGTTTCGCCGCGGCCGTTGAAGTTCGCGAGGTCACCGATGCGTACCTTGCCGCGCGCTTCGGCGAGGCGACCCTGCCGCTGCAAGACTACCAGCGGCTGCGCCAGTTGAGCCGCGGGGTTCGAGCCAAGGCGAAGCGCGCGCCTACTTCGTGAAAAACCAGCCGAGTGCCACACCAAGCGCGGCCAGCGCAACGACGCCGGCGACGATCAGGGCCACCTTGGAGCCGCCGGGCTTGCCGGCGGGAGCCGCTTTGCTCTTCTGCTTCTTCTTCTGCTCGGCGGGCTTTTCCGACCTTGGGTCGACGATGGAGATCGGGGAGGCACCCGGCGGGCTGAAGGTCATCACCGGCGCCCCATCTTTGCCTTTGATGCGCGGCGCCGGAATCAAGGACGGGCCCATCGGCACCCCGGCTGGGCGCTCCGCGGCCGGCCTGCTGCTCTTGGACTCGAACCAGCCCATGGTGGCGCCCGGCGGTGCACTGCTGCGCACGGTTTCAATTGCCGTTTCGACTTCCGAATCACCGGCAAACCAGTTGCTGGGGTCGACGAAGTCCGAAGCCACCAGCGGCCTCGCGCCTTCGTCGTCGGGGCTGAGCCTGAACGGCTTCGACGGGTCGGCGGGGACGTTGGCCGTGCTGTCGAGCGACGTGAACCTGCCGAGCTCTTCTTGAATCATGCCGTCAATCATCATCGGCTGTGGCGGCACCGACTTCTGGCGCTCGAGCGC
>CBESWY010000108.1:0-9342 GCA_965533395.1 uncultured Myxococcales bacterium
GACTCGGCGGACGGCTGAGCTCCGTGTCGCGTTCTTCTTCACGAGCGCGGACGTGCATCCGGGCCTGCGGACCGCCTCGATGGCTTTCCACCGTCGACGCGAGTTGCCATCTCCGCGATGGAGGAGGCGCCACGTCACCGAGCTCTTCGATCAAACGAGCGGCGCTCGGCGTGCGAACCGCGGGGTCGACCTCGATCAATCGCTCGATGAGCGCTCGAAGCTTCTTCGGCGCGTGCGGCGCGACCTCCTCCAACGACACGCGGTCACCCTCCAAGATTTTTTGCATGGTCTCGACGTCGTGCGCGCCGTCGAAAGGGCGCACCCCGGCCACAGCCTCGAACAGAACTACGCCCAGTGAAAACAAGTCCGCTCGCCCGTCAACAGACTCGCCGCGCATGTGCTCGGGAGACATGTACGGGACCTTGCCTCTCGCGCTGCGGCTTGCGGTTGCTTTCGCGTCGTCGAGCGCCTTCGCGATGCCGAAGTCCGCGAGCTTTGCCTCACCCGAGCGGCTGAGCAAGATGTTCGAGGGGGAGATGTCACGATGAACGAGGCTGCCGTGCGCATGCTCGAGCGCGTATGCGAGGTCCAGACCAATCAAGGCCACGGTATCCGGGGACAGCTTTTCGCCCGGAGACGATTTCAGGAGAGAGCGAAGGTCAAGGCCGTCCACGAGCTCGAGAGTCATGTAGTGGACGTCGTCGATCTCGCCCACGTCGATGACGCCCACGATGTTCGTATGGCGAAGCTGCGCGGCGAGCACGGCCTCCCGCCGGAAACGCGAGACGAACTCCTGGTCCCCGCTGAACGCAGGTAGAACGCGCTTCAAGCAAACACGCTGCTCGAATCCGCCAGCGCCAATGCGCGTTGCTTCGAAAGTTTCGGCCATTCCGCCTACGCCGAGACGGCGCAGCAGGTAATAAGGACCAAACTCTCGCGGCTCACCGGCCATGGCCCCGGAAGACTAGCACCATCGCGAAACCGCTGGCGCCGTACTGACGGGCGATGCAAGGTCCCCCGCCGCCGATGAAATCCGCGTCAGGTCCCTTCAAGAGCATCGATCGCACCATCTTCCGGCGCCTCTTCGATCTGGCGATGCCGATCGTCGGATTGAATCTGCTCAGCGTGCTCACCTTGGCGGTCGACACCGCCATGTGTGGTCGTCTGGGCGATGCCGAGGAAGCGCTGACGGCGCTCGGGTTCGCGGGGCAGCTGGTCTTCTTGCTGATGGTGGCGATGCTCGGGCTGACGGTAGGAACGGTCGCTTTCATCTCCCGCGCGCACGGTGCCCGTCAGTCCGACCGCATCAACCACGTTCTTCACCAAAGCATTCTGCTCACCTACCTAGTGTCGATCGCTGTGGCGATCGTCGGAAACCTCGCCGCCGGCCAGATCATGGAGTGGCTCGGCGCGGAGGCAGGGGTCCGCGACCTCGCGGTGAGCTACCTGCGTCCACTCCTTTCACTGACGGTGTTCTTCTATTTGAACATGCTGTTTGCTGCGGCTCTGCGCGCGGTCGGCAACACGATGCTGCCGTTCATGATCGCGCTGTTGAGCAACCTCATCAACATCGTGTTGAACTATGGCCTGATCTTGGGGCGCCTTGGCCTTCCCGCCATGGGTGTCCGCGGCGCCGCATGGGGAACCGTCATTTCTCAGGCCGTTGCGGTCATCCTGATGGTGCTCATTCTGAGGCGTGACGTCGTTTACGGTGTGCGCGCACGTCTCGGCTTGGCAAGGCTCGACCGGCCGCTCGCCCGCGATCTTTTTCGCATCGGAGCGCCGGCCGCGCTCGACATGCTCGTCCTCAACATCGCGTTTCTCTCCGTCGTCGGAATGCTGGCGCGCGTGGCACAGGTGGCCGTTGCGGCTCACGGCGTCGGACTGAGGGTTCAGTCTTTGGCATTCGTACCCGGGTTGGGAGTCTCCCAGGCCATTGGGGCAATGGTCGGAAACGCGCTTGGCGCCAGCGATGAGCCGGAGGCGCGTCAGGTCGTCCACAGCGGAATCATATTGTCGACGGCAATCATGACGTTCCTCGGCTTGTCGATCGTGTTCGGCGCGACACCGATTCTCGCGATCTTCGATATCGACCCCGTGACCGAGCTGGGCCGCTATTCGATCCTCTGGATGCAGGTCCTCGGTTGGGGCATGCCGGTCGTCGGTATCCACATCGCGCTCACAGGCATGCTACGCGGTGCCGGCGCGACCAACACCAGCCTGATGATCAACATCGTCGGCACGCTCATCGTTCAAGTGCCGCTCAGCTGGTTCCTGGGTTTCGTCGTGGGCTGGGATGCGTTTGGGATCTGGGTCGCCGTCCCCATTTCGTTCCTGGTTCGCATGTTCCTCGGCACTCTCGCCTATCGGCGCGGGGCATGGGCCCGGGCGGGCGCGACCCTTTGAGGTTCGTCCCGCTAGGCAAGGATTTCTCTGCAACCGGCTCTTTTGGTAACCTGTGGACATGTTCAACGCCTTGATCAGGGCGGTGTATCGGCTGGCGCATTGGGGGCTACGGCTTCTTTGGTTCATTCGAACGCCGGAGACGACCGGAGCGCTCGTGGCGGTCTGGCACCACGGCCGAGTCTTGCTCGTCAAAAACTCCTATCGGGCTCAGCTCACCTTGCCCGGCGGCTACATCCGGTCCCGTGAAGATCGTCGAACGGCGGCGGCACGCGAGCTCCGCGAAGAGGTCGGCATCAACGTGCAGCCCAAGCGACTGGTCCACGCCTATCACGGCACGCATGTGTTCGAGCACCGCCAAGACACCCTGGACATCTACGAGCTCGAAATGGAAGCGGAGCCGAACGTGCAGGTCGACAACCGCGAGGTCGTTCGAGCAGAGTTCTTCATGCCCGACGAAGCGCTGAGCATGCAGATCGTGCCCCACCTCGACGAGTATCTCTCGAAACGAATTGCGCGGGCGACGGATTGAGCCCGCTGAATCCGCATGAGGCGCTCCGACGTGAGGCGCTCCGGCTCCACGAGCGCTACCAGCGCGAGCTCATCGAGCGCTTTTCGGTTTGTCCCTGGGCGAAACCAGCGCGATCCGAGAAGCGCATTCGCGCACACGTCGTGACCAACGCATCCTGCCTCCCCGAGGAGCTAGCCCCGGTGCTGGCCGGATGGGCGGACGACCATGCCGTCGACGTCGCGTTCCTGATCGCGCCACGCTTCACCGCAGGGTCGGACGCCTTCGCCGACTGGGCGGCTTCGTTTGCTCCGCTGCTGGACCACGTCTTTCTAACCGCGCCATTCTACCCGACCGCCGCCGCATCCGCGGGTTCGATCCAGTTCCTGCGGCAAACTCCCGATCCCACAGTGCAACTGGTCCGAAGAACGCGCCTCGAAGAAATCCGCGCGCAGGACCCGCCGCACTACGCCGATATCTTCGAGCTCGATATGCAGGATCTGAAAACGAAGAAGCCTCCGCAAAGCGTCGCCGCCTCGGTCGTTTCCCACAACGAGCGGATGATCGAGCGCGAGGGAAGGGCGGAGATTCAGGAGATTTTGGATGATATCCGGAGGGACAGAGAGCGGAGCTATGCCCGGCTGATGCCGCTGTTCTGACAGCGACAGTGTCAGCGACCAAGCTTGCGCTGAACATACCCCGAGGAGATCACTCCCCAGACTGCGCCAACCAGCAAACCTCCGGTGTGCACCCAGTTCGCAATTGGTCCGACCCATCCGGTGAATCCCAGCCCCAACCAAATCAGCATGAACGTGGCGAGTTGCTGCGGCATTCGGTACGGGAAGCTCGGGTCGAGGCGGCCTCGTATCCAGATGAAGGCAAACAGGCTGTAGACGACGCCAGACATGCCGCCAAAGGTCGTGGGCCCCGACATTGCGTATTCGAGCACGTGCGAGACTGCCGCGGTGATCAAAACGAAGATCAGCAAGTAGCGCGCAGAGAACACGCGTTCGATCGCCGTGCCGAGGTCTTTCAGCCACCACATGTTGAACAGGATGTGCATGAAGCCAAAGTGCAGGAACATCGGCGTGAACAATCTCCAGGGTTGCCCCTCCCAAATTGCGCTTACGTTGCCCCACACCGCGCCGCCTCGCGTCAGAACCGGCGGGACGAACGTGAAGTAACCGACGACGCCCATGTTCTTGCCCAGGTCGGTCAGAAAGAAAACGACGACGCAGATCGCGATCAGCCCACCCGTCACGGTGCCAATGCGCATGTTCTGTTTCGCCTCGATCTGCTCGCGAATCTTTTCGGTCCGCGCCCGAAGTTGCTCCTCGGCCTTGGCTTCTTTCTTGCGTCGCGCTCGCGCCTGATTTGCCATTTCAGCGACTCGACTCGAGCTGGGATCAAAGCCATTCAGAAAGGCGCGCGCCTGCTCCATTTGCGTTTCGTCGTGAACCCAAATCGCAATCGCGCCGTCCCGCGTCTCTTTGAGCGTGGTGACCACGCCGTCTGCATAGAGAGCGTCGCCGAGGGTTTTTGCCTCGGCCTGGTCCGCTACGGTCGTCAGCATTCGCATCGCGGGCGGAGTGTAGTCGCTTCGATCCGCGTTTCAATCGCTGCGAACGACGGCATACATAAGGCAATCCCGGGGAAGCTCCGAACGGTTGGGATGCAGGCCGTACTGCCGAAGTCGACCTTCGTACTTCATTCCGACCTTCTGTAGGACACGTGACGACTGCGCGTTTTCTTCGTCGCAGAGCGCCTGGACGCGTGCGATCCGCTGGTCCGCAAAGGCCGCTTCACAGACTTTCGACAGCGCTTCAGGCATGTATCCGCGTCCCCAAAACTGGCTCCCAAGTGCGAAACCGACTTCCACGCGATGGAAATGAACGGTGCATCCGATGGTGCCCGTCAGCATGCCATCCTCTTTGCGCTCGATGAGCCAGACGCGATGCCCCATTCGCAAGTCCCAAGCATCGATTGTTTGCTGCAAGAACTCCCGAGTCTGTACGGGGCTCGCGTGTACGGTCCAGGTCATGTACCGCGTGATCTTCGGATCGCTTGCGTAGGAGTCGAACGCTGGCTCCGCATCCTCGAGGCATGGACGGCGAAGCAACAGCCGGGTCGTTTCCAGCTCGTCCGGGGGAAAGTCCACGGCCGGCGTATAGCACGGCGCTGCTTGGCAATGGATCCGTCACTGGGCAGCTGGTACGTTGTGCTCGATGTCCAATCGCGATGCGCCACTCGATGAAGCGGCACTGCGCCTATGTGAGGAGCTGGGTTATTCTTTTGCCGACGGCAACCTCCTACTGGACGCGCTCACGCACACGTCGTTCAAGAACGAGCGGCCCGATCTTGCCCCAACCGACAACGAGCGCCTGGAATTCCTCGGCGATGCGGTCATTGATCTCGTCGTCGCCTCCCTCTTGTACGTGGCGTTTCCGAATGCGGACGAAGGCGAGCTCACGCGTCGGAGGGCCGACCTGGTCAGCGAGAAGGGGCTCTCCGAGGCTGCCGAGTCGATCGAAATCGGCGAGGCCATGCGGCTCGGCAAGGGAGAGCAAAAGTCGGGCGGCCGATTCAAGCCCCGCTTGCTCGCGAGCGCGCTCGAGGCCTGCATCGGAGCGATTTATCAGGATGGAGGCGGGAACGCGGCCTTCGAAGCGACGCGCCGAATCTTCGAGTCCCGTCTCCACACCAGCGCTCCCGGGCATCGCGACCCCAAGTCACGCGCACAGGAGTGGGCCCAAGCGAATCTGGGCGGGACGCCGATCTACCGGTTGCTCGAAACCGACGGTCCGGATCACGATCGCGAGTTCACCGTGGCGCTCGAGCTGAACGACGAAACGGTCGCGACCGGCGCCGGCCGCTCCAAAATCGAGGCCGAGCAAGCAGCAGCGCTCACCGCCCTCGACAAGTGGAACCAACCCCCCCCCGAAGCAGAGCAATAAGCACGCCCAGTCCCAGGCAAACCACCGGCGGCAGCGCGAGCCATCAGGCGAAGTCCGGCGCAAAAAGCGCCGCCAAGCCCAAGCGAAGGGCGCGGAGGAAGGACTACGGGTGGGGGTGGGCGGGTCGGATGTAACTAAACCGCGCGAGCAGCCGCGTAGGCTTCGAGCCGCGCGTGCGCCCAATCGACGTCGCGCTGGAGCTCATTGTAGTCCGCACCTTCGTAGAGCTCGTCGTAGGCTTTGAGTGCCTCTTCCGCTTTGGCTAGCTCCTCACGCACGGCGTCGGGATTAATTGCCTCGGGCGACGCATAAACATCGGTCAAAAGGAGCACCTTGTCCGGCCCACCCTCGACGAAGCCAGGGCCGATCGCGGCAATCTTGCGCTTGCCCTCGACTTCCCAAACCAAGAGCCCGCACTTGAGCGCGGCCAAGAGCGGAAGGTGGTTCGGTAGCACACCAAACTCGCCCTCGACGCTGGGCGCCTGAACCGAATCGACTCGAGTGGACAGCACAGAGCCCTGTGGTGTCACGACGTCCAGCTGTAGATATTCGGAGTTCGCCATTGTTTCGCCAATCAGTCCTTGGAGCGCTTGGCGAAGGCTTCCTTGACCTCTTCGACATTGCCCTTGAGGTAGAAGTCCTGCTCCGGGATGTGGTCGAGCTTGCCGTCGAGAATCTCCTCGAAGCCCGAGACGCTTTCCTCGAGCGGCACATATGCGCCCTTGAGGCCGGTGAACTGTTCGGCGACGAAGAAAGGCTGAGAAAGAAAGCGCTGAATCTTACGCGCCCGGTCGACGACCATGCGGTCGTCTTCGCTGAGCTCGTCCATGCCGAGAATCGCGATGATGTCCTGCAGGTCCTTGTACTTTTGCAGGGTTTCCTGCACGCCGCGCGCAACACGGTAGTGACGCTCGCCGAGGATGTTTGGGTCGAGCATGGTCGAGTTCGAGTCGAGCGGATCGACCGCTGGGTAGATGCCGAGCTCCGCGATCGAACGCGACAACACGGTCGTCGCATCCAAGTGAGCAAACGTCGTCGCCGGCGCCGGGTCGGTCAAGTCATCGGCCGGGACGTAAATCGCCTGAACGGAGGTGATCGAGCCTTTGTTGGTCGACGTGATGCGCTCCTGGAGCTGACCCATTTCGGTCGCGAGCGTCGGCTGGTAACCGACGGCAGAAGGGATACGGCCGAGAAGCGCCGACACCTCGGAGCCCGCCTGCGTGAAGCGGAAGATGTTGTCGACGAAGAGAAGGACGTCCTGGCCTTCATCGTCTCGGAAGTACTCCGCAACCGTCAACGCGCTCAACGCCACTCGTGCGCGCGCGCCGGGCGGCTCGTTCATCTGGCCGTAGATGAGCGCCGTCTTCGAGAGGACCGTCTCGCCGCTTTCGAGCTTCGACTCGCTCATCTCGAGGAGCAGGTCGTTACCCTCGCGGGTGCGCTCCCCGACGCCGGCGAAGCAGGAGACGCCTCCGTGCGCCTTCGCGACGTTGTTGATGAGCTCCATGATGAGAACCGTCTTTCCGACGCCTGCGCCGCCGAACAGACCGATCTTGCCGCCCTTTCGATATGGAGCGAGAAGGTCGATGACCTTGATGCCCGTCTCGAAGATTTCGATCTCCGTGCTTTGATCGACGAACGCCGGAGGGTCTCTATGGATTGGCGAGAACTTCGTCGCGCCGACCGGGCCCTTTTCGTCGACCGGCTCGCCAATGACGTTCAGGATGCGCCCGAGGCACTCCTTGCCCACCGGCATTGCAATCGGCGCAGCGGTGTTCCTGACCGCCATCCCACGGACCAAGCCGTCCGTGGAGTCCATCGCGACCGCGCGGACCGTGTTCTCGCCGAGATGCTGCGCGACCTCGAGAGTGAGATTCCAATCCTTGTCGCTGATCGCCGGGTTACTCACCTTCAACGCGGAAAGAATCTCCGGGAGACTCCCACGCGGGAAGGTAACGTCCACGACCGGACCAATAACTTGAGTAACTTGCCCGTTCTGAAGCTCTGCCATGTTCTTTCCGGTTCTCTCGAATGGGTGTCGGCCGGGCGGTTCACGCCGCCAAAAAGCGAGCGCCACCTAGCACGGCCCCTTAGGGCGGTCAAAGCAGCTCGCTCTGACGAACTAGGGTCACGTTGCGCTCCGGCAAGCCCCTGCAAGCGCGCAATTGACCCGCCCGCGGCAGCTTTCTACCATCAGCCTCGTCATGCAGGACCAGGACGCCGTCATCCATGCCCTACTAGGCGTCGGAACCCGTTACGAGGGGAAGCTCTTTTTCGAAGGGCGCGCCCGCATCGACGGCGAGTTCTACGGAGAGGTCTTCAGCGACGGGCTCCTGGTGGTTGGCGAAGAGGCAAGCATCAAGGGCGCGATTCGAGTTCACACGCTGATTGTGCGCGGCGGAACCATCGATGGCGACATCCACGCCACCGAGCTGGTTGAGCTCCACGCGCCAGCGCAAGTTCGGGGCGACATCCGGACCCAGGCCCTTTTCATGGACAAAGGCGTCGTGTTCGACGGCGCGTGCGTCATGGGCGAGGTGCTCGAGCTCGTGGATCACCCGGTTGAGTCGCGGTCCGCCGAAGACACCTCTCCGGATGGCTACAGCGACCAGCCGAAAAGAACCTGAATCGTGAGCGCGTGATCGTTGCCGTCGCCGCCGTTGCCCATGGCCGGCACGTTCATGTTCGACCCGGAAAAACGAAGCCGATAGTACTCCCATACGAAGCGGACCGCGTAGCTGAAGCCGACCTTCAACCGCCCCTGGAAGGTCAGCGCCGCGTCGAGGCCGATCCCTGAGCTCTGGTTTCCGAACGCGTCTTCGAGCGGACCCAAGTAGAACGGGAAGCGAAGCCCAAAGTCGAACCGGAGGCCCAGCGCGCGCGGGACGATCTGATAGGCGAGCGCCGGGCCGAAGCGGGCGTAGATGATCCGCGAAGACGGCAGCACGGAGTTGAGGTCGATCTCGAAGACGTCTCCGCCGACCCCCGCCAGTCCACCCAGCTGGAGACGGTCGATCGGATAGAGATAACCGAGCTGTCCCAACATTCGCCAGGTGTTCGTCTGAAGCTCGATCCCGGATACCTGGGCCTTGAGCCCAATGCCCGAGCCACCGTCGATCTGCAGGATGATCGCCTGGACGGCAGGCCTGGATGGGCGCCGGCCCATCGGACGCACCAAGACGTGCCACGCAAAGTCGAAATAGGCACCGGTTTCGAAGCTCCGAGTTTCCGTGCCGCCCACGCCGTCGCCCAGCTCGAGGTGGATGTTTCTGAAACGTGCCCCCGTGCCGATCTGCATCACCAAGACAGGCAGGACCGGCTCCTCCTCCTGCACGCTTGCAGCCGTCTCCTCGTCCGCGAAGGCCTGATTTGGCACGACGAAGCCTCCGAAGAGTGTGGCGAAAGCCAAGAGTCTGAGGGTTGGGCCCATTCCCGCTCAAAATACCAAGCCCTGAACCGCAGGCCCGCCTTTCCCGC
>CBESWY010000109.1:0-9237 GCA_965533395.1 uncultured Myxococcales bacterium
GCCCAGGTCGCCCGCGCCGTGTGTGAGGAAATTGAGCCGAGATTGGCCAGGAACGCCGTCGGTCGAGCCTGTTGCGAGTCGCTTCGCTCGCGCTGCCGCTCCCAAATCTCCGATGCTCTCCACTGCAGAATCGGCTCCACGTGGAAATCGGGTTGGCCGTGCTGCAAGACGGTTGCGACGCTGTACATGTCCGCTCCGTTGCACGTGGCTTCGACACAGGCTGCTGTCAGCGCACCGGGCGCGCGCCCTTCGTCCTTCACGCTGCGGGCGACCGCCATGAGCCGATCGCGATTGGCACTCAGATCGAGCGACTCGAGGGACGCTTTGAGCAGCGCCTGCAGCTCTTTGTCCGAGACGGACCCGCGCTCGATCGCATCCTCCTGCAGGTTCGGGAACTCGCTCACGCCGACCAATGCGGCTTTCCGTTTGGATAGAAGCTTTTCGCGTTCGTCTGCGACGTCGCGGATCGCGTCGACCATCTTGCCAGAGCCCAGGGCCCGCACCACGCCCCCGCCTGCCTCGATGGAACGCAGCTCGTTCCAGGCGGCCCGCGCCAAGTCGCTGGTGAGCCGCTCGACGAACCAACTGCCGCCGGCGGGATCCGCCACCTTGCCGAGATGGGATTCCTCCCGCAGCACGACCTGCGTATTGCGTGCGACCCGGCGCGCAAGCTCATCGGGGGAACCGATGACGCAGTCGAAGGGCAGCGTAGCGATGCTCTGGGCGCCGCCCAGCACGGCGGCGGTGCACTCGGCGGTCACCCGCAGCATGTTCACCCATGGGTCGACCCGGGACTTGGTGAACCGCGATGTTCGGCAATGCATTTGCATGGCTGCAGAGTCGGCCTCGCCGCCTGCACTGATCACCACCTTCGCCCAAAGCCACCGCGCTGCGCGGAGCTTCGCCACTTGACTGAAGAAATCGTTCGACACCGCGTAGCTGAATCCGATTTGGCGAGCCGCCGAGTCGACGCTCATGCCCGCATCGGTGAGCTGTCGAAGGTACTCGATTCCCGTCGCGATGGTGTAGGCGAGCTCTTGGACGATGCTTGCGCCGCCGCCGTCGTAAGGGTCGCTCGAGACGTTCGCAGCGCGGAGGCCCGGTGCGTTCTTGGAGCACCACATGGCCAGATCCCGAAGCTCCGCAGATCGCGCGCGAAGCCCACCTTGGATGCATCCTTCCGCGGCGAGCAGGCCGATAGGGTCGAAGCCGAGGCCGCCCTCGAGCTCGCCGTACCCGACCCCGCGGCGCTTCGCGACCGCGAGGAACCCCGTGGCGACCGCCAGGGCGTCCGAACCGCCATCGAGGCAAACCGAAGTCGTCTGGAGGTCGACGGCCGCCAGCAGCTCATCGAGCTCGTCGATCGTCAGCACCCGGCATCCTCGGCGCGGCCCGGCGCGCAGCCAGAGCGCCTCCACGCCACGTTCGAAGTCTTGCCGAATCATCTCGCTGCAAACGCCGGGACGGGGTTCGTCGTATTCCTGGCGAATCCGCCAACCGCCTAGAGGCAACGCCCCGCGGAGATAGGGAAAAATTCCGGGCAGACCAGGATCGCGGAGGTCTTCGACGTCCTCGGCCGTATAAAGCGGCTCCAGCGCCGGGTCCCCCGGTGCTGCCGAGCGGAGCGCGGAAAACGAGGCGCCTTTGAGGTCGGCCTCCACCTTCGCGATCCACTCGGACTTGCTCACGGGTGGAAAGACGTTCATTCGCTCGTCGGAGTTGGGCACCGCAACGCTAGATAGACTAGAGAGATTGGAGCCGCAACGCGCCCCTAGGGGCGCCATGAATCCTAGCCCTCGGCCTCGCTCGTGCTCTCCCAGAACTCGTCGACGGGCCCCACGCGATCCTGGAGGTCCACATAGGCATCGCCCACGTTGACGAGAATGTAGCCGACGCCTTTGGCACGCCCCAGGCGTGTCTGGATGCGCGCAAGCTCGATCACGCTGATGCCTGAGGACACGACCACCATCACCCGGTGCGCTAGCCGCGCCGCGCGGCGCAACACGGGGCCGCTCAGCGGGCCGTTCCAAGCCAGCGCGACACCCCGAACGGAGCCGGGACCCGAGGACTCGGATCGAAGCGGTGGGGCGGACGGTCGGGCCCTTCGGAGGTCGTCTTCGTCATTCCCGAGCAGCCGGACCGCGGCGCTCATCACGGCCTTGGAAGCGCCCGCATGCTGCGATTCGCTGCTCGCGTGACCAGCACGCCCACGGCCTGACGGGCTCCGATCGGTCGCCACAGGCACGGGGCGAGTGAGCAGGAAGGCCTCCTCTTCGCCGGTCGGTTCACCATCTGCAGACTCGAGCTCAGGGAGGTCGACATCGGGAACCTGCACCATCATTCGGACGGTCGCTCGCGCGCCGCGCTTGCGCCGAAACGGCTCGGGCTCCCGAGACGGCCTGGGGGGCTCGCTCGATCCGATCGCAGACACCGTCGCTACGCTGGGTGGCGACGAGGAAATCCGCGGCGCACCGGACGAGTCCACCGCGGGCAATCCGATCATCGTTTTTTTGCGCGGCGGCCTCGAGGAGTATGCCGGCTTCACGTCGGCCTTCGGAGGCGGCGTCACGACCGGTGGTGACGACGGCGAGCTGCCCGCGGGCGGAACGAACCCTTGCATCGTCGGGCGCGCCGACGGCCTCGGCCCCGGGGGCACCGACACACTTGCCTGCGACGAGAGTCGACGCGGACGAGACGGCGGCGCGGAAGATTGCGCCGATGGCGGCGGCGTGACCACGGGCGCTGCGGTCGAGGCCGTGGCTGCCCTGTCCCCGACGTCGAGAATCGCTGCGGCCAACCAGGGGGCATCCGCAAGGCGCATCGCAAACGAACACGCGATCTCGCGCTCGACCTCGCTGGCGGGCACGACGAGGGTGCGCCCCGCTCCGTACATGCCGTAGTCCTCGAGCTCGTCGACGAAGGTCTCCAGGGCGCCCGGGTCACGGGGCCACACGCTGGTGCCGAGAACCGGGCCGTTGCCCCACCATGCAACCTCACGCGGGGCTTCGACCGGCAGGGTTCGCAGGTTGCGCACGATGATCACGAGGGCGAAGATCAGCACCGTTACCACCGGCAGCATCACGAGCATCAACATGTACGGCCCAGACGGGTGCGACTCCTCGGGCAGCATCGGCGCCGACAGGACGCGAAAGCCCGTGAGTGGGCCGAGCGATGCATCCCGAAGCTCGGCTGCTCGCGCGGTGAGCTGCGTGAAGCGCTCGTCGGCTGCCTCCACCGCGCCCACGAGCTGGCGAGCCTCCCCTTCGTCGGGCGAGAGCGATTCCATTTCCGCTCTGATCGTCTTCAACAGGACCAGCAGCGCGGCTTCCCGCTCCTTAGCCCCCGCCAGCGCTGCGCGCGCGGTTGCGAGCTGCTGGTCGACCGCGGACCGCGCCGGATTGACGGCCATGGTCTGCTCGCCGAGCTCCGCCCTCTGACCCTTCCTTTGTGCTTGTAGGCTTGCCACTCGTTGCTCGAGCGCCTGCACCCTCGGATGTTGCTCGCTCAACGAAGCGCGGGCAGACGCCAGCTCGGACCGCGCCTGCGCGAGTGGCGAGTCGACGGGTGAGCCTTTTCTTGCGCTCGCCACCATTTGACGCGGCAGCTCCTTTTGCGCCTTTTCGAGCTCCCCGATGCGGGCCCGCTGAGCGAGCACCTCCACCGAGGCCGCCTCCGCTTGGGTGCGAAGAGAATCTGCACGGACCAAGAGCTGTTCTTTCTCTTGAATCACGTCGGGCTTGCCGCTCTTCTCGCGAAACAGCTCGTAGGCTGCGGCGGCTTCGTCGCGCTCTTCTATCGCGTGCTCGAGCCCCTGCTCGTTCTCTGCGGTCAAGCGTTCGAGCCTCGTATGGTTGAAGCTGACTTGCCGCGCAAGAAACACATCGAGCACGGCCTGGGTGAGCGCTTGCGCCCGTTCCGAGCTCGTATCGAAGCCGACGATCCGCATCGCTGCCTCGGATTCGAGCGTCACCTCGATCTGGCTTTCGAGCGCTTCGAGCGACACGTCCCAGCTCAAGCGATCGCGCACCTCTCGAAGGCGGCTGGAGGCGACCGCAGCGTCGATGAAAGCGTCGGGCGTTGGCCTGGCGCCCTCGCGCTCCAGCTCCGGTGTCCCTTCGTATAATAGCTGTGCAGAAGACTCGAAGGTCCGCGGCACGAAGAAGGAACCGAGCAGCGCGAACACGGACGCGATGAGAAACGCCTTGAGCAAGCGCTTTCGGTGGTCTCGAACGATCCACAGCAGGCGGCGAGGCTCGACCGGCAAACCGGGACGGCGTGGCTTTTCAGCCGACGCCTCCTCCTCGCCAAAGTCGTACGTTGCGTCGTCCAAGCTGTGTCCTCTGCTTAGGTGAGCATGGCTGTCGAGGCGACCTTTGGGCAAGTCGACAAGCCATGTGAGGCTGCTAACGTCGCCGCCGAGAATGCGCCCCTGGGTGGAAAAACTATTGGCCGCCTGGGGCATCGCCTGGGTGTCGCTACTGCTCGGAAGGGCGATTTGGCGACTCGCGCCGCTCGCGCTCGAACCCTGGACTGAGGACCTGATGACCAACGGTCAGAAGGGCATCTACATCGCCTGGCTCGCAGCGAATGCCTACTTGGAAGGCTACCGCGGCTTCCAACTGCGGTTCTCGCCGCGAGTCGTAGCTCGTGCGGTTTATCTCGGGCAAAATCCTCGGCCGCTCTGGGTCTTGCTCGCGCTTCCGTTTTGCATGAGCCTCTTTCACTCGACCCGGCGCCAGCTGACGGTGAGCTGGGTGTTCGTCGTCGCGATCGTTCTGCTGATCTGGTGGGTCCGTTCGCTGCCGCAGCCCTGGCGCGGGATCGTCGACGGGGGCGTCGTGCTCGGCCTGGCGTGGGGCCTCGCGTACATTTGGTGGCTCTTTCTACGCTATCTCATGGGCGCGAAAATCCCCCCTCCGGGTGACATCCCGGTCGAAAAGGCCCCACAAGAGCAGCCGGCGCTCGGTTGAATCGCTGTTTTTTTCGTAAAAAGGCGATCCAAGGCTACAGAAACCCTGTAAAACACAGGCTGAACGGGCTCTCAGCCTTGGCATGAGGGTACTCCAACCTGCACACTGGCACTTGAGGGGATTCGGGCCACACTTGGCCTCGCGAAATGGGGAACCAGGATTCACAGAGGGGAACGCAATCCAGGCTAGTGCCGTGGATCTGTGCGCTGATCGCAACATCTCTGGTGTGGCTGTCGGGCTCGTTCGGTACGTCTGCATCCGCTGAGCTCCCGATGACCGGCAACCCGGTTCTTCGCGAAGCGCAACACGCCGAGTCGCACGCAGAACCTTCGGACGCAGACCTAGAAAAGATCGCTCGGATGCCCCGGAGCATTTCGCCTTCGGACATCGAGCCGAACCCCAGTGTTTCGGTCGGCTACCCGAACCGAGGCCTCCTGAGATTCGGGATGCGGATCAACGATGATAGGGCCCTCAAGGTCAAGGTCGGTTCGCAGGACTCTCGCCACGCGACGGGCGAGCTCATTCGACTGATCGAACGCGCCGCCCACGAAGTTGCGTTTCGTTACCCTCGCGCTGAGCTCACTGTTGGTGATCTATCGCGACCGGGTGGCGGCCGATTCCGCCCGCACGTCTCGCACCAGAGCGGCCGCGATGTCGACATCGGTTTCTATTTGCTCGATCGACGCGCGACGCCGGTGAATGCGCACGTGTTCGTTCGGCTCAACAATCAGGCGATGGGCAAGCAGTGGGGTAGCCTCTACAAGTTCGACGCGTCGAGAAACTGGGCGCTAATCGAATCATTGCTCAGCCATCCGACGACCGACGTCCAGCACATCTTCGTGTCCAACGCGATCAAGCGTCGCCTGCTCAATCAGGCCACCAAGGAACGGGCGAATCCCGAGCTCTTGATGCGCGCCCGACGCGTCATCACGCAGCCCCGACATGGTGCGCCGCACCGGAGCCACTTCCACGTCCGCGTTTACTGCGCCGACGACGATCGGCCAATGTGCAAGGACCGCCCGCCTTTTTATTCGTGGCACCAAGGGGCTGACCAGGCACCGTCCGTCAGCGCGCTCAAGCCCAATGATTCATGAGCTGGCGGGGTCACTTGTGGACCCTCGGCCCATTTCTTCGCGATAGCCTGCTCCCGCCGAGGGTTCCGGACTGGCAGCGCTGGCAGACGAGTGTCAGCGATGGCGTAGTCGGCACGCTCGAGCTGAGCGGCCGGCTGAGCGGAAGCGGCGCGTCCGACACCATCGTGGTGATCGTGCACGGGCTTGGTGGCAGCGCGACGAGCTACTACGCGGGCCGGGCCGCACTTGCGGCAGCACGCGCCGGGATGGACAGCCTTCGACTCAACCTTCGCGGCGCGGATCGCAGCGGCGCGGACTACTACCACGCTGGCCTCACCGACGACCTCGATGCTGCGCTGCGAAGCCCGGCTCTCGCCGGCTACGACAATATCCTCCTGCTCGCGTACTCGCTTGGCGGCAACATGATGCTCCGCTATCTCGCCGACCGGCCGGAGCCACGCGTGCGAGCCACTGCTGCGGTCTGCTCGCCAATCGATTTGAAGCCAGGTGCGCGTGCCATCGATCAGCCGCGCGGCTTGTTCTATCGGCGACACATCTTGAAGGCCCTCAAGGACATCTACCGTAACGTTGCGGAGCGTCGTGAGGTGCCTCTCTCCGTCGGGGAAGCCGATCGCATCGACACGATCGAGCAGTGGGACGAGGAGGTCATCGCGCCGCGTCACGGGTTCGCAGATGCCGAGGACTACTGGGCGCGGACCAGCGCCTGCCACGTCCTCGGAGACATCGAGACCCCGACCCTGTTCATCGCAACCGAACGGGACCCGATGGTACCGATCGACACGGTGCGGCCTTGGCTCCAGAATGCGACCAGGCTGCGGCGGATCGTCACCCAGCGAGGAGGCCACGTGGGCTTCCCGCCGAACGTGGACCTTGGACTCGGGTCCAAGGGTACCGTCGAAGACCAAATCCTCCGATGGATGCTGGCACCCACATAGCGTTTCGCCTGGCCGTTGCGGCAACGCTCTGCCTTGTCTCGTTATCCGGATGTAGGGATGAACGGCCACACGTTGCGGAAGGGCCGCCACGCCCTGCCTCGTGTCCCGAAACTCGCAAAGTCGATCCGCCCCTGGCCAATGTGTCGCCCGCCCACGAGACGCTCGAATACTGGCTTGCGCGGAACGAGGCCTACGGGCCGCTCGACGAGCCGCTCATGGACGGAGCGGCCGTCCGACGCCACCAGCTTGCGCTCCGAGAACCCCGGGAGGGAGGGCCGATCGGTCAGACGGATCTGCTGGCAGCGGTCGATCGGGAGGCGCTGCAGACCCAGCTCGATGAGCGCCTGGCGTACATGAGGCGGAGGCTCGAGGCGGACGAGCTCTTCGATTCAAAGGGAAAGACGATCGGGGGAGTCCTGCTCGCTCCATTCGGAGTGCCAGCGTCGATCGACGCGATAGCCGAGTGGCGAGTCGTCGAGAAGCTCGAGCCGCTCCGCTGTGGTCCGTACGACGGCGGCCTCTACACGGCCCCGATCGACCCAGACTTCGACCGCAACCGCTGCAGCACCATGCGCGAAGGCGAGCTCGTTCAGCTCTTGGCCCGATGGCCGAACGGCATGTTCCTCGCCCGCACACCCTACGCGCTCGGCTGGGTCCGCAGCAACGCGCTCTCCTCGGCGATCGACCGCGACGAGGTCGAAGCGCGAAACCAAACCGTCGAGCTCCGCCCGTTTACCCGGCGAGAGCTCCTCACCGAAGCGTTCTCCGTGTTGGATGAGCCCTATGGCTGGGGCGGCAAGGGAGGCGGCTACGATTGCTCGCGCTTTCTCCTCGACATCTTTGGTCGTTTCGGGATTGAACTGCCGCGGCACAGCGCGCGGCAAGCGATGGCGGGCACATTCAGTGTCGACGTGTCCAGCGTCGAAGACCTCAACGAAAAGCGACTGCTGCTCGAAGCCGCCGCCCACCGCGGAATCGTACTGCTGCACTTCCCCGGCCACATCATGCTGTACCTCGGCACGAGCAAGGAAGGCGTGCCAATGGCCATCCATGCGTTCTCCGAGTACCTGACGCCCTGCGTGGGCCTCGACTTGGAGACGGTTAACCGCGTCGATCGCGTTGCGGTGAGCGACCTCTCCCTGGGCGCCGGAAGCTCCCGCCGTGATTTCTTGAGCCGGATCACGCGCATCACGGTTTTGGGCAAGACGCCCGGCCCCGCGCTGGTCGCCGATGCGGAGCTTCGTCCAAACGCACCGGTCGCTCTTCCGCAGGGCCGATGCGCCGACGCCACGCGAACGGCGCTCTTTCGATCGCCGCAGCGGCCCGACGCCTCGAGGCCCCTCCGCGTCATCGTCACCGGCGAGCAGGACCCCGGCCTCGCCTCACTGGTTCTCTTCGCGCCGGATGGCTCTCGAGTCACACCGGCCGAGCACGTTCTCGATGGGCCACCGTTCAGCCGCTGGGTCGAGGTTCCCAAACCCGAAGCAGGCCGATGGACCGCCGTCTTTGCCGATGGCGACCTCGTGCGCGCATGCGAGTCCATCCCGGTTGCAAAGCATCCAGCGTCACCCGCGAAGCGCAGGCCCACAGGCGCAGCGTGGGAGCCGAGCCGGAAGTGGGAGCGGGATACCGAGAATTTCTTCGCCGCCTTCGTCGAGCAGCTTTTTCGTGAGCCGAGCGGCGACGACGTCACCTGGTCTCGACTCCAAGAGCTGATCGGCGAGCGCCAGCGCAACCTGCTCTACGACTATCGCTCGGTTGGAGAGGACGCGAGGCTCGACCTAGAGCCCGACTGCGCGGACCTGCCTTACTTCTTGCGAGCCTACTTCGCTTGGAAGCTTCAGCTTCCGTTCGTCTATCGCGCCTGCACGCGAGGTCGAAAAGACACGCCCCCGGTTTGTGAGCCCACGGTGCTCAGCAATCTCGACCCCGTTCCGGACAGCGACGACGTAGGCGCGTTTCGTAGATTCGCTCGCAGGATGGCGGGCACCGTTCACTCGTCGAGCCCGCGCACCCTCCCCGACGACGATCAAACCGACCTCTACCCGCTTCGCTTGAGCCGGCGATCCATGCGACCGGGAACTGTCTTCGCCGACCCGTACGGCCACGTCTTGGTCGTCGCGCGTTGGAAGCCACAGGGCGTCAGCGACTACGGAGTTCTGATCGGTGCGGACGCTCAACCGGACGGCACGGTCGGGCGCCGGCGTTTCTGGCGCGGGTCCTTCTTATTCACCCCCA
>CBESWY010000110.1:0-9222 GCA_965533395.1 uncultured Myxococcales bacterium
TCCGCCGCGCCCCGGTTCTTCCGTCAGCTGGGAGCTCGTAGTAGCCGAGGTCGGACTCGAACCGACACATTCTTGCGAATACCGGATTTTGAATCCGGCGCGTCTGCCAATTCCGCCACTCGGCCGGAGCGCTCGGGCTTATAGCAGGCCCGCGCAGACGTGCATTCCCCGCGGCGCGGGCGCACCCCCGGAAGGGACGCGCCGCGTCGACTTTAAGGGACGCTTTCGCTACGCTCCGGCGCAGATCTGGAAGGGGCTCGATTTATGACAAGGACCGCTATTCTGGGGTTGGGGCACTATGTGCCTTCGAAGGTCGTCACCAACGACGACCTCGCGAAGATGTTCGATACGAGCGACGAGTGGATTCAGCAGCGTACGGGCATCAAGGAGCGCCGATACATCGAGGAAAGCGGCATCGGGCCTAGTGACTTAGCGGTGCCAGCCGTGAAGATGGCGTGCGAGGCGTCTGGCATCGACGTCTCGGAAATCGACGCAATCATCTTCGCGACCCTCTCACCCGACTTCAACTTTCCGGGCAGCGGCTGTTTCCTAGGCGACAAGCTCGGCCTCGCGGGCGTGCCGGCACTCGACGTGCGCAACCAGTGCAGCGGTTTTCTGTACGGCTTGCAGATCGCCGACGCTTGGATTCGCTGCGGCATGTACAAGCGCGTTGCCTTGGTCGGCGCCGAGGTTCACTCGACGGCCCTCGACTTCAGTGACGAAGGCCGCGACGTGACGGTCCTGTTCGGCGACGGTGCCGCCTGCGCAATCCTTGGGTCGACCGAGGACGAGAATCGGGGCCTCATCGACGTCGAAGTCCACGCGGACGGAAGCGGGGCGAAGGAGCTTTGGCTCGAAGCGCCGGCAAGCGCATACATGCCCCGTCTCACGCACGAAATGATCGACAACAAGACGGTGCATCCGGCGATGAACGGGCGCGGTGTGTTCCGATGGGCGACCGCGAAAATGCCTGAAGTCAGCCTCTCTGTGCTGGAACGCAACGGTGTATCGGTTGATGAGCTGGACCTCATGGTTCCCCATCAGGCCAACAAGCGAATCAACGAGTTCGTTTCGCAGAAGCTCAAGATCGCGCCCGAGAAGGTCGTTCACAACATCCAGAAGTACGGGAACACCACGGCGGCTTCCATTCCGCTCGCACTGAGCGAAGCCGTGCAAGAAGGGCGCGCCAAGAAAGGTGATCTGATTCTAATGCCTGCGTTTGGTGCAGGATTTACCTGGGGCGCCGCACTTCTGCGGCTCTAGCGCCTTGTCGTCCAAAGGCGATCGCGTCGCTGTCGTCCTAAACGGCAACGCCAGGCAGGTGACGGACGAGCTCGTGAGAAGCTTCGACCAATTGGTCGGGAGCGGCGATCTGTTCTTGTCGCAGAGTCTTGATGAGGCGCACGGAATTGCCCTGGAAATCGTTGAATCGGGCTATCCGGTCGTGCTGACGGGAGGCGGCGACGGGACCTTCGTACAGATGGTCACTTCGATCACTAAAGAGGCGCGGAGCCGCAATCAGGAGCCGCCCAGCTTCGGTCTCCTCAGGCTGGGCACGGGCAACTCGCTCGCCTGGGCACTTGGCGCTGGGACCTCGAGAAAAGGCGTGTTCGCCGATTTGGCCCGACTGCGTCACGACAGCCCTCATCGGGACGTGCGTCTGATCGAAGCGCAGGACCTCCTCACGCCTTTTGCAGGCGCTGGGTTCGATGCGCTCGGTCTCAAGCACTTTCACGAAGTTCGCTCGATCGTGCGCCATCTTCCATGGGTCGGGAAGAGGGCGACGGGGGCGGTGTCCTACGCAATCTCGATCCCGATCCTCACGATCCCCGAGCTTGCGCTTCGACCGCGGTTGGAAGTCCGGATTGTCAACCGCGGGGTAGCGGAACGCCTCAACCTGCATGGTCAGCACGATGGGCCGCCCATCGAAAAAGGCGAGGTGATCTTCGAAGGCTCTTGCATTGCGGCGCTGGTGTCCACGATTCCTTACTGGGGATTCGGAGTGCGCGTCTTTCCGTTTGCCGAAAATCGTCCTCCGAATCGCTTCTGCCTCCGAGTCGTCGCAACCAGCCCGCTTCACGTTGCTGCACACATGCTCAGCGCGTGGAAGGGCACGTATCGGCACAAGAATCTCATCGATGTCTATACCGACGACGTCGAGCTCCAGTTCAACCAGCCGACGCCCATTGAAATTGGCGGCGATCCCGGGGGGATGACGCGCTCCATGCGAGCCCGACTCCACCCTGAGCCGGTCAAGCTCATCGACTACTCGGCGCCCCAGCGATAATCGAAAAAAGGGGTCTTTTTGTTAACTCCCTCTCAATGAAGCTGTAATAATACAGAAATACCAATGGGGGAACGGAAGCACTGGATGAAGTTGGGGGCCGTCTGCGCCACCGCCGTGATGGTCGCGCTCGGAGCGGCGTCCGCCGAATCGATTGAAGGATCGGTTCGCGGCAGCTCGCCGGATGCGACCCCCGAATCCGATCAAAAAGACTACTACTGGAAGGTCTGGAACGGCGCACTGCCGGAACAACCGACGACTGACGATCGCAACGACCTGCTCGCGGTCTTGACCGGTAAGTTCACAGGACCTGCAATCGGCTGCAAGTTCGCCTTCCGCGGAGGCGGGCTCAGTCCTTCGACGATTGTTGCGCGCTCGGGCACGACCATTCGCGTCGAGAATCGAGATGCCTTCACACATGAGCTTTCAGTCGATGGGCTAGCGGGGTTCACGCCGCTCGAAGCAGGTCCCGGAAAGGCTCGGGTGATTCCAGTCCCTGCCGGTGGGCCATGGGCGCTCGGTGACCGCATCTATGGGCACGTCGAAGGCTATCTGCATTCGATGCGCGAGCTGGTTGCCTGCGCTGCCGTCGATGCAAACGGGAAATTCAACTTCCAAGACGTTCCACCCGGTCCGTACTCTTTGAGAATTTTGCGCGGTTCCGAGCAAGTCGCATCGCGTCGCATCACGGTACCGGCAGGCCGAGCCGTACAGATCGATCCGGTCACCATCAGCAAGAGTCGGAGGAACTAGCCGATGTTGTCGCGACTTTGGTATCTGATTCTAGCTTTGGCGGTGGGCGGCGCGCTCGCAGGGGCGTTCTTGAACAAGTCAGCGGCGAGCCGGGAGGCTGAGTTTCAGCTCGAAGAGCAGCTACGCAGGGACCATGTCGAGGCCGAGCTTTGGCAACGCCTCGACGCTCGGCTTCGGCTTGATGCCTTGGCCTCGATCGCGGTCGATTCCGAGGTTCGCCAAACGCTGCGAAGCTCGAGCGGTCATGCGGGAACCCCAGGTTCGAGCACCCGAAAACGCCTCAGCCAGAAACTCGACTCCCTCAACGCCAAGCTCGAAGAGGGCAAGGGGGACCTGGTCTTCGCGATCGATACAGAGGGTGAGGTCGTGGCCACGCTCGACAAGAACGACATGGAGTCGGTCGAGCTCGACAAGATGCCGCTCGTGCGAGACGCGCTTCGAGGCTTCATCCGAGACGACGTCTGGGTCTACAACGGTGAAGTCTATCGGATGGCTGCGCGCCCGGTCTTCGACGGAGGCCGCTACGTCGGCGCGGTCGTTCATGGGATGGCGATTGGGGACGGGCTCGCGAAACGACTGGCAGCCAAGCTGCCGAACGCGACCGTGGTATTCTTCTTTCGTGATCGCTTGATCGCGTCTCACGTCGGTGGAGCCAAAGCGCCGAGCAGCGCCGAGTTGAAAAGCGGTTTCGTGCCTGCGCTTGCCAAGATGGAGAACGGCGAAGGTTCGGTGGAAGTGGGCGAGCGAACTCGTGCGATCGCAGCGCGAATTCGGGGCGAAGCCGCGGACGCTGGGGTCGGCTATATCATCGGCCGCCGGGGAAGCACCGTCGGGCTAGGTGGGCTTTTCGCCAATACCTTCAAAGAAGACGTCGCTTCGCTTCCGTGGCTGCTGGTCATCGGCCTTCCGTTGCTGCTCCTCGTTCTGGGCCTGGCGCTTCTTTACGTAGAGCATGACAAAGGAGTCGTGATCCTTCGGAAAACGAGCGAGAGCCTGTCCAAAGCCCAGCTCGACAGCCTTCCGGCCGGTCAGCTCCGGCGTCATTATCGGAAGATCGCGGAGAACCTCAACACAGCCCTGCGCGCCGGCGTCGGCTTCAAAGAAGAGGCTGCCAAGCGCTCTTCGGTCGACCTCGACCACATTTTGAGCTCTACGCGCGACAGCGCGAACGCGGGCTACTTCGGTGTGTCGACCGAAGCGCCGACAGCCAAGCAGGTGGCGCTCGAACCGGCGTCCTCGAGCAGTCCAGGTGAGAAGACGCCACAGATGGCACCGATCGTCCCGGCGGATGCGAATCCTACCGCAACGCCAGGGCGCAGCGCTGCCGCGGACTCCAGTACACTTGCGACGACGGCGCGCCCGGGGCGTTCACCTTCGTCTCGGCCCAAGCGGTCGCCGTCATCTTGGCCGAAGCGATCGACCTCTTCGCGGCATGCGGTCGCAGCTACTGTTCGACACGGCGGGGAGCCCGTCATGTCCGAGGTCAACGACCCACCGACGAGGCCAAACGCGATCGTCGACTCGTACTCGGAGTACGACGACGAGACGGAGGAGTCGACCCAGGTGAAGCACGTGCCGCAGGAGCTCATCCAAGCTTCTGCGCCCGGTGTCCAGGGCGACGATGGACACTTCCGGGAGGTCTTCGAGAAGTTCATCGCAACGCAGCAGGAATGCGGCGCGTCCGTCGCTGGGCTCACCTTTGACAAGTTCGTACGCAAACTTCATGCCGCGCGTGACCAGGTCATGAAGCGTCACAATGCGCCATCGGTGCGCTTCACCGTGTACGTCAAAGACGGGCGCGCCGCGCTCAAGGCCAGCCCGGTCAAGCAGTGAGTTGACCGCCGGTAACCTCGGCTCTACCTTAGTCCGTAGTCCCTCTGTAGTTGCAGGTGAGGAAGGAGTAGTGAATCCCTGACTAGGTCGATTAGGGTGCTTCAACGTGCGTGGTGTGCGGACCCGGCTAGCGTCATCGGGGGGCCTAAAGCGTACGATATCCGCTCCCACCTACTAGAAAATTGTAGGGGTTCGACTCAATATTAGTTCCCACGGCAACGACGGTCAGGACTGTCTTACGGGGCCCCGCCAAGTCGACGCTTGCGTCGTCCGCGGGGCTTCGGGGCTTAATGCCGTAGCCACGATCTTTTACTGGATGGGGGCTGTGAGGCGGGCGAAGCGGACGCCGAGACGGAACCACCAAGGCTTTCGGTCGTACTCGCCCTGCTCCATCTGCCGGGCGTGCTTGAAATCCTCCTCGAACATCTGCTCGACTTTGGATGCGAAGGTCGGATCGGCGATGGCGGCCGTGATCTCGAAGTTTAGCCGGAACGAGCGATTGTCGAAGTTGGCCGTGCCGATCGTGGCCACACCGTCGTCAATCAACATGGCCTTCTCGTGGAGGAAGCCGTCCTGATACCTATAGAATTTCGCACCGGTGCGACCTGCGTCATCGAAGTACGAGTATGCGGCCAAGTAGACGAGCAGATGATCGGGCTTGTCGGGGATTAGAATCCGGACGTCCACGCCTCTCAGGCCCGCTAGTTGCAATGCAACGATCACCGACTCCTCGGGTACGAAGTAGGGGCTTGCGATCCAAATGCGCTTTTGGGCCGAGTTGATGGCGTGGACAAACATCAGATTGGCAGTTTCGAGCTCATCGGCCGGACCGGTTGGGATGATCAGCACGCGGCTGTTGCTTCCGTCCGAGGCTTGCTGAGCGACCCAGTTGAGCTTGGGCAGCGTCTCGGTCGCCCAGTGCCAATCCTCGGCAAACGAAATCTGCGCTTTCAAGACGGCGGGCCCTTCGATGCGAACGTGGGTATCTCGCCAATGACCAAACTTTGGATCTTTGCCCAGGTATTCGTCGCCGACGTTGTGGCCACCGATCCAAGCTACCCGACCGTCCGTGACCACGATTTTGCGATGGTTGCGAAAGTTGAGTTGGAATCGGTTGCGACGCCCTTTGCGAGTATTGAACTCGTGGATTTCCACACCCGCATCGCGGAGCTCTTGCGTGTAGCTGTTCGGAAGATCGTGGCATCCAATTTCGTCGTAAAGAAAATACACACGCAGGCCCTGCCTTGCTTTGGCGAGAAGATGGTCCTTGAGCGCGCGCCCCAGACCGTCGTCGTGTACGATGTAGAACTGCACTAAAATGTACTCTTGGGCTTCGTCGATGCCGTCCAAGATGCTCTTGAAGGTCGCGTCGCCATCGATCAGCAGATCCACTCGGTTGCCGCGGAGCACCGGCATCTGGGCGAGGCCTTCGGCAGCGCTCGTTGCTTCCTCTCGTTCGCTCTCGGGAACTCGATACGAAGCCACTGTTTCGACCGCTTCCCTCTCGATTTGCCCGGTACGGTCATCGGTGTTCCGCCGAGCGACGACGTAGCCTTGAAACTTGCTGCGCCCAAACACCCAATAGGCAGGCACAGCCAGATACGGGAAGGTGTTGAGACTCACCGCCCATGCGATCGCCCCTTGGGAGGTGCGCGTGCTCATCACGGCGTGAATCGACGAGGTGAAACCCAACACATGAAAAAGCACGACTATCGCGGCAGTCATTCGTCCCCTCCGGCTCTTAGGCGGTCTTGGATCGTTCTCGGGCATGGGAGTCGTCGTCTGCTGTCGGTTTGGTAACCCTCTGTCCAGCATACGTCCATGACACAAAGGCACTCGAAGAAGATTTTTTTCTGCTCAGCGACCGAGCGCCAATCGTACTCGACGGAGCGTGAACGGTCATGTGAGTCATGTGAACGGTGTTGCACTTCGTAAGTTTACGGATTGTGTACTCCGGGCGCGCCCGCACAGCCAGATTCCTTGGTGTCGACGTGCATAGATCGTGATATCGCAAGCGCCTTATTCAGAGAAGGGGTGTCATGCAAGAGCAAGCAGTGAATCGGTTCTATTCGGACGAGCGAACACGCGGTCGCGTACGCGGGGCGATCAACGAGTACCTGGGCTTCTTCGACGAGTCCAACGGTGGCGACGTCAAGGCGCGCCAAGCTGGCTACACGACGATGATCAACCACTACTACGATCTCGTCACCGATTTCTATGAGCACGGCTGGGCGAAGTCGTTTCACTTCGCCCCGCGTTTCGAAGGCGAGTCGTTCGACTCCTCGCTCGCCCGCTCGGAGCATTCGTTCGCGCTCAAGCTCGGCCTGAAGCCGGGCATGAAGGTGCTCGATGTGGGCTGCGGCGTCGGCGGACCGATGCGCAGCATCGCCAGGTTTTCGGGGGCCACGATCGAGGGTGTCAATAACAACGACTACCAGCTCACCAAGGTGCAACAGTACAACGAAGAAGCGGGACTTGCCGGCCGATGCTCCGGCTTCAAAGGCGATTTCATGAACCTCCAGGTGCCGGACGAGACCTACGATGCCGCGTACGCCTTCGAGGCCACGTGCCACGCTCCAGATAAGGAAGGCGTGTTCAAGGAAATCCACCGCACGCTGAAGCCGGGCGGCATGTTCGCCGCCTATGAGTGGTGCATGACGAGCAAGTTCGACCCGAACAGCGCCGAACATCAACACACCAAGAAGGGCATCGAAGAGGGGGATAGTCTCCCAGACATCGCTTCGATTCCCGAAACCCTCGATGCGGTTCGCGCCGCTGGGTTTGAGGTCTTGGAGAGCCACGATGCCGCAGGCACCTGCGACTCGGCGACACCATGGTATCTGCCGCTCGTAGGCGAAACCGAGAGCCTGCTGGCCCTTCGACGCGGCCGTGCGGGACGGTTCATGGCACGCCGCACGATTCGAACCCTAGAGGCGTTGCGGATCGCCCCGAAGGGTTCGACCGAGGTGAGCAGAATGCTGGGCGCGGCAGCGGAGGCCCTCATCGCCGGCGGCGAGCTCGGAATCTTCACGCCCAACTACTTCTTCTTGGCACGACGACCCGCGAAATGATGATCGGTGCTGTCCAGGCACCCCCGCAGGGACTGCTGAGACGACGCGGTCCAAAGGACCTGAATCCTTTGGTGGAGTCCGCACGGGAGGCCACCTATCCGCCGCCCTATCCCGAGGGATGGTACGTCGTGGGCCGATCGACCGACTTTCGCGACCGCCCGAAGTTCGTGCAGTGCGTTGGAAATCAATGGGTGGTGTTTCGTGACGCTTCGGGAAAGGCTCATGTGGTCGATGCGTATTGCCCGCACCTCGGAGCCAACCTGGCTGACGGCAAGGTGCGCGGTGACTGCGTGGAGTGTCCGTTCCACGGCTGGAAGATCCACGGGGACGGTTCGGTCGTCGGTCAGGCCAACGGAGACCGTCCGGACCCCCGGCATCGCACGAGGTCCTGGGCGGTTGAAGAGCTTCACGGCTGGGTGCTCGTCTACCACCGACATGGAGCCTCCGTGGATGGCCCGACACCAGAACCACCCTACCGCTTGCAACGCGTGCCTGAAATCGAAGATGGCGATCTCATTTGGCGGGGAGACCACGATGCAGGGCTGGTGCACATGCACTTGCTCGAGTTCCTGGAAAACAGCGCTGACTTTCAGCACTTCGCGGCGATCCACGGACGCCTGCGGCTGCCGTGGACGGAGCTTCCCGTACCAGGGATGACGCTTCACCACGAAGCGACCTGGCGTCGAGATGAAACCGAAAAGCACGTGTGCTGGTTCGGGAACGACGCAGAGCTCGAATTTCGAGGGAAAGCCATCAAAGGATCGGGGGCACACGCTGAAGTTCGCATCGAGGGCCCGGGAAGCTTCATTCGATTCGACTTCACGCTTACTCGGGGCCGAGGCCGCGTCGTGCTGTACCAAAGCCATACGCCGATCGCTCCGATGACCCAACACGTTCGGTTTCGCTGGTTCAGTGGTCCAAACGTTCCGAAGCCCTTGGCGTCGTTCATCGTTGGGAACTGGGTCTCCCAGTGGCGTCAGGACATTGGCATCTGGGAACGAAAGATCTATCGCAATCAGCCGATGCTCACACGTGCAGATGGCCCTATTCACCAGCTTCGACGCTGGTACTCCCAGTTCTACCCAGCACCGTCTTGATCGGCTGAATAGCCAACGTAAGGAAACACATGTCGATTCGCAGCAAGCTCGGACAAACGAAGCTCGCCAAAGGCGCTGCTCAATGGATGACGGACAATCGAGGCGTGGTGGTTGCAGCCACCGCCCTGCCCGCCAGCTTCCTGTTCGAGCGGGCGCGTGTCACACGCGACGTGCTCTACGCGCG
>CBESWY010000111.1:0-9147 GCA_965533395.1 uncultured Myxococcales bacterium
GGCAGGCGCTGGGGGCGTGGCAGGCGCTGGAGGAGAGGGCGGCGCCGCTGGGCAAGGCGGCGCGGCCGGCATGGGTGGCTCGGCCGGGGCGGGCGGCCAAGGCGGCAACGGAGGGGCCTAGTCTCCATGAGACTGCTTCTTTCCGCGTCGCTGATTCTTGCTCTCGCGGCGGGGGCCGGTGCGCAGCCGGCCGCGGAACAAACAGAGTTTCCGCGGTTGCCCTCGGATGACGCGCTCGCAGAGCTCCTTTCGAATCCTGACACGACTGCGGCCGATGCCTACCAGCTGGGAAGAGGGTTCTTCGAGGCGAAGCGCTACGAAGCCGCGGAGCAGGCATGGCTTCGAGCTTTCGCGCTCGAGCGAGACCCCAAGCTCCTGGTGGCGGTGGCCGATACGCGTCAACGCCGTGGTGACGAACCCGGGGCCGTCGCCATGCTGGAGCAGTACCTGGTCGAGCGGCCCGATGCTCCGGACGCCGAATCGGTAAACGTGCGGATCGCGACCCTTCTCAAGAGCCCTGCGGTGCTGCTCGTTCGCTCGGAGCAAGTTGGCCGGGCGATTCTGCTCGACGGCGTTCCCAGCAAGAAGAAGACGCCCGCCGAGATCGAGGTCGATCCTGGGGTGCACGTCGTGGTCGTCGTGGGAGATGGGAAGCAGGTCGGCGAAAAGACGGTTCAGGTTGGATACGGTGAGGTGCGGGAGCTCGATTTCAGCGCCCCAGCGCTCAGCGACGTGGTGGTGAAGCAAAGCAAGGACGCAGAGTTGGCGGCTCAGCTCGCACTCGAACGTGAAGATCAGACCATCCGCCGGGCGGTGATTTCAACCGGCAGCATCGCAGCGGCATCCTTGGTCGCGGGCGCTGTGCTGGGGGGCCTGGCGCTCCGACGAGACAAAGATGACCGGACCAACCCGAACGCCGACCGCAGTCGACAGCTGGTGCTTTCTGCGGAGGTCTCTCTTGGCTTGGCGGCCTTGTCCGCGATCACGTCGTTCACGCTATTCATGACCCACAAGAACAAGCGCAAGCGCGAGCGTGAAACGGCGCGACTGCAAATTGAGACACGCGGGGCGGGCGCCTCGGCGACTTTGCGGTTCTGAGATCGCGCGGTTTGGTTTGATGGCCAGAGCCAACGCAGCCGCGGATGCGGGCTAGCGGCCGAGCAGGTGCACGCGTGTCCGAAGCGAGCGCATCACGGCGAGCTGGGTCGCCGCGACGAAGCCGTGCGAGAAATAGGTGTTTCCGGCGATCAGCTTTCGAATCAGCTTTGGGGAGTCTGCAGGATCGAAGGTCGCCCAGGCGAGGACGCCCGCTTCACCTCCGGGGTAGCGGTAGGTGTCGAAGCGCCACTGGCCCTTCGACAGTGTGCCTGAAATGCCATCCACCGAGACAACCCTCGGGCTGGGTCGAAGGATCATCTCTCCACCGACATGGAGCAGAGGAATCGGGATCTCCCACTCAAACCGCGTGCCCTTCTCGCTGCGTTCGACGACCTCTGCGCAGCTTCCGTGGAGTAGCGATTTGCCGAACTCCTCCGGGTCGAGCATGACCCGGCGCACACGCCTCTCGCTAGCTCCGGCGCGGCCGACGACCGCCACGCTGTGCAGGGTCGATCCGTCCATGTCCATGAACACCAAGTCCCCACGCGCGAGGAGCGAGCGCAGCGCGTACATGTCGACCTGCGGTCTGCGGAGGGGTTTTGCGGCGTAAATCCCGTCGATGGACGTCCCCGCACGCCGTTCCGATTCCGCCTTGACCTCGAGTAAGGTCACCATGGCCACGGCGACGTTGACCGTTCGATTCACCGCGTTCCCTTCCGAAGCGAGCTGACGGGTGATGTAGTTCGCGTTGCGCATGTCGAGACGCGAGGCGAAAACGACGAGCGATCTGTTCGGGCCCTCCGGGTAGACGCGCCACATGACGCGCCCGATGCCCAGGTCTCCGCCTGTCGTCCGGATGTCGAAGCGGTACCCGCGCGTCGAGTCGCCCGGGTAGCTCGTCATGACGTTCTGGCCGGTGAGCGAGAACAGCGTTACTCCCCAACTCCAGTCGAAGGCGGTCATCTGCCCACTCACCTCGCGGATATCCACCGAAGTCAGCGCGTTCATGAAGCCCGGATACTCCGCAGGCTTTCCGATCACCCCTGCGATCGTATTTGCAGGCGCGTGGATGCGTGCCGCGTAGATTACGGCGGGGAGATCCGTCTGGCGATTTTGGAACTCGGTCAGAAGGACGGGCCCGTGTGCCAGGTGCGGTGCGAGCAGAGCCCGCTCTTCGACGTTGAGTGCGCCGAGCCGCGCGACTGACGCGTCTACCTTTCCGGTCTCGCGCTCCGCGAAGGCGCTGCTGCTCCACGCCGCCAAGAGGATGAAAACTGTGAGAAATCTCCGCATGCAGTTTGGACGACCTCGCTTGCCTATTCTTCAATCCCGCGGCAAAACTGCCCTCGAGAGGACTCGACCTTGCGCGCAAAAAGCAAATGGACCCCGGAGGGCAGCCTATTGTGGCTGATCGCCGCAGTTCTTGCGAGCGTCGTCGTCTGTTCGCTCTCCAAGCCTGCCGCCGCGCCTCCCGATGTGACCGAGGAGGTGGAGATCGAGCTCGAGCCCATGGAGTGACGGGACCTTGGATTTCTCCGAGGGGCGGGGCCGTGCAAAGGCTCTGCTTGACCCTGCCAGCCCCCCGCCCTTTACTAACGGCATGCAGATTTTCATCGACTCTGCCGACATCGAAGAGATCCGCGATGCGGCGGCCATGGGCGTCATTGATGGCGTGACGACCAACCCGTCGCTCGTCGCCAAAACCGGGCGCCCTTTCAAAGAGGTGCTGATCGACATTTGCGAAGTCGTAGACGGCCCGATCAGCGCGGAGGTCGTCGCGACCGACTACGAAGGGATGCTCAAAGAGGCGCGGGTCCTCTCAAAAATGCACGAGAACATCGTCGTCAAGATTCCCTTGATCCCCGAGGGGCTCAAGGCGGTGCGAACGCTCACCGATGAGGGCACCCGTACCAATGTCACCCTGTGCTTCAGCCCGACGCAAGGGCTGCTCGCCGCCAAGGCAGGCGCAACCTACATCAGTCCGTTCCTCGGTCGCATCGACGACATCGCGGGCAACGGGATGGAGCTCGTCGAGCAGTTGGTCACCATCTACCAGAACTACGGGCTGACCACGCAAGTCCTCGCTGCGAGCATTCGTCATCCCCTTCACGCCGTGCAGGCCGCCCTCATCGGCGCGGACGTCGCGACGATTCCCCATAAGGTCATCCTCCAGCTATTGAAGCATCCCTTGACGGACATCGGCCTCGAGCGGTTCCTGGCCGACGCGAAGAAGATCCCGACCGGATAAGGCGCGGCGAGTCGCGAACCTCACTACGAGTCATGCATGCGACCCAGAGTCCTCGTCGTCTACAAGAAGAGCACCTACCAGCGCTACGTGGGTCGCGCCCAGGCGCGGCTTCAGGAGCTGATCGAGCACAGCGATGTTTCGGTCGAAGGGCTGCTTCACGAGCACGAGGTCCATCAAGCGACGCTGCAGGTCGCTAAGCAGGCGCTTCGCGACCTGGGTGCGCGCGCGATCCTTCGATACCGCCCCGAGCCGATGCCCGAAGAGGGGGCCTGGGACCTCATCGTCACGCTCGGAGGGGATGGCACGCTCCTGTGGGCCTCCCATCTTGCGGATTCTTCGACGCCGATGCTGGCGATCAACAGCGCGCCGGATACGAGCGTCGGCTACTTTTGCGCCGGGGACGCGCACGACGTCGCTGAGGTGCTGGCTGCTGCCCTCGATGGAAGCCTGAAGTCGAGCCGACTTTCGCGGATGCGGGTCGATGTCGGCGACAAGCTCATCTCGACGCGCGTGCTCAATGACGCGCTCTACTGCCACGAGAGCCCCGCTGCGACCTCTCGCTACATCCTGAAATTCGGCGGCGAGCAGGAACGGCAAATGTCGAGTGGGGTCTGGGTCGGCCCGGCGGCCGGCTCGACGGCCGCGCTTCGCTCGGCTGGCGGCAAGGTACTTCCGGTAGGCTCGCAGAAGATACAGTTCGTCGTCCGCGAGCCATACCGTGGCGTCGACAACAAATATCGGCTCGTCAAAGGCATGTTGGCGCGCGACGAGGTGCTCGAGATCACCAGCCGAATGACCAAGGGGCGGATCTTCCTCGACGGTACCCAGAAGGTGTACGCCATCGGGATTGGCGACCGGGTTCGGCTGACTTTGTCCGACGAGCCTCTCACACTAATGGGGCTGAAGCGGCGGACGGACGGCGCGAGCAAAGTCCCGCGATTGAAGTAAATTGACCAGCGAAACGCCTCGGCGTTAGGTAGTACTCCGTGCCGCGCTATCGCAGCCACATTGCTCTCACGGTCTGGCCCCTCGCCGTCCTTTTCGTCTTGGAGCTCGTACGCCTTTGGCCTGCGCTCCGCGGCGGAATCTCGTATGCCGAAGCGTCGCCCGCGAGCTGGCTTTCGCTTCTCACCTGGACAGTGCTGGTCTTGGGCTCCCTCGGAGCCTACGCGCGCGGCTGGAGCATGCTCGGGTCGGAGGCCACGCAAAGCGCCGGGCCTTACCGGTCATACGGTTCCTGGCGGCTTCAGAAGCTGGCCGGAGGGCTCGCGTGGGCTCTCGTCGTCTCACAGCTCGTTCTCCACTGGGTCATGACGGTCCGCGTGGGACCGGTCGCCATCAGTCAGTACGAGCTATTGCGCGAGTTTCTGTCACGCCCAGCCGTCATGGGCTTCTATGTGCTCGGGCTCGGCGCGCTCGGGCTCTTCCTGTCGCAAGGAATCGCGGCTTCATTTCGTGCCTGGGGTCTCGCACAGCGTCCCAAAAGTTCACGCTGGCTCGAAATCGCCAGTACCTTGGCGTCGGCTGTCATGTTGCTGATGGCGATCAACGTCCTGAGTCACTTCGTGACCGGGCGCGCATACTGGATGGGCCCGTGAGCGTCGCGCGAATCTATGCCATTGCTCTAAATACGTATCGCGAAGCCGTGCGGGACCGAATTTTGTTTGGCGTTCTGGTGCTCGCGGCGGGCGTCCTCGCGCTGACCTTAGCGCTAGGGGAGCTGTCGCTCGACCAGCAGATGAGGGTCGTCACCGATCTCGGGCTCGCGTCGATCTCCCTGTTCTCGGTGGTGGTTGCTATTTTCCTCGGCTCCTCGCTCCTTTACAAAGAGATCGAACGGAAGACGCTGTACGTGATTCTTCCCAAGCCAATTGCGCGCTTCGAATTCTTGCTGGGCAAGTACTTCGGCATCGTCGCGACCTGTGCGGTGTTCATCGCGATCATGGGGGCCCTCCAGCTTCTTGTGACCGCCATTCAGGCAGAGGCGTCGACCACGCTCGTGATCGCCGTTCCGGTAGCCCTGCTGGTCGGTCTGGGAATCGCCTTTCTAGTGGCCAAGGACCGAACGCTGGTCGTGCCAATTTGGTCTCTGGTTGCGCTCGGCGCATCGGCTTGGATTTGCTCGACGGTGGAAGTCGAGCTCTTTCAGCTGCTCGCTTCCCTACTGCTGAGCCTGGGCGAAGTGCTCATTCTGACGGCGGTAGCGCTCTTGTTTTCATCATTTTCGACTCCCTTTCTCACTGGTGCGTTCACGTTTGGGGTTTGGCTGGTTGGGCGAGCGGCACACGACATGGTCGCGATGGAGACTCGGGTTTTGAGCCCTGCCATGAAGTCCCTGCTCCGTTGGCTGGCCGAGTTCCTTCCAAACTTCAATCTCTTCGTCCCGGGTCAAAACACGCTGGTAACCAAGACCGCCACTTACGGCGAACCCTTGGCCTACATTGCAACGTCGATGGGCTACGCAGTTCTTTACGCGGGCGCCACGCTCTTCGTCGCCGCGCTGATTTTCCGCCGCAGAGACTTCTTGTGAGGTCCGCGTGGGCGCGCTCTGGCATCGTGGCTGGAATCGCGATCATCGCGGTGCTCGCCGTGCTATGCGGACGCGTCGCAACGGAGTCTCGCCGGGAGCTCGCAGCGGCGACCGCTTACCGTCACGACGGTCGTCCTGGCCGAGCGATCGAGCACTACCGTCGCTCCATCCGATGGGCTCTTCCACTGAGCGCTTACCACACCGAAGCGATCTCCGAATTGGAGTCCCTCGCCAACGATCTCGAGGCCGACGGAGATATCGACCTTGCCCTTTTGGCGTGGCGGTCGCTCTCGGGCGGGATTGCAGCTACTCGAACGCTCTATACCGGCTCTCACCCGGCACGCGAGAATGCAAATGACCAGATTGCTCGTCTCCTTGCCATGGATCGCAGCGCTGCGGTCGATGCTCGACTGAGCGCTGAGCAGTTGGCCGGCGACCATCGGCGCCTCCTCAGCGATGAGGTGTCTCCAGACCCGTTCTGGGGGCTCATGCTCTTGCTGGGAATGGCCGTCTGGGTCGGGGCGTTGGTCTCCTTGGCGCGGCGGGGTTTCGACTCGGCAGGACGCTTTCACTGGGCGACAGCGCGTGGCCCAGCGTGGGGCGCTCTTCTGGGCTTCGTTTCGTTTGCTCTGGGACTGCTCTTCGCCTGAAGTTGCCCGAACTTGGGCCACGGGCTAACAGGGGGCGTCGTGGACAGTATCCGAATCGTTGGAGGAAACAGGCTCGTCGGCACCGTGCCGATCAGCGGTGCAAAGAACGCGGCGCTTCCCATCATGACGGCGGCCCTCCTGGCGGACGGCGAGCATGTGTTTCGCAACGTCCCCAATCTACGGGACGTGCATACGATGACGCGCCTTCTACAGCGCCTCGGCGCGGATGCGGAGTACGAGGACGGTCAGGTGCACGTCAACCTGTCTGGCCCAATCGAGCCTACCGCCCCGTACGACCTCGTTAAGCAGATGCGCGCCTCGGTGCTGGTGCTCGGTCCGCTCGTGGCGCGCTGCGGACGCGCGGTAGTGTCCATGCCGGGCGGCTGCGCGATTGGAGCGCGACCCATCGACCAGCATCTCAAAGGACTCTCCGCGATGGGTGCGGTGGTCGAGCTGCACCATGGCTACGTCGAGGTGAACGTTCCTGGTGGGCGACTGAAGGGTTCCGACATCAGCTTGGACTTCCCGACACACACAGGGACCGAGAACCTCATGTGCGCCGCGGTCTTGGCGAAGGGGCGTACCACCCTCACGAACTGTGCCCGCGAGCCAGAGGTCGAAGAGCTGGCACGCGTCTTGAACAAAATGGGGGGGCGTATCGAAGGCGCTGGAACGTCCGTGATCTCGATCGAGGGCGTCGAGTCACTTCATCCGATTGACCATGCGATCATTCCGGATCGCATCGAAGCCGGGACCTTCATGGTCGCCGCTGCAGCGACCGACGGCGACCTGCTTTTGGAGGGCGTGGGCTTCGAGCCCCTCGAAGCAGTGATCGCGAAACTCCGGGAAGCCGGCGCAGCCATCGAGCGCGAAGGAGAGGGGATTCGCGTCGTTGGTTCGCGTCCGATTCGACCGACCGACGTCATCACGCAGCCCCATCCCGGATTCCCAACCGACATGCAAGCGCAGGTGATGATGTTGATGTGCCTAGCGAACGGCACGAGCCGAATCACCGAAACGGTATTCGAGAATCGCTTCATGCACGTCTCGGAGCTCAACCGGATGGGCGCCAAGATCCAAGTCAATGGCCGAACGGCGACCGTGCAAGGCGTGGACAAGCTCGAAGGCGCAGAGGTGATGGCCACCGACCTTCGCGCAAGCGCGTCCTTGGTCGTGGCAGGGCTGGTTGCCGAGGGCACCACCTACGTCCGGCGGGTCTATCACCTCGATCGGGGCTATGAGCACATCGAGGAGAAGCTGGCTCCGCTTGGAGCCCAGATCGAGCGAGTGCCTGGAGATGCCTAGACGCAACAAGGACACCATCGTCATTGCCGTTCCCAAGGGGCGGGTTCTCGACCAGCTAAGCGGGCGGCTCGAGCAAGCCGGGATTCCAACCGACGCGTTGACCGCGAAGAGCCGTAAGCTCGTTCGGGAGGATAAGAAAACCGGGCTGAGCTATTTGTTGCTCAAGCCTGACGACGTGCCGACCTACGTCGAGTACGGCGCTGCCGACTTGGGCATCGTGGGCCGTGACGTGCTGATGGAACGCAACTACGATGTCTTCGCGCCGGTGGACCTCGACATCGGCAAATGCCAAATGATGGTCTGCGGCCGTCCAAAGGAGCCCATCGCCGGAAAAGGTGAACGCCCTCTGCGTGTCGCGACCAAGTTCCCGCACATTGCGGAACAATACTTCCGCGCCAAGGGCACACCCGTCGAACTGATCTTCTGCCAGGGCTCCGTCGAGCTCGGTCCCTTGACCGGCCTCGCCGACGTCATCGTCGACCTCGTGGAAACCGGCGAGACACTTCGCCAGAACGGGCTCGTTCCGCTCGAGAAAATCGCGGACATCAGTTCGGTCGTGATCGCCAATCGCGCAGCCCTGAAACTTCGTCGAAGCAAAATCCAGCCGATCCTCGATGCCCTCCGCGGCTAGGTCGAACGATGCTCCGTCTACGTACAGCAACCGACCCATCCTGGATCGACGTCGTGCTCGGTGATTTCGACAGCTTCCTCGTTGACCACGCCGCATGCGAGCGAAAGGCCTCGGCGACGGCACTCAAGCTGGTCTCTCATTACTCGGACCGTACTTTGCTCGTGCGCGAGCTGATTCCCTTCGCGCAAGAAGAGCTCGAACACTACGCGCAGGTCATGAAGATCATTCTCGATCGGGGTCTATCGACGCGGGCCGACGAGAAGGACCCATACGTCGGCGCGCTGATGGGGCTCATCAAGCGCGGGCCCGAGCAATATTTCCTCGATCGATTGCTCGTGCTCGGAATCGTGGAAGCGCGGGGCTGCGAGCGCTTTGCGATGGTCGCCGACGCTCTCGAACGAGGGCCGCTAAAGGACTTCTACGCGGACATCACCCGTTCGGAGGCCAGGCACCACGGCTTGTTCGTTCGCCTGGCGCGCGAATACTTCGACGCGGAAGGCGTGCAGGCGCGGTTGGACGAGTTGCTCGAAGCGGAGTCCGGGATCATCGAGCGCCTTCCGCTGCGTGCGGCTGTTCACTGACCTCCTTTTCGAGTACACCGGTCCCCCATGTGTAGGATCTCTGTGATCGGGCACGCCGGTCTTGCCTTCGGCTTGCTGCTCGCTTCTTGCAGCAGCGATGGCGG
>CBESWY010000112.1:0-9132 GCA_965533395.1 uncultured Myxococcales bacterium
ACGCCGCACCAGGCGGTCGAATACATCACGACGGGAACCCGGCGGCGTGCAGTGGCGAGCTCCCAGTCGGCTGGCTCACGATTTCCGGTGGTTCGTTTGGCGCCTTGTCTCTGCGGGGCCGCGCTGACGTTGCTCTTTGCGACCGGCTTCTGCAGCGCAGCCGGATCGAGATTCTCGAACGCCCGGATTCGTTCGCGCCGGGTCATTTGATTGTTCTCCAAGATGTTCCGAAAGTTGATTACCTCGGTTTCGGATCGCGCAGTCGATGTGGCGGGCCTCTCGGGAAGCTCGGTGTCTAGTTCTTCCGCCACCGGCTCGCTTGGAGGAGCCGCTTGAGGTTCCGCGGGAATGACGGCATCGGCGAGCCGGTCGGCCAGATCCGCGAGCTGGTCGCAACCCGCTGCCACGGCGAGCAGTGGCAAGGCTGCGACGGCTAGCGGAACGGCAAAGGCGGACTGCTTCATGACTTGCTCCTCCCTCCAACAGGCGCGGAATTGCGAACAGCCTCACATGGGATGCATTTCAATCTAAAAAGAATGCCGAACCTTTCATCACATCTCTGTTTGCAACGCCACCAACTGTCGCGTTTTTGCGAAGCAGCACAAGAATTTACAGCCAGTTCGGCCTCGACGCACTAACTTGGGTAGATGCGCTTAGGAAGCGGTTTGAAGCTGGCGCTCTGCGCTCTGCTGCTTTCGGGCTGCACTGGGGTGATTGGAGAAGGGGGTGAACTAGAGCCCTCTGGGATTTCCGGAGCGGCACCGCCTCGCATCGACCTCGATTCCGGCGTGGGGGCCGAACCCAACCCGGATGCGGGTCAAGCACCGATGCCCGACGCGGGCTCGACGCCGGATGCGAGTGTTCCACCGCCGGACTGCGATCCGATGACTGCGCCCCCACTTGCGGCTCGGGCGCTGCGCATCACCGACGTTACCGTCAATCAAGGCGTGTCGATCGCGCTGGTCGACGATTCGACACCGGTGAACGCACGACGGGCACCCATCGTCGCAGATCGGGAAGGCGTCCTCCGAGTGTTCGTCGAACCTCAGCCGGGCTGGCAGGCGCGCGACGTGACCGCGCGACTCACACTCGGCGGGACAGTCCAAGAAGCTCAGACACGCATCACCGATGCGTCCAGCGCGACATCGTTCGACAGCACGATCAATTTCACGCTTGCGCCGGGCGAGCTCGCCGAGAGCACGACCTTTTCAGTGGAGCTTCTCGAGCTCGATCCCTGCGGGACCTACGTCGGCGGCGTCAATAGCGCCAGCTACCCCGCATCCAACGCCGAGTCGCTCGGTGCGGAAGCGGCTCCGGGTCAATTTCGGATCGTGCTCGTCCCTGTTCGCTATCGGGCAGATGGCTCGAACCGCACGCCGACCATCGATGGCGCAACGGTCGCGCGCTTCAGCGAACGTATGTACGGCATGTTCCCGCTTTCCGATCTCGACGTCTCGATTCGCCAGGCTCCGCTCGACTTTGATGATGTCATTGGGGCGGATGGACAAGGATGGTCCAATCTCCTCAACGAGTGCCTCTCGCTTCGCGCCAATGACGGCGCCGCCTCCAACACGTACTACTATTGCGCTGTTCGCCCCAGCGACGATCCGGTCGACTTTTGCGCCCAGGGCTGCGTGGCCGGGCTCGGTCCCGTCCCAAGCGCTGGTGACACCTTCAACCGTGCCGCCATCGGCCTGCTCTACGAAAACGGCACGGACACGTTCGTCCACGAGATCGGTCACACGCTCGGGCTGTCGCACGCGCCGTGCGGCGGGGTATCAGGCACAGATCCTGACTTCCCCTACAGCAGCGGCGGGATTGGCGTGGTCGGTTTCGACATCGCGGCGCAACGCCTTCTCGATACTCAACACCGCGATGTGATGGGCTACTGCGGCCCTGTCTGGATCAGTGACTACAGCTACGACAAGCTCTACGAGCGACTCGTCGCCGTCACCGCTTCATCGGCAAACTCGCTCAAGCGCGGAATCACACCCCTGGCCCTTCGGCCCGTCATCATCGATGTCGACGGTACTCTCAGCATCGGTGACACGATTTGGATCGACAGCGCGCCGCTTGGCGAGGCCGTGACGGTCGAATGGATCGACGAGGCCGGTCAGAGCGAAAAGCTGCGGGCGACGCTCGTGAAGGTTTCGCACCTGCCGGGCGGCATTCTTTACGTGCCAGAGTTGGCAAATCCGCCAGCTATGATCCGCGTACCCGGATACGGAACCGCCACCGGCCGACGGTAAACGCTTCGACCGAAATTCCGGCCGGCGGTCAACCGTCCCGCGGCGTCAGCACGACGACGGGAAGCTCGCGCTTGGTCCGCGCCTGGTATTTCGACCACATTGGGTTCACCGTTTTCCCCACTTCCCAGAGGCGCTCACGATCGGCGCCGCTTGCAAGTGACGCTTTCGCTGAAAGCTTCTTTCGGCCTACGCGAACTTCACAGTTGGAATCGACCTGAAGGTTCTTCCACCACTGTGGGTCGCGTTTCGCAGCGCCATCGGAGCCCACCACCACGTATGAGTCGCCGTCTTCGAAGTACACGAGCGGAGTCGAGTACGTCTTGCCTGACTTTCGTCCCGTGACCGACAACAATAAAGTCGGCAGCCCCAACCATGCTCCAATACGCCCGCCGCTACGTTCGTAGACGTCGGCATGCGCCTTGAACATGGCCTTGAGGGCACGAGCGCGAAGACGGCGGTAGCGGGAAGCCATCAGGCGGGTCGTTTACTAGTCGCTCGCCATGACGAAGAGCGGAAGACCGTTGAATGCGGTGTACTTCGGACGCATGCGCCCGATGTCGTAGAACTGCTCTACGTCGACGACCTTCTTGGTGCCGATGATTTTCTCCATTGGGACGCTGCCATACCGACCATTGTGGACGGAAATCAGTCGGCCTGAAGTTCCCTCGATGACCAAATCGAGCGCTAGGTTGCCAAAGGCCATGGGTGCGATCGAGTCGAGCGCATCGGGATTTCCGGAACGCACCAGATAGCCGAGACGCTGGCTCACCACGTTGACTCGGCGGCCGTTGTTGTACTTGGGAGAGAGCTCCTTGAGCGCATTTGCAACGCGGTCGCCGATGCCGCCGAGCTTTTTGTGACCAAACATGTCGGCTTCTTCGCCTTCGAAGGACATGTCGGTATCGCCGGCGAATTGCGCGCCCTCGGATACGAGCACCACCGAGTAGTTGCTGGGGTTTCGGTTGCGGTCGTAGACCATCAGCTCGGTGAGCCGCTCGATGTCGAAGGGATGCTCGGGGATGAGGCAACGACTGGCGGCGCCGGCCATGCTCGGCAAGAGCGCCGTGTACCCTGCGTATCGACCAAAGACTTCGATGACGAGAAACCGCTCGTGTGAGCCGGCCGAGGTCCGAAGCCGATGGGTCATCTCGATGGTGCGCGTGACGCAGGTGCTGAACCCGATGCAGTAGTCGGTGCCCGGGACATCGTTATCCATGGTCTTCGGAATCGCGACGACAGGAACGCCGCGCTGATGGAGATGCGCCCCGTAGCTCAGTGTATCGTCACCGCCGATCGGGATCAGGCAGTCGATGCCTAGGAAGTCGAGGTTCTTCAGAATGTCGTCGGTGATGTCGTTGACGTCGTCCTGATACTTGTCCTGCAGATGCGGAGGCACGACATCTTTGGGGAGGGTGCTCGGCCGGGTTCGCGAGCTGTGCAAGAACGTGCCGCCGGTGCGGCCCGCCCTGTCCACCAGATCTTCGGTCAGAAGCTGGACGGCCGCGCTGTTGTCGGCGTCTTTGTCCGGGATGATGTCGACCAGGCCACCCCAGCCTCTGCGAATCCCGATGACGCGATGACCTTCCCGAATGGCGCGAAGCGTTACGGCTCGGATGGCTGGGTTGAGACCAGGGACATCGCCGCCGCCCGTTAGAATTCCTATCGTCCTACTCATGCCGGGACTCTAGCGCAGGAAGGCCGCCAGGCGACAGCCTCGAGTGTAATATCAGAAGCTATTGCGGCGGGAGCGTGTCGCGTTTGGTCACAGGGACCCGCAGCCCTTGCATCTTGCTGAACACTTCCGGGGTCGTTTTCCAACCTTTCGCGGGTATGGCGAACATCGAATCGACCAGCTCGGGCACGAAGAGAATGGGTTCGGCTTCGGCGTTGTAGCCGAGCTGCAGCAGGGCGTCCTGCTCGAAGAGCCTGCACTGCTTTTCACAGCAATGAAACGACTCGGCCACGCGATAGAAACCTTCGGGCGGGAGTGGCTCTAAGAACCGGACCAGCCCCGGGTCGTCCAGCACCTGTCCGTTGTCTTCGAACTGCGCCCGATTGAAGCGCCACTCCTTCGGGCGGTAGAGGCCCGGCCCCGGGTTTCCGTGATTGTGGAAATACACGAGCCGCCCCGGTTCGAGCGCGCCAATCAGTCCGGTCGTTCGATATAGGCCACATGGCGGGAGCCCGGCTGCGGGTTGGGAGGTCATCCTACGGAGCACCGTAGCACCCAGGATACCCGCTGTCCGATGCTGCCACGGAATCGGATGCGTAATGCGATGGTCCTGTATGCTCGATTACCGCTACCAAGTTCGGAACGGCTTGGCGACCAGATTGGAGTTGAAGTAGCGTGGGTCGTCGGTGACTTCCTCACCGGCCCAGTCCGGCTTTTCAAACGCTTCATCTTCGCTCTCGAGCTCGACTTCGGCGATGACGAGTCCGGCGTTTTCGCCCTCGAAGACGTCGACCTCCCAAATGTGTCGTCCGACGCGTAGCCTGTAGCGGACTTTTTCGATCAAAGGGCGCTGGCACAGGGTGTCGAGCATTCGCTGGGCATCGGCTCCCGGGATCTCGTACTCAAACTCCTGGCGGCGGGCGCCGATGGTCTTGCCCTTGATGGTGAGTGAGCCCCGGGACCCAGCGAGCCGGACGCGAACCGTGCGTTCGGGCTCGGTCGAGAGGAAGCCCTGCCGGAGGGGTTCTGCTTCCGCCGTATTGCGCCAGCCATCTCCAACGACGAGAAACTTACGTTCGATTTCCTCTCCCATGATTTCTACTGCTCCTCTCCCAAGTTGATCGCGCGTCGACAGGCCTTGCCGGCTTCCTGACGGGCGCCCACCTGCATGGCAAGGCTGCAGCCGAAGTGTTGGATTGCGTAGGAATTCGGATAGCGCTCGAGGAGCGGTTCCAGCGATTCCCAGCTCCCTTCGAGATTTCGGGCGTTGAACTGCTCGTTGGCTTTCGCGTAGCGGGCGCGATCCTCGGGAGAAACGTCGGCGAGCAGTTTGTCCTGGTCGCCCGCGACGGCGATTTGAATCGGGGCTGGCGCCGTCGAGCGGTTCGGCTGCACGCTCGCCCCGCCCAACCTGGCCAGCAGGTCTTCGCGCTCGCCGGGGAACCACGCCTCGGTCCTGGACGCGGCGAGGTATTCCCGCAAATTCAGGTAAGCGGGGTCGAATGGGAAGCGGTCTGCCAGAGCCGCGTCGATGAGTCCTAAATTCTCATCGCTGAACTCGGCCGCGTCGGCGCTATAAGCTGGATACAAGATTGCGTCTTGTCGCCGCGTGTGCAGGCCGCCCATCGTGTGCGCCCACTCGTGCAGGAAGACGACCAAGCGCTTGTGCTTCTGTCGCTCCTTGAAGATCTCTTTCCGTTTCGAAGCAACCATGTGAGGGAACGAGGCATCAATCGCTTCGCGCTCGCCGGCTGCGTACAGGTCACGGAGAAGAAAATGACGCCCGGGCAGACTCGCCATTCCCAGCTCATCAAACGAGTTGCTGAAGCGAGGCACCGACGAGATCAGGCCCATGACCCAGTCAATGCCTTCGCCCGGATCGACGGCCGCGAGCTCGTCGAGGCACTCTTGAAGACTCTCCGGATTGCACTCTGCGTTCCAGACTCGGGTTTCAACGACTTCCAATCGCACGCCAAAAGCGGGACCCAACACGCCACCCGCGGCGTCCACCATCGCGGTCACTCTACTTTCCCAGCCAGCCCGCTGTGCTCGATACTCCTGGCTTGCGTAGACGCGGATCCGTCCGACGTGTTCGATCGGACGATCGAATCCGCCGCCGGACACCTCGGCTCCTTTCATGGCCTCGGCGTTGCGGTTGCGCGATTGCACCGCCTGCGCGACGGCACAGCCGCCGAAAAGAAAAAGCAGAAGCAGCGAGATCGTCGAGCAACAGTACCTCCAAAGCGTCGTCTGAAGTCGCATCGAGGCATTTCTAACACTGTCTCCCGGCATCATGGCAAGTCATAAAGCTTCTACTTCTTGCCTTGAACGAACCCATGGGCCGAGCTACCTCGGGCATCCTTGCGACTCAATGCACAGCAACGCGCCGCGGTGGAGCACGACGAGGGGCCGTTGTTGGTTTTGGCTGGCGCTGGCTCGGGAAAGACCCGGGTCATCACCGCCAGAATTGCGCGGCTGCTCGAGAGCGGGGTTCCGGCGGATGCGATCTTGGCGGTGACGTTCACCAACAAGGCGGCCAACGAGATGCGCGAGCGCCTAGGCAACATGATCGGTCGCGAGAAGGCGAACGGGATTTGGTTGTCGACGTTTCACAGCTTCGGCGTGCGCTTCGTTCGTCATGAGGCAAAAGCGCTTGGCCTCGGCTCCCGCTTCACGATCTTCGATCAAGGCGATAGCCTCGGCGTGGTCAGGGAGCTTCTTCGCACCGAAGCCAAAGCCGATCGACAGCTCGACGCGCAGGCCATCCTCCAGCGAATCTCCCTTTGGAAGAACGCGATGCTCGAGCCTGCGAAGCTCAAAGCCAGCGATGACGAATACGACCAGGCTGCCGCCAGCATCTACGCCGCCTACGAGTCGACGCTGGGGGACATGCACGCGGTCGATTTCGACGACTTGGTCGTCAAGCCGGTCGCGCTACTCCGAAGACGACCTGGAATTCGGAGCAAATGGCGTGGACGATTCGCGCACATCCTCGTCGACGAGTTTCAGGATACCAACGTCGCCCAGCTCGACCTCGTTCGTCTGCTTACCAACGAGCGGGGAAACGTATGTGTCGTCGGAGATGACGACCAGTCGATCTACGGCTGGCGCGGCGCCTGCGTCGACAACATTCTCGACTTCGAGCGTCATTTTCCGGGCGCCGTCGTCACCAAGCTAGAGCAGAACTATCGATCGCGGGCCTCGATCTTGAATGTCGCCAACGCCGCGATCGAGAAGTCGAGCAAGCGGCCCTACGCCAAGGTCTTGAAGCCGGTGCGGGAAGCTGGGCCACCTGTGCGAATCTGCGTGCTTCCCGAGCCCCAGGAGGAAGCGAAGTTCGTTGCCTCCGAGATCCGTAAGCTGCAAAAAGAAGGCACCGACCCGCGCGAGATTGCGGTGCTCTACCGTTCCAACATGCAGGCCAAGCTGCTCGAAGAGGAGCTCCGCATCGCCGGGATTGCGTACCGCGTTTTCGGGGGAACCAAGTTCTTCGATCGCAAGGAGATCAAAGACGCCATTGCCTACATGCGTGTGGCCTTGAATCCCCGCGATGAGCTCTCGCTTCGCCGGATCGTGAACACACCGCCCAGGGGTCTCGGTGCGCAATCCCTCCGGCACCTCGTCGACTACGGAGAGGCGCACCAGATGAGCCTTCTTCGGGCCCTGAAGAACGCGCGCGGCATCGAGCCGCTTTCTGCGCGAGCCCAAGCCTCGGCGGTCCGATTGAGCGAAGCGATCGAAACAGCGGGGAAGGGCTTTCGGGAGCCCGGGCTGGCCGACACCGCTGCATCGTTGCTGAGAGCCGTCGGGATGTTGCAGGACGATGCTGCCCAAAGCCCCGACGCGAAACGACGAAGGGCCAACGTCGACTTTCTGACGCGGAGCATCGAGCGCCTCGAGGCGCGTTCGGGCGCCGATCGTGACGCCCTGCAGAGCCTGCTCCACCACATCGCGCTCGATTCGAGCGACGCGGACGAGCCAGAAGAAGACGTTAGGCAAGTAACCTTGTCGTCTCTGCATTCCGCGAAGGGGCTCGAGTTTGCCGTGGTGTTTTTGATCGGCTGCGTGGAAGGCGTCCTGCCCCACGCGCGTACGACGGACCCGAAGATCACGGACGCCTCGGTGGCGGACCTCGAAGAGGAGCGGCGCCTGTTCTATGTCGGCGTCACGCGGGCGCGCGACCTTCTTTACCTCACGCGTCATAAAGACCGCGTCGCACGCGGCCGGCTCGTGAAGATCACGCCGAGCCGGTTTCTCGACGGGCTGCCCGAGGCCGACACCGAACGCTATCAGAGCAGCGAAAGCCGCGAGCTTGGCCGCCAAGAGGTCGCGGACATGGCCAAGGCCTTGCTCGACCGACTCGGCGCGACGGAGGTCTGATCTACCGCTGGTGCTTGCCGAAGAGCGCCCTGGTGTGCACGGTGGCGCCCACCGTGACGTACCAGGTTTTGCCGACGTTGAACGTGTCCACGTTCGGGGGGCCGTTGGCGATCATCAATGGCTGCCAACCAAACTGCGCGAAGATGTCGGCCAACACTTTGCCTTTGTAGGTGTAACCCCCACCGATGAAGAAGGGGAGCTCCACCACGTTCTTGGCGCCTGCTCCGCCTCCGACATTGACGAGCCCAACGCCGCCGCCGATCTCGATGAAGCCGTAGTCCGTGATGTTGATGATGGCGGCTCCCGAAAAGGTGAAGTCGGCGGTGTTCTTCGACGGGTTCGCAATGAACGAAGCGTATTTGTCGCCGTTGCGATACCCAATGTTGATGTTCATGTCGATGGTGAAGAGGCCGAAGAGCTCCAAGATGCGTAGGGGTATGCCGGCCGTGAGGGAGAAATCGGTGTTGCTCGGCACGACCAACACGAGGTCGACCGCAGCAAGCGCAGTCTCGCTTTGCGCGTACTGGTAGCGCGCATAGATCGGGATGTCCCCATAGCTCGCTGTCGGCGAAAAGAGCACACTGATCAGGCTGATGCCGCCGGGAGCGGGGACAGCACCCGTCAGCTCGGTGCTCAAGCCGACCTCGAGGTTCTCGATTGGGCTTACCGCGCCTCCGATGTCCAAAGACGAAAAGGTGCCTGGCCCAAACACCCCGCCTACGGTGAGGCGACCATCTGCGCGAAGCATTCCCTCATCGAGAACCAGCGGCCGTCTTGCAAAGCGCACCGGATAGCCGTGCGCAAAGGTTGCGCGCAGCTTTGGTTCTTCCT
>CBESWY010000113.1:0-9063 GCA_965533395.1 uncultured Myxococcales bacterium
CGAGAACCTCGGCCGCGGACGCGAACAGACGACAAGCCTCGTTCCCAGTTGAAAATTCGAGCCGTACGCACGATGAAAACATAAAAATCTGTTATCATAGTAATTCGAGGAACCGAAGAGAACCGGATGATTCGACCTATGCGTAACTGGCCGGCTGCGTGCGCGGCTGTTTGTATAGCCCTGGGGGCCTGTGGCGGGGGATCCACGCCCAACGCGCGAGTCGCTCCCGAGATCACGACGACGCCACCGGCAACGGGGATCGTCGGCGTTCCGTTCAACTACACGGTCGTCGCTGATGGCATGACGCCCCTCCGGTTCGCGCTGGTATCCGGCCCTCAGGGATTCGCCGTCCATGCTGCTTCCGGGATCGTGACCTGGACTCCGCGAAGCCAAGGCACCGTCTCGATCGAAGTGAGCGCGACGAATCTGGCTGGCTCGGATGCACAGGCGTTCGATGTGGAAGTCGGCGGCCTGAGCGGGCCCGTGTTCGTCACGGATCCGCCCATCGAAGCAACGGTTGGTGCGCAATATGCGTACGATCCCGAAGTGGTCGCGAGCGGTCCGGTTACGTGGAGCGCAGCCGTCGCGCCGGAAGGGCTGACGATCGACGCGAATACCGGGGCGGTCCGTTGGACGCCCACCTCCGATCAAGCGGGCGAACACGCCGTGGTCCTTCGTGCCACCGAGATCGAAAGCGAAGTGTTCGGCGATCAGGAGTTCACCATCACCGTCATCGATTCCGGCGGTCCTGCCGTGATCACCTCCGCGCCACCGGAACGCGTGTACGCCGGCGAAGTGCTTCGCTACGATGCGGTAGCCTCCGGCGCCCCCACGATCGAATGGACCGTGCAGAACCCGTCGGCCGGCACACCGGCAATAGGCGTGACCTTGCTCACCAACCCGCCTGAAGGGGAGGCCGTGACCGTCGCTTGGGACACCGCCGGCGCTGCGCCTGGGGACTACAGTATCGCGCTCCAGGTGGACAATGGGCTCGGTGACCCGAACGTTCAGGAGTTCATCGTCACCGTGGATCCGCGGCCGCCAGTCCCCGAAATCGACTTGGTGACCACGCCGCCGCCGACGACCATGTTCGTTGGAACCGCGTACCAGTACGATGTGAATCTCACTCCGGAAAGCGAGAGTCCGGCGGTGGTCTGGAGCCTCACAGGCGCGACCATTCCGGCCGATTTGGCGATCACCATCGATCCGAACAGCGGCGAGGTGAGCTTCACCGCCTCAGAGTCCGATGGCGAGCTCGAGTACAGTTACATGGTCCGTGCCGAGAATGTGCTCGGGGAGGGCGATGAGGCGACGATCACGGTCGACGCTGTCTATCCACCGGCGACCCCCATTCTCTCCGTCACGCCAGACACCACGTTCGCGGTGAGCGTCGGAGAGAGTTTCTCCGGCGCGTCGGCGATGGCGACCGGCAATCCGGCGCCCGTTCTGAGCATTTCGGGAACGCTTCCGAACTTCCTCGAATTCGATCCACTGACTGGGCTGCTGTCGGCGTCGCCGAGCAAGCCGGCGCCCGACAACGCCGACATCGGAGCCTATTCCTTCGATGTCGTGGCAACCAACAGCGAAGGATCCGATAGCGCGACGATCGACATCACGGTCATCGCCGCCGCGCCGAGCGTCGACTCGACTACACCGGCTGCGGGCCGCCGTCAGTCCGATGTCCCGATCATCGTTCGCGGCGCCGGCTTCGTCGCCGCGGCCACGCCGGTCATCCGCCTCGAGCTTGGCGCGTACAGCGAGACGCTCGGCACCACGTTCATCGACGAGTCGACCCTGACGGCAATCGTGCCGATCGACGCGGCCCGGCCTTCGGGGGTTTACGACGTCGTGGTCGATCAGGGATCGACGAAGACGCTCACGAAGCGTTTCACCGTGACGGAAGGCAACGGGACGACCTTGGGCGGCAGCGTCGGCGTGGACATCACGCTGCGCGCCATCGACAGCCCACACGTGATCACCAGTGACCTGCTCATCGAAAACGGAGCAACGCTGACGGTGGAGCCCGGCGCCGTCGTCATGCTGGCCGGCGGAACCAATCGCCGGATCGACGTCGGAACTGGAACGGCGGGTGCCTTGGTGGCCGATGGAGGACAAGCCGGGGTCGACGATCAGATCGTGTTCACGCGCTTTCAGAGCATCGCTGGCCCGGCGCCAAGCAGTCACTACCGAGGCATTCGATTCGGGGCGAACATCATCTCGGCCACGACGACGCTTCGCAACGTGGTCCTTGAATTTGGCGGAAGGGTGAACACGGACACCAATCGTGGCGCGGTCGAAGTGCTCAGCGGCTCAGCGCCCGTCATCACCGACTCGATCGTTCGGGAGAGCCTGAACTACGGGCTCTACGCACAGGCGGGCGCCGGCTCGGAAAGCACCGACTGGTTCGACGGCAATCAGCTCACGTCCAACGGGAGGTCTCCGATCAACATCGGTTCGGACGAGGTCTCGACACTTGGCGCCAACCTCGACCTCTTGGGCAATGGAAACGACAGAGTCTTCGTGCGCGGCTCTCTCGTCAGCCGGGCAGACGCGTCCTGGGCGAACTACGGCGTCCCGTTCTATCTCAGCAACGACATCCTCGTTCGTGCCGGAAGCACCATGACGATCGCGCCCGGCACCGAGATGCGATTCGCCTCGGACCGGCGACTCGCGGTTTCCACGAATGGAGAGGATGGGACCCTCGTCGCGGCGGGCAGCCCGGAGGCGCCGATTCGAATGCTGGCCGACAGCGGCACTTGGGATGGCATTTACCTGGACGAGCGCATTGGCGCGGGCACGGTCCTCCGAAACGTCCGGGTCGAAGGCTTCGGTGCGGGGGTCAACGGGGGTCTACGCGTCGACAATCCAGTCACACCGGGTGCCCGTGTTGCGATCGTCGAGAACTGCGTATTCCAGAGCGACGAAGCCGGAGCGCTGGGCGTCTACGTTTCGGATGACGCCGGCCTGAGCTCGTTCGAGAACAACGTCCTCGATGTGACCGGCACCTCGGTCACCGCCGCGATGGCTGGCTTCGACGATGTACTCGGCCCCTCGAACATCTATGAAGCCCCGCTGCAGGTCCGTGCGGGTTCGATCGTCGGGGCGGACATGGTTTGGCACAAGCCGGTGGCGAGCGATGCCTCGACACAGCCGATTCGTCCTACGGGCAGCCTCTCGATTACGAACGGCTCGTTGAACATCAACGCGGGCAACCGAGTTGAGATGCCTCTCGATGGAGCGATCACGATGACCGACAGCCAGTTTGTGGTCGATGGGACTCCGAGCGAGCCGGTCGTCCTCGAGCCGGTCGCTGGGGCGGACTACTGGAACTGGATCCGTCTCCGAGGTAGCGGCGCCGGCCTCACGAGCATCTCGAACGCGGTGTTGCAGTCGGCCGGCTCGAACCCAACGGCAGGTGCAGCGACCACGCGCGCTGCGATCACTGTGGAGCCCAACGGCGGTGCTCCCGCAACCCCGGCCATCACGAACACCGTGATCGCCGGCAGCAACGGCTACGGAATGACCTTCGCAGACACCACCCATTGCGGCGGCGCGTGCAATGACAACACGGTCATCGGCTCGCGCTTCTCAGCGGTGCGCATGAACGGAAATTTCGTCGGACGCTTTGGCACAGGCAACGCGCTGGCCGGAAACAACACGACTGGCACCTTCGGCCACGACGGGTTCTGGGTCGTCGGCGGCGTCGTCAACACGACCGCGACCTGGCCGCGGAACGACGTTCCGTACATGATGCACGGCGACTTCGAGCTTCGGCAGTCGAACCCCTTCGATCCGTTACCAATTTGGACCATCGAGCCTGGAAGCGAGCTTCGATTTGCCAGCGATCGACGCCTTCGAGTGGGAGAGGGCAACGACGGTGTTCTCGATGCCCAGGGCACGAGCACCGATTGGATCACCTTCACGAGCATGGACATTGCGACGCCCACGTTTTGGCGGGGGATCGACTTTGCGCAGGGCTCGGACGGATCGATTCTCGACCATGTGATCGTCTCCTACGGCGGACGCAGCGCCAACACGGGCAACGTCAACTTCAGAAGCGGCTCGGTGGCGACCATCGGCGTGCTCACGTTGACGCATTCCGAGGACTACGCCGCGGTGATCTACGCGGGCTCTGCTCCGATGTTCACCGGCCCGTCCACCGACCGGCTCTACGTACGCAACGGGCAGGCGTCTGTTCCTGGCGCCGGCGACCCTTCTTTCGACTGCGTGCGCGACGCGACTTCCGGAACCTGCACGCAGCTCTAGCGCTTCGGCGAGAAGGCTGGCGCGTTGTGCTTGCGGAACTGGTGCTTGCACCGTCAGATCCGCTCACCTAGGCTCCGGCCTTGGTGCCTGACGAGAAGGACATCTCCCAGAAGACGCTGGCGGTTCATGGTGGTGAGCCAAGGACGTATCCGTACGACGCCCTGGTCGCCCCGATTACGCAGACGGCCACCTATTCGTTTGCGGACACCGCGGAGCTCATTGCGTATTTCGAGGGGCGAAAAGACCGAGAAGAGTACGGGCGCTACGGGAACCCCTCGGTGCGGCTGGTCGAAGAGAAGGTCGCGGCTCTCGAAGACACGGAGGACGCGGCTGCCTTCGCGAGCGGCATGGCCGCCATGACCTCTACGATTCTGGCGCTCGTCAAGTCCGGGTCCCACGTGATTCTATTCGCCGACTGCTACCGTCGAACGCGTCAGTTCGTCACGACTTTCCTCGACCGCTTTGGAGTTTCGAGCACCCTCATCCCGCCTGCGGACGTGGAGGCGCTGAGGGCCGCGATTCGACCGGAGACCCGTTTGGTGATCGCGGAGGCGCCGACCAATCCCTACCAGACTGTTCCCGACCTCGAGCAGCTCGTTGAAATCTGTCGCGCGAAGAAAATCAAGACGCTCATCGACAGCACCTTTGCGACGCCGATCAACTTCCGGCCTGCAAACTTCGGGATCGACATCGTGGTGCACAGCGCAACCAAGTATCTAGCGGGGCACAACGACGTCCTCGGGGGTGTCGTGGCGGGGAAGGCCGGGATCGTTTCTTTGGTTCGAGACCTTCGAAGCGTCTTTGGCGCCTGCCTCGATCCGCACGCGGCCTATCTGGTCCATCGCGGCATCAAGACCTTGGCGCTTCGTGTCGAACAGCAAAATGCCTCTGCGCAGGCGCTTGCCGAGCGATTGGAGCAGCATCAACGGGTGCGCCGGGTTTGGTATCCGGGACTCCCCTCCCACCCCAATCACGAGACGGCCAAGCGCCTCATGAGCGGCTTCGGCGGCGTGGTGACCTTCGAAGTCGACGCAGATCTCGACGGGACCAGTCGCGTCGTCGATGCATGCCGGATCCCGAGAATCGCGCCGAGTCTTGGCGGGGTCGAGTCCTTGATCGAGCAGCCCGCGCTGATGAGTTACTTCGAGCTCAGCACCAAGGAGCGCGAGGCGATCGGCATCCAGAACAACCTCATCCGCTATGCGGTGGGCATCGAAGACACGGCGGAGCTGATCGCGGATCTGGTCGCTGCGCTGGACCGCACGGCCTGAGGCATCGCCCTTGACACTGCGATTCGCCTCACAAAACAGCGCTGCAACTCTTCCTCCTCACTGGCACCAGCCCGACGCCACGCTGTGGATGAAGTGCGCAAGTATGCGAAATTGCTGTTGACGCGCCGAAGGCCGTAGATATACTCAGCGGCCAATGGGGAAAGAATCGATGACGAAGTCGGAGCTCATCGACGCTGTAGCCCAGCGGACGAAGATCACCAAAAGCCGAGCTGAACAAGTTGTAAACTGCGTCTTCAACTCGATGACGTCAGCGCTCGAGCAGGGGGAGGGGATCGAAATCCGCGGCTTCGGTAGCTTCACGGTGCGTGAGTACAAGTCGTACAGTGGGCGCAACCCGCGGACGGGGAGGCCCGTCCCGGTTCCTGAGAAGCGACTGCCGTTTTTCAAGGTCGGCAAAGAGCTCAAGGAGCTCGTGAACGGCGGCGTCGCCGACACCGCCGACGCCGGCGAATAGAGGCTGACGATGAAGCCCGAAGCGCAGCTCGCCGAGCTCAAGCGAGGTGTGGTCGACGTCCACGTCGAATCGGAGCTCCTCGAGCGTCTGGACACGGGGAAGCCTCTCAAGATCAAAGCCGGGTTCGACCCGACCCGACCGGATCTGCACCTCGGTCACACCGTGCTGCTCAACAAGATGCGCCAGTTTCAGGAGCTGGGGCACGAAATCATCTTCATCGTCGGCGACTTCACCGCTCAAATCGGCGACCCCTCGGGACGCAGCAGCACCCGCCCCGTCCCAACGCGGGAGGAAATCCTCGAAGGGGCGCGCAGCTATGCCGATCAGGCATTCAAGATACTCGACCGCGACCGCACACAAATTGTCTACAACAGCGAGTGGCTCGGCAAGATGGCCTTCGACGACGTCATCCGGCTAGCGGGCAAGTACACGCTGGCGCGAATGATGGAGCGAGACGATTTCAAGCGGCGCTGGGCGGAACACAAGAGCATTTCGCTTCACGAGCTCTTGTACCCACTCGCCCAGGCGTACGATTCCGTGGTCCTCGAATGCGATGTCGAGCTTGGCGGAACCGATCAGCTTTTCAACCTGCTCGTCGGTCGAGAGATCATGCGCGAGATGGGGCAGCGGCCCCAAATCGTGATGACGACCCCGATTCTCGAAGGCATCAATGCACGCTTTGAAGATGGAAAGATCGTCGGCGCGAAAATGAGCAAGTCGCTCGACAACTACGTCGGTGTCGCCGAGCCGCCCAAGGAGCAGTTCGGCAAGCTGATGAGCATCTCGGATGATCTGATGTGGCGCTACTACGAGCTGCTTTCATCGGAGCCAAGCCTCGAAGTCGAACGGCGAAAGCGCGCCTGCGCGGCCGGTAAGATGAACCCGCGCGATGCTAAGCTTGCGCTGGGCAAAGAGATCGTGACCCGCTACCACGACGCGGCGCAGGCCAACGCCGCGGAAGCCTCGTGGCTGGCCCAATTCTCCAAGCGGCAGATTCCGGACGACATGCCCGAGCACGAAGTCGCGCTCGACGAGGACGCCGTCTGGGTCCCGAAGCTCCTGAGCGACATCGGTCTGGTGAAGAGCTCGAGTGACGGCCGGCGCCGAATCCAACAAGGCGGCGTCGAGATCGACGGCGATCGCGTCACCGACCCCCAAGCCAAGCTCCCCAAGGGCCGCTACATCATCAAAGCCGGCAAACGCAGCTGGGCCGCCGTCACCCTGAAATAGGGGACACTCTCCCCTTGACGGGGTAAGATTTACGGCGTAAATGTTTTCTGTGGCTCGGGCTACTTTGACGGTGGAAGAGTTGGACGCGTTTCGGGGGCGCGCCGTCGCTGCTGCGACGAAGCTGTTCGCGGAGCGAGGATACGCTGGGGTGACGCTTCGCTCGTTGGCGACGGCGCTCGGGGTGAGCCCCATGACGCCGTATCGGTACTTCGAGAACAAGGAAGAGTTGTTCGCGATGGTGCGGACCGAAGCGCTGAGTAGGTTTGCCGATCTCCAGCGCGACGCGGTCGCCGGAATCGAGGACCCTGAGGAAGCGCTTCGGACCTTGGGAAGGGTCTACGTGCGCTTCGCGCTGGATGAACCCGACGCGTACCACACCATATTCGACATCCTACAGGCGCAGGCGAGCGGTTATCTCGAGTCCGAGCAGGCGCGGGCGTTTTCGTATCTTCACGCTGCCGTGACAGCCGCAGTCGATGCGGAGCTGATCCGAGGCGAACCGCTGCGCCGCGCGCACCTTCTTTGGGCTCAGGTTCATGGGCTCGTCTCGCTGCACCTCGCAGGCAAGCTCGTGATGGGCTGCACGTTAGACGAATTGATTTCATCGGTCTTCGAACGGCCGGAAGCCGCGTAGTGAAGCGCGCGTGGGAGAGCAAAATGCGGATCGGAACATCGTACAAGCAGCACCCCGGCCTCGCCGAAAGTTGGGACGCAATCGTAATCGGGTCGGGCATCGGCGGCATGGCCGCGGCGGCGACTCTCTCGAAGCTCGCCGGGAAGCGTGTGCTCGTCCTAGAGAGGCATTACACCGCCGGCGGCTTCACCCATACGTTTCGCAGGCCCGGCTATGAATGGGATGTGGGGGTTCACTACATTGGAGACGTATCCCACCCGCGCGCCACGTCGCGTCGGCTGTTCGATTTCATCACCGATGGCCAGCTCGACTGGGCGGACATGGGCGAGGTCTATGACCGAATCATTTTGGGTGAGAACGCGTACGATCTGGTCAAGGGGTTCGAGAACTTCCGCGCTCAGATGCACGAGTACTTCCCGCAGGAGAAAGATGCGATCAACCAGTACCTGGAAAAGGTGATCGCCACCGTTAAAAAGGCGCAGATGTTCTTCGCGGAAAAGGCGATGCCTCCATTTGTCGCCAAGATGTTCGGCGGGATGATGCGCAGGGGTGTCACCAAAGAAGGGCTTCGGACGACCCGCGAGGTGCTCGAAGAGATCACCCAGAACCAAGAGCTCATCGGCGTCCTGACGGGTCAGTTCGGAGACTACGGCTTGGTGCCCTCCGAGAGCTGCTTCTTCATTCATTCCATGGTCGTCGCCCACTACTTCCGCGGCGCGGCCTATCCGGTCGGGGGCTCGGCCCGAATCGCCGAAAGCATCCTACCGGTGATCGAACGCTCCGGCGGAGAGGTCCTGACCAACGCCGAGGTAACCGAGATCCTCATCGAAAACGAAAGAGCCGTCGGCGTCCGGCTAGCTGACGGGCATGAGCTCCGCGCCCCAGTCGTCATCAGCAATGCCGGCGTGATCAATACCTTCGAACGGCTGGTCCCATCGCCATTGGCGAAGTCCACTGGATACGCGGCCAAAGCGAGAGACCTCGGCACCTCGGTCGCACACCTCTCGCTCTACGTCGGGTTGAAGGGCACCACCGACGAGCTTCAGCTCGAAAAGACCAACCTATGGGTCTATCCAGACCACCGCCACGACGAGAACTTCAAGCGCTTCGTGGCGGACGTCAACGCGCCGTTTCCGCTGGTCTATCTGTCCTTTCCCTCGGCCAAGGACCCGGATTTCGAACGGCGG
>CBESWY010000114.1:0-9055 GCA_965533395.1 uncultured Myxococcales bacterium
ACAGCGCTTCGCGCCGGCCTTCGCGACGACGCTCTGCGCGAGTACCTCGGGGCCGCGCCCGAGTTTCCGGATGGGACCTGGGGCACGCTTCAACGGCGAGCACTTGAGCAGGAGATCGCCGCGCTGAACGCGCGGGCGGAGGGGCTACGGGACGATGCGGCGGCCCGGTCGGAGCTTCTCTCGATCGAGGTTGGTGGGCTCTTGCTCGAGGGTCGCGTCGACGGCCTGTTTCCCGGGCAGCGCCTGGTGACGCGTTTCACGAAGGCGGGGCGCAAAGCAGAGCTGGCGGCTTGGATCGAACACCTCGGCTTGCAGGCTGCCACCGGAGCGACTCGCCCGACGAACCTCGTGCTGCGAGGCGAAAACCGGCGAGCGAGCCTCGTCTCTTTTGCGCCGGTCGAAGAACCTCGGCGCCTGCTGGAAGCGCTGCTCGCGATCTATCGCGAGTGCCTCGAGGCGCCGCTTCCATTGCTCGAGACCGCGTCGCGCGTGTTCGCCGAAAGGTACAAGCCAGAGGACCCGGTCAAAGCCTCGAAGCCGGCGAACGCCGAGCTGCAGAGGCTCCGCGACAGGGACGCACGACTGGGATATGCATTCGGCTCGTTCGACCCGTTCGCCGATGCGCGCTGGGCCGAAGCCTTTGAGCGAGCCGCGCTCGCGGTCTACGGGCCGCTTTTTGCGCATCGGAGCGAGCAATGAGCGCGCTCCGTCCCGAGCTCGTGCCACTCGACGCTCCGACGCTCGTCGAGGCAAGCGCCGGCACGGGCAAGACCTACGCGATCACGACGTACTTCGTTCGCGCCATCCTCGAGCTCGGGCTCGAGCCCGAGCAGATTCTGGTGGTCACCTATACGAAGGCAGCGACGGCCGAGCTCCGGGTCCGCACACGCAAACGAATCGCAGAGGCGCTCGCGCTATTGGATCCGTCCGAGGAGCAAGCGGATGCGCTCATCGAGGTCGTCGACGCTGCGGTCGAACGCCTGGGCCGAAACGAGGTCGAACGTCGCCTCCGAAATGCCATCGGAAAAATGGACCAGGCCGCCATCCTGACGATCCACGGGTTCTGCCAGCGGCTGCTCCAGGAGTACCCACTGGAGTTTGGAATCGATTTCGACCTCGAAGTCTCCGAGGACGCCGGCGCCCTGCACTCGGAGCTCGCCGTCGATTTTTGGGCGAGCGAGCTCTACGACGAAGGCGAATGGCTGCTGCAGGCCCTGAGCGAAGCCAAAGTCGGGCCGGATCATCTAGCGCAGCTCGCCACCGTCGCCGCGATGCCGGGCACGGAGATCCTGGGTCCCGAATCGCGAGAAGCGAACGAGGACATCGTCGCCAGCTGGTTGGAGCTGCGTCGCCGCGCGGCGGACCTCTGGACGGGGGAGCGAGCGCAGGTCTGCGAGATCCTCCTTCACAACGAGGACTTCAACCGTCAGAAGTACAACCTCAAGAGCATCCCGAAGACCTGGATTCCAGAGCTCGACGCCTTTTTCGGGGAGGCGCGTTTTGCGTACCCGCCAACATGCTTGGCGCTGCTCGCGCAGGGCAAGATGACGATGAAGAAGGGCCGTGAGGAGCCGGAGCACGAGTTTTTCAAAGCTTGCCGCAGCCTCTGGGATGCCCACGAACTGCTTGTCCCGATGTTCGACTATGCGGTGTTCGAGGTGCAGCTGCGCTTCATCGAGCGCGCCCGGAACGCTTCGCGCAAGCGCCGCGACGAAACCGCCATCTTCACATTCGACGACTTGCTGACGGCGGTTTACGCGCCGTTGCATCCCTCGCTGACCGGCAGCGCTGCGTCCAATCGCGAAGACGTCGTCGCGAAGATTTCAAAGGCGTATCCGCTCGCGCTCGTCGATGAATTTCAAGACACCGATTCGGTGCAGTACGGGATCTTCCGGGCGATCTATGGCGAGGGCGCGGCGGTCTACGTCGGCGACCCGAAGCAGGCCATCTACTCGTTTCGCGGGGCCGACGTGTTTTCCTACATCGGTGCGTCGGCTGACGTCGGCGAGCGGAAGCACACGCTGAAGACCAACTGGCGCTCGGACCCCGCGATGGTCGAGGGGGTGAATGCTTTGTTCTCCCGGAGGAAGCCCGCGTTCGCGCTCGAGGACATCGGCTTCGAAGAGGCGGTCGCGCACGAAGCGAAGGACCGTTTGAGCGTCGACCCCGGCTTGGAAGTGGTCTTCGTCCGAGAGGACCAGCTCGGGGGTACGCTCGCCGAGGCGGTCGCACCGATCGTCGCGAACGAGATCGCGCTGCTGTTGCATTCCAATGCTCGAATCGACGGGCGCCCCGTTGTCGCGGACGACGTCGCAGTGCTGTGCCGCAGCAACACGCAGGCAATCGAAGTGACCGCTGCCCTGCGCGCACTCCAGATCCCGACCTCGCTCGACGGCGGCTCGACCGTGTTTGGTACCGAGATCGCTTCGGAGCTGAGAGCCGTGCTCGAAGCGGCCCTGATGCCGGGCGACTCCGGCGCGATCCGGCGTGCGCTGCTCACGAGGCTTTTGGGCGTCAGTCCCTACGAGCTGTCTTCGATGACCGATGAAGCCTGGACCGCCTGGGTGACGCGCTTTCGAGAGTGGAATGAGGCCTGGCACAGCTTCGGGGTGCTGCACTTCCTGGAAGACATGCTCAGGGGCTCCGGGGCGGAAACACGGATTGCGCGTCAGCCGGCGGGGCGGCGAGAGCTCACCGACCTTTCACACCTCGAGGAGCTGCTCCTTCGCGGCGAACGCGAGCGAGGACGGAACCCTGTCGCCCTCATGCAGTGGCTTCGTCGCGCGAGTGACGGTTCCGCGGCCGGCGGGATGGCGCGCGAGGAACTGCAGCAGCGGCCCGACGCGGATTCGGGTGCCGTTCGCGTCGCGACGATTCACAAGAGCAAGGGCCTCGAATATGGAATCGTTTATTGCCCGTTCACCTGGAATGACGCCAGCCTCAGGGGCTTCGCGGCCAAGGCCCTGAAGTTCCACGATGCGCAGGGGAACATCAAGCTCGACCTTCGCCTCACGCTCCACGACGCGAAGAATAGGCTCGCGAGCCAGCCGGACGTCGCCGAGCATCGAAGGCTTGCCGAGCTCGAGGCGCAGTCCGATGCGCTTCGGTTGCTCTATGTGGCCGTCACCCGCGCCAAATATCGTTGCACGCTGTTTTGGGGGCGCGCTGCTCGCTGGAAGACCTCGGCGCTTCGCTACCTTCTTCACGGCGACGATGGCTTCGACAAGCTCGACGAAACACAAATGCGCGAAGCCGTCGAAGCGCTGGCGGCCGAATCGTCGGGCTCGATCGGCTGCCGTCCGCCCCACGACGAGGTCGCGGCCCCCCTGCAGCGCGAGGCCCCCGACGCGCAGCTGGTCGCAAGAACACCGAGCCGCACCTTCGTTCAGGCGCCTCGAATGGCTAGCTTCACGAGCCTCACCGGCCACGACGAGAAGGTGCCCGTCGCACGAAGCGAGGCAAGGTCCGAGAACCCCACCTCGAGTCTCTTCAGCAGCTTGGCGGCCGGGGCGCGGACGGGCCTATTGCTCCATTCGATTTTGGAGCATGCGGACTTCGCAGAGCTCGACGGAGAGCCGACGGCGACCTTGGTCGGGCGAGAGCTGCGGGCCTGGGGCTTCGATCCGGCCCTAGCCGAAGGGGTGCAGCAGGATCTGGTGACGGTGGGCAGCACGCCGCTCACCGCAGAACCCGGCGCACCACGCATGAGCGAGCTCGAGACGAAGCGCCAGCTGCGGGAGCTCGAGTTCACCCTTCGAGTCGACCAGCCAAATCTCGAGGACCTGGCCAAGCTATTCAAACAGCACGGCGCACCTGCGGGGGCGCCTCGCTACCACGAGCGACTCGCCGAGGTGAGCTCGCAAGCGCTTCATCGGTATCTGCGCGGCTATATCGATTTGCTGTTCGAGTGGGAGGGCCGCTGGTACGTGGCCGACTACAAATCGAACAGCCTGCCAGCCTATGATGCGACGACGATCGCCGAAGCGGTCCAGCGTGAGCACTATCTTCTGCAGGCGCAGCTCTACACCGCTGCCGCGCATCGTTACCTGAAGCAGCGGGTCAGCGGCTACGATCCGGGAACCCAATGGGGCGGCGCGCTCTTTGTGTTTCTTCGAGGTATGGGTGGGCCAGAGAGCGCCGGGGCGAGCGTGTTCTTCGACCGTGCGTCCGCCGAGCTGCTGAACGCGGTCGACCGGTGGCTGGGAGGAGGCACAGATGCTCGCTGAGCTTCAAGCGCGGGGCCTGCTCGAGCTGGTCGACGTCGAGCTGGCGCGCGCCCTCGGCCGAATCGTCGAACCTTCGAGCCCCGAGGTCGAGCTCGCGATCGCGCTGACGAGCCGCAGCGTGCGGAGGGGGCACAGCTGTTTTCCGGTGGACGTGTCGACGGCCGAGATTTGGCCGCGGGAAGCGGAGCGACCGGCCGAGTTGCCAGATGCCACGCGTTGGAAGGACCTGATCGCAGCGAGCGCGCTCAGCGATGGGGGGCCCCTCGTGCTCGACGAGGCCGGCCGCCTCTACCTGCGCCGGTACTGGCAGCTCGAGCGTGACATCGCCAGCGAGCTCGCGCTCCGATCGTCGACCCCGCCACGCGTGGCAAACGATTCGAGCTGGCTCGAGGCATCCGTCGAACGTCTGTTCCCCGGAGCGGACGACGCTCCGCAGCGCGGCGCAGCGCGAAAAGCCCTTCAGCATTCTGTCTCGCTGCTTTGCGGCGGGCCGGGAACGGGCAAGACGACCACGGTGGCGGCAATCGTCGCGCTCATCATCGAAGGGTGCCTACGAGAGGCCGACTCGGCGCCTCGCGTCCTGTTGCTCGCTCCGACGGGAAAGTCCGCCGCGCGCCTGGGCGAGGCGGTGCGGCAAGCGAAGTCTAGGATCGCGACTTCTGCCGAAGTGCTCGCGGCTATCCCCGAGCAGGCCACCACCTTACAACGGGCCCTCGGGATGCGACGCGACGGCGCGGGCTTTGGGCGAAGCGCCGACCGGCCGCTCGAAGCGGACGTGATCGTCGTGGACGAGGCTTCGATGGTCGACCTCGGTTTGATGCGGCAATTGCTGAACGCAACGCCAAAGGACGCGACCCTGTTGATCGTCGGGGATCCAGACCAGCTCACCTCGGTGGAAGCCGGCTCGGTGCTTCGAGACCTGGTGACCGCTAGCGTCCAAACGCCTTGGAACGGCGCGGTCACGCAGCTGACCAAGACCTATCGCTACGATGAGAAACGAGCCCTCGGCCAGCTGATCGCGGCGATCCGGAAAGGCGACGGGGCAACGGTCCAACGCCTGCTCGACCAAGACGATGCAACGGACCTGGTCTGGGTCGCGTCGGCCGGCCTGCCCGCCGAGCTCGATCGCGCCGCTTCCCATTGGTCCGCCGCGCTGCGCACGCGGAACCCGACGCAGCATTTCGACCTTCGCGGCCGCTACGTGATGCTCAGCCCGTTTCGAAGAGGGATGGTCGGCACGCGAAGGCTCGGCGCCGCCGTGGTCGACCGACTCTACCAAAGCGAAGGACGCGAGCCCGCGGTAAGGCCGATCATCATCGAAGAAAACAGTCACGAGCTGAAGGTGTACAACGGAGACTTTGCAATGCTCGTCGAAGGCGAGCCATCGATCGCCACGGTGCAGAGCGAGGCGGACGGCTTTCGTGAAATCGCCGCGGCGAGGCTACCGCGCTATTCCGACGCGTTCGCGCTGAGCGTCCACAAAGCGCAGGGCTCGGAGTTCGACGAAGTGCTGTTCGTTCTTCCAGACGAGGACGCGCCGATGCTGAGCCGCGAGCTTCTCTACACCGCGGTCAGCCGTGCCCGCCGCGCGGTGCGGCTCGTCGGACCGAAGCAAGTCGTATTGGCAGCGCTTGCCCGAAGCGCGCGACGCTACTCGGGGCTCGTCGACGCAATCGCCGAGGCGCTCGATTGATCTGAAGAGCTGGAGCCGAGAATCGAAAGGCGGGGTCAGGCAGCCTGCGGCGGCCACTGACGACGGATCTTCTGAGCGACCTTCGCCGCGGTTTCCTCGTCGATGGGCTGCGTCGGATCCACGCCCAGCTGTTTGAGGATCACTTTGCAGTGAGCCGGGTTCCAGTTGAGGAGCTTGGCTAGCTCCCTGAGCTTGTATCCGTCTGTGACGTCCATCTCGCGCTTCCTTTACTAACAGTAAATTTATAGCGCAAAGTGGAACGTGATCCAAGCCCTTATTTGCCAGTTAGTAAATAAGCGACGACAGCCAATAACGTGAGTAAAAACAGGGTGATGATCAGCGAGCTCGGCCCTCGCATGCCTGGAGCCGGCATGGAATCGGGCGGAGGCGCCATAGGGGGCCCTTCGACGGGCTGGGCCGCGAGAAACTCCTCGATGAGCTGCGTCGCCTTCGCGACTTGGTCCAACTCGACACGAATCTCGGTGCCGTGCCGCTGCCGGTCGGTGATGCCGGGGTAGGCCGTGTCGCGGTGATTGACCAGAACAGCGGCGATGCCCTCGCCTTCCAGGGCTTCCTGAAGAGCCAGTGCCTGCACCTCGTCGTCGGTCTCGTAGACGCTTCGTGTCTCCATGGGTTACTCCGATTGCACAAAAGGTGGCACGGGACAATCGAGCGCGTCGCCGATGGCGCGGATGAGCTCCGCCTCGCGGTCGGTGACCTTGTCGTCGGCCATGACCGTGGCGGCACAGGCCAACATGAGCCCCTGCTTGAGCGAGGGCGCCGCGGCATCGTATCGGCTGAGCGCTCGATCGACCGCAGCAAGGGTGCATTCGCTCTCGGTCGGGATGGGACCTCCTGCGTCCCCGAGATGAAGCGTCTGCGCGCCGTGCCGATACGCGCGCTCGGCTTCTGCCGCGGTTCGGCTTCCAACTCGAGCCAGCGTGGCGATCAGCACGCGCGAGTCGGGCACGAGCGCCCGAAGCGACCGAAACCTCAGAGGCGCCGGGCCCGCACCCTCGAAGTGACGCGCGAGGTGACGCTGGATCATCCGGCTCAGCGTGTACTCGAACAAATCGATGCGCCGGTCGCTTTGCATCAAGGCGTCGACGACGTGGCGAAATCGCTCGTACTCGTCGACGGACAGGTTGCGCAAGGTCGGCAGCGCCATGTCGACGAGCGCGATCTTCTCGGCCGAGGAGCGGCCGACCGCCTCGGAGTGAAACCGAAGGGTGAGGTCGGCGGTGGGGGGGTCGGTCAGCTCCTCGAGTCGAATCAGCTCGGTGCCACGGAGCACTTCGTCCTGTGCGAGGAGAAGGCCGAACACCATCGCCTGCGCCATCGGCGCCTGGTGTACGGCGTGAATCCAGAGCTCAGGAAGGGCGGCGTGAAGGGAGCGGGCGAAGGCGACCTGCTCTGGGCGAGGGCTCCCAATGTGCTCTAGAGATTGGCTCACCGAGAGCTCGGTCGGCGCTGCGGAAAACGCGTAAACCTCGACGCCTGGCGGCCCAGGCGGCGTGCTCATGCCCTGGGCGATCTGCGGCACCGCCACCTCGGGAAACTCGCCGTCCCAGCTCGGCTCGAGCTTGCGAATGCGTTCACCGAGCGGCGGATGGGTTCGGAACAGGCCGGCGAAGAGGCGCAGCCGCCGAATCGCATCGGAGAAGAAGATGTGACTGGCTTCGTCTGCTTTGGGGGTTTGAAGGTGCGAGCTCGACGACGCACCGCCGATCTTTTTGAGGGCGCCGACCAATCCATCGGTGTCGCGGGTGAACTGGACCGCCGAGGCGTCGGCGAGAAGCTCTCTCTGCCTGGAGATCGAACTCTGAATCATGCGTCCGAAGAAGACACCGATCGAGCCGATCGCCAGAAGGCCGATGCCGATGACAGCCACGCCGCCGCCTTCCTTCTTGCCGCTGTGCATGGAGCCGCGAATTAGATATCGGCCGATGAGCGCGAGGAGGAAGATCCCGTGCAGGAGACCGATCGCGCGGAGGTTGATGCGTGAGTCCCCATTGAGGATGTGACTGAACTCGTGGGCGATGACGCCCTGAAGCTCGTCTCGGCGGAGAAGCTGCAGGGTGCCTTGCGTGACGCCGATGACCGCATCGCTGGTGGTGTTCCCGGCGGCGAAGGCGTTGATGCCCGGCTCGCGGTCGAGCACGTAGACTTCGGGGGCGGGGATTCCGGAGGCGATGGCCATCTCTTCGACGACGTTCAGCAGGCGCCGCTCGTCGAGCCTGGTCGAATCCGGGTCGACCCTGCGCCCGCCGAGACCAAGGGCAACCGCCGGGCCGCCCGCACGAAGCTGTGCGACTTTGTAGAGCGAGCCGAGGCCGACGACGGCGGCCGTGCTCCCGAGCGCAAAGAGAAACACGCCGGGATCCCAGAGCGCGAGGGCGAGCTGGGCGAAGTTTTCGTAGTCGCCCGTCATGTAGCGGACGCCCGCCGCGTCGATGGAGAGGAATCCGGAGACGAGCATGGCAAGCACGTACACCGAGGCGATGACCCCGAGCACGGCCAGCGTGAACAGAAGCGCCAGCCGTCGGGTTCGCTTGCGCGCGAGGACCTGCTCCTCGAAGAAGTCCATCGCTCAGAACTGGACTTTGACGGGCACGCGCTCGGCCTCGTCTTCGACCTCGAAGAACTCTGCGCGCGTGAACCCAAACCTGCCGGCAACGAGGTTGGACGGCACCATCTCGCACTTGTTGTTGTATCGCATGACGGCATCGTTGAACGCCTGCCGTGCAAACGAGATCTTGTTCTCGGTGGTCGAGAGCTCCTCGGACAGCTGCATCATGGTCTTGTCCGACTTGAGGTCGGGATACGCCTCGGAAAGGGCGAAGAGCCGGCCGAGCACACCGCTCAGGCCTGCTTCAGCGCTTGCGAGCCCTTGCATGGCCTGGGCGTCTCCTGGGTTGGCGGCCGCCCTGGTGCGGGCGCCTTCGGCCGAATTGCGGGCAGCGATGACCGCTTCGAGGGTCTCGCGTTCATGGGCGAGGAACGCCTTGGCGGTTTCGACCAGGTTTGGAATCAGGTCGTGGCGCCGCTTCAGCTGCACGTCAATTTGGGCGAATGCGTTCCGAAAGCGGTTCCGAAGGTTGACCAAGCCGTTATAGATGCCCGCGAACCAGGCGAT
>CBESWY010000115.1:0-8962 GCA_965533395.1 uncultured Myxococcales bacterium
AATCGGGGGCGCAGGTCGGTGGTGCGGTCAGGCGTTTGGCAAGCTCGTCGAGCATGGCTTGCGAGGGTGCGTCGTTCGAGGAGGCTGGCTGTGCCGCGGCACGGCTCGGGCCGAGAAGGGCCGTGCCGGCGAGCAGGGCAATCGAGACACCGATCACCCCAGCGCTGGGCCGTATCGAAGACTGCGCGGCGCGATTCCACCGACGAATCACTCCAAACGCGAGGAGCACCAAGAGCAAGACCCGCACGATCGACGCCGCGAGATTGGCACCGGGCGAGATCAACCAAAGCTTCACTCGATGATCGGCCGGTACCGGACCGGACCAGTTGAGCGCCCATGAGCCCGACTCCCAATCGGGAATGCCCTCACCGGTCTGTACGACCGCGTTGGGGTCCTGCCGCTGAGTCATCGGCACTTTGGCAGCCTGAGGCGCACCCACACTTCCGTAGCGTTTGAGGGACTTGCTCCGTGCGGGGGCGTCTTCGAAAACCTCGGCCACGAGCCCGTCCGAAGCCATGTCCTCCAGGGCTTCTGGAGCCATCTGCCGTTTCATTTCGGCATCCATCTGCGGACGCATCCTGGATTGCATGGCGAACCCGCCGAGCATTTGGACGGCCAAGAAACCGAGGACGCCGGCGGCTGCACACAACCCCAGCACCGTCTTCCAACCCACGCGTTTCAGCTGAGCCGTGCGATACGCAGCTACTGTGACGACGAGAACCGTCCACGCGACGAGCCATGGTGTCGCATTCCAGCCGCTCCAGGCATCGCCCACGTGCGGAAACAACCCGACGCGCAATTGCGTCACGCAGAACGGGACCGCGATCAGCACGAGCGCCACGCCTGCGCCCCACCAAAGCGTGGTGAGACCGCGGCTCCAGCGCGGGCTCGTGACCACTCGTCGCAAAGCCAGCAGCGCCAGGAGCACCACCCAGATGTAGAGCGGCGCATCGGCCTGATGGTACGTCAGGGTGAGCGCAAGGAGCGCGACGAGCCCCCACAGGGCACCGAGCAACCGAAGCGCCGCAATCGCGATGAGCGCCACGAAAAAGATCGCGAAAACGTCCCAGCGGGAGAGCCAGGTTTGCGAGGTGTCATCGGCGCCCGATATCGCCAACACGTCCCAGCCCGGAGGCAAGCGCAAGCGCGCGCTGAGGCGCTCCACGTTCTCGGACCAACCTACTGCCGGGAACGAAGCCAGCGCGTCGTCTAGCCGCGACTCGGCCGTCACATCGAGCTCCGCGCTTCGGATCTCCACGCCACGCGGCACCGAACCGCTTTGCACTGGCTTTTCGGACCGCACGTCGTTGATCAACTGCCCTTCGTTGCCGAGCTTGACGTGTCCAAGCGTACCTTCCTCCATGGTCAAGCGATGGCTGCGGCGCAGCTGTCCGGTGAGGTGGTCACGTACGGAATAGCCAATCCCATCGACGTCGAGCCACAGCTCCCGCACGAGCTGGACCACGTTCGGCTCCGCTTCCGCCATGGCACGGCGCGAGGTCTTGAACGAAAGCGACTGCCCCGGCTTCAACGAATATGCAGGCAGCTCGCGCCAGCCCGCGGGCAACGATGCGCGTGACGTATCGATATTGGGAGCGCCCGAGAGCTCGACCTGGCGTAGGCTTTCGTCAGCCGACCACACCCAGGTCTCGAGCGACGGCCACGGAGAAGCAGGCTTGGGCGCGGTGAGCGTTGTGACATCACCTTCTGCCCTGGCGATCACGTAGACTTCGTAGGTTCCAGCGTGAACCTGCACACTGAGCTGGCGCTGCTTGTCGAGGCGGACGGGAAGCTGTGATGTCACCGCGATGGGCACGGTGGACGGGAGCAAGACCTTGTCGAAGTTCAGCTCGCGCGCGCGCCCCGAAACGTGCAGGACGAGTCGCGTGGTGATTTGCATTGGAATCGCGTCGGACACCTTTCGATGCACCTCGACTTCGAGGCCTTCGACCGTCGTTTCGACTTCTCGTTGCGCCCCGAGCCACACCTCGCCTCCGTCTTCGCGCCGCGGGTTGCGCACAGGTTCGCCTTTGATCTGCAGTTGCACGATCGCCGTCTGCTTCGGCACAGGAAGCAACTCGGGAGCGGTGCGCCATGTGAGCTCTCCAGCGACGATGTGCTCACCAGCGCTCAAGCGCACCACTGGTTGCTCGCCTTCCTGCAGCACGACCACCGGAGCTCCATCCACGCGCACTTCTTGCGGCCACAGGATCGGGCCGCCCGGGAGCTGAACCTCGCCATCGCGATCGAGAAAAAAGTGTTGTTCGAAGCGCGCGCTGTTGTCGCGCACGTTCAGTGCCAATGGGCCTGGCCAGCGGCAGACGGCAGCACCGTCCACCGTCGTGCAAAGATGGTTGGGTTCGGCGTGCAACACCCAGGGCACCCAAGGCCGGAGGCTGTCCGGAACCTCAGAGAGTTTCAGCGGCTGCGCGTTGGCACTCGACGCCAAGAGCACCGGCAACAGACCAGCGAAGACTAGGGGCAGAAGGGTACGAAGACGCATCGGGATTCCTCTCGAGCTGAAGCTATCGCAGAGTCACCTGCTCATACGAGAAAACCGCCGACGCCGGCTTGGACTTTCCAGCTTTCTGCTCCTACGCCTACCCGACACCCGAGGGTTTCTCGGATCAGCCGGGGACGCCGAGAGTGCCCCCTTCGCCTGGCTAGCTAGCTAGCTCGCGAGCCGGAACGCGATTCGTCGAGCGCGCGGTGCAGGCGCCTGCAATCCGCTCACGCCGATCAAGGCGCTTCGAACAGAGTGTCTTCGAATCCGTTGTCGAACCGGACGCCGACGCTGACCTCGTCCGTCCACTGTGCGTCCTTCGGCACCTTGCCCGACCAGTCCGACGGAGCGTATCGACGCTTCGTCGGTAGGAGCACCCCATCGATGCGCTCGTATTCGACCTTCATCAGAAACGGGTCCTTCTTTCCGAAGTCGAGCACGGTGAAAAGGAATTGTTCGATGCGCCAGGTCTTCGGGTCGATGTAGAGCAGGTACGTGTCGGAAACGTCGCCGACGCCGTCGTTGAAACCAATTTTGACGAGCTCGTACGTGGTAGCGCCGACCTTCTTCTTGCCCTCGTAGGTGTAGCGCATGCCGGGATCGAGCAGCTTGAAGGTCATTGCAAACCAGTAGAAGTTGGTCTTGCGAAGGAAGTCGGCCATCGCGAGGCTCTTTTCGTCGCTGCTCGTCACGCCGGCGACCGTCTGCCAAGTGGACCGGCTGTCATAGCCTTGCACGACGGGGCCCGGGCCCGATGGATGAACTCCCTCGTGTACTTGGTAGCGCGCCCACGACTTCTCTCCATCGAAGGCATACCGTTCCAACGACACATCGATGGCCCCGGTTCCCGCCCTCCGATAGAGGTACGTGTACTCGACGTCCGTCTTGTTGCGGAGCGCATCGGCGCCGCCCGCCTCTTCGACCACCTTGGCAACGAGCGCCTTAGCGTCGGTTGCTTGGGCCGCGAGCTCGCCTCTCGCCGCGACGAACAAGAACGCGCTCAACGCGACGAGGCGCATGCCGCGCCGGGGACCTCCGGGAATTTCCGTATCAACCATGCTGGGGATGATGGGTGGCTCGCTGGGATCCGCAAGGCCGCACATCCCACTGGTCGCGCCTTCGAGCGGCACGAGGAACGGGATCGGTGCAACGAGGGACGGAGGCCGATCATCCGACCGCCGTAGCCCTATAGCTTAGGCGTCACCTTGTAGTTGCCGTGGTCCGAGTCGTATTCGAGGGTGATCAGCCCGCGGCTTTCGATGTCCTTCATCAGGTCAGGAAAGCCACGGTACCCGTAGTAGGTCTCGTTGAAGCCCGGATGCACGCGTCGCAGAGTTTGCTTGATCATCGAGCCCCAGAGCGTGTCGTAGTCCTGATCGAGCGACTCGACGGTCTCCATGAAGAACTCCACCGCTTCGTCTTTCTTATTCTTGGACTTCTTAGGGCTGCGGTCCCGTGTGGTCTTTGGCTTAGCCGCGCGGACCAAGTCGTCGTAGTAAATGAACTCGTCGCAGCCGGCGATCAACAAGTCAGACGTCGACTTCTTGACACCTACGCCGATCACTCGCTTGTCGTTTTCTTTGAGCTTGTGAACCAGCGGCGAAAAGTCGCTGTCACCCGAGAGCAACGCAAAGGTGTCGATGTGGTCTTTCGAGTAGCATAGGTCGATCGCGTCGACGACCATGTGGATGTCAGCGCTGTTCTTGCCGCTCATCCTGCTCTGCGGAATGTCGACGAGTCCGATGCCTTGACCATGAAACTCGCGGACGGCGCTCTGATAGCGACTCCAGTCGCAGTAGGCCCGCTTGTATACAATCCGACCTTTCTCGAGTAACCGCTTCAGGACGAGCTCGATCTGGAAGCGCCCGGACTCAGTGACTTGTGCGCCGATCGCCAAGTTCTCGAAATCGACAAAGACGGCAATGAGCGGTTCACCAGGCATGCGAAAGGTCTACTAGTGGCTGCTGACCACTTCAAGGAGGGCGCGCGGAGCACCACAGAGGTTCTGCTCCGACGGCCCACAATCGAGCCTTTCGACTGTTTCTGCTGGCCACGCCTTGCGCCTGGGAGGAGACTGTTGGGATGCTCCCTGTCCCCGTTACCAAGACGTCCGCGCGCTTCCTGCCCGATCCGACCCGGGTGATCACGAAGCCGTTCACGCCCGGAGCCGAACACTCGTTGGACGGGCGCTCGCGCGTCGAGCGCATTCTGGGGCAGATCCTGGCGTTGTCCGAGTCCGAGGTGACGACGACGCTGCGCACGACGCAAGCCCGGTTCGCCGCGCGCCACGTCGACTTGCGCTCGGTATTCGAGGCGAACTTCGCGGCCGTTGCGGCGGGACATGTTGCCCGAGCGGGAGAGCTCTCGGCGGAGCGACGGCTGCTCATCGGCGCCTATTTCACCCATGAGTACTCGATCGAGTCCGCCGCGCTCACCAATCCCTCAATCGTGCCGGCGCCCAACCAAGAGGGACTCGCTCCGGGCGAGCAGCGTTTCGTCTTGAGTCTTCGTGCCATCGGCGAGGGGCACATCTCGTCAATCGAGTTTCGCTCGGGCATCATCGATGCGGAAGGCCGGATCGAAATGGAAACGCCGAGTCGGCATGCGAGCACCGCGCGTCACCGAGCTCCGGTCTATGAGAAGCACATCTTCCACACCAAACTTCGCGAGCTCGACGCATACAACGAGATTGCCGCCACCGTCCTCGAGGCGCTGCCGGATCGGTTTGCGCTCGATCAGCTCGAGACCGTGATTCGCGACGTCGACGAGCAACACCGTCACAGACCCGACGCCGAGCATGTGACCCGCACGATCCACTGGCTCGCTTCCTCGAACTACGAGAGCTCGTTCGCCCCAGACTCGAAGCTCTCCGAGCGTGTTCTCTTTCCGGCGGGGCCGACCGAGAGTCAGGGGATGGAAGATGCTCGCTTCGTCCGCTTCACCCGTGACGACGGAACCGTGACGTACTTCGCTCAGTATACGGGGTTCGACGGCTATCAAATCCTCCCGCAGCTGATCGAGACAGCCGATTTCGTGACGTTCCGAATCGCGACGCTGAACGGCGAGTCCGCCAAGAACAAGGGCATTGCGCTCTTTCCCCGCATGATCGACGGACGCTATGCTGCGCTCTCAAGGCTGGACAACGAGAACAACTTCCTGATGTGGTCGGACAACGTCCGCTTCTGGAACCAGGCCGAGGTGATCCAGACGCCCGAGCGCGCCTGGGAGATCACGCAGCTCGGCAACTGCGGATCCCCGCTCGAGACCGAAGCGGGGTGGCTCGTGATCACGCACGCCGTCGGGGCGATGCGCCAGTACGCTCTTGGAGCCATCCTGCTCGACAAAGAGGACCCTGCACGCGTGATCGGTCATCTCGCCGAGCCCCTGCTCGAGTCCGTGGAAGACGAGCGCGATGGCTATGTGCCCAATGTCGTCTACTCGTGCGGAAGCATGATTTCAGGCGAGCTCCTCGTACTGCCCTATGGTTTCGCCGACGTCGGGACCCGCATTGCCACCGTGCGCCTCGATGACCTTCTCTCGGAGCTCACCCGGGCTCGTTGACGTTCGCGGGGGCGCCGTTCAGCGCGCCGATCGCCTCGCAGTAGCGCCGATACAAGCGTGGAAGCTCGAACCCGGGCGCGCGATAGAAGTCGGCGGCGTCGAGGTCGATCCACGTCGAGTCCGCGATGAGACTCCCGGCACGGGCTGCTGTGGATCGCTTCGCGAATGCCTCGACCACAGCGACCGCCGGCTTGGGGGAGGCGTCGGAACGCCATAGCCCGAAGGATCGCTCGTGGACCGCGAGGTCGAGCGGAGGAAGCCCCCAGATGGCCTCCGCGTAGTCCGAATGACACCAAAGCATCGCGCCCATGCTGCCGCACTCGAGCAGCGCGCCGAGGGCGCGGGCGATGTACGAAGCCGCCGCCTGCTCTTCGACGAGCGCGGGGCCGGAAGCGTCGATGGATCGTTCACCGGCGGGCTCACTGCGCCTTTTGGTTGGCACGCCGAACTCGGCGAAGAGGATGTCGGCTCCGTCGCCTAGCCACCGTGTCAACCGCGCGAGGAACGGCAAGACCCGCTCGTCGGTGGGGCCATCCGCCCAGCTGGCGTAACCGGGATACCCGTGCATTTGCAGAAAGTCGCAGACCTCGGCGGCCTCGCGCGGGCCGAGGTTTCGGTCCTGCTCGAGGTCTTCCATGTGGAGCCCAAGCGTGACGAGCGCGTTGGCGTCGGCGCCGCGGATGGCGTCCGTCACACGCAGGAGCCACTCACGGGCCTGGGCTTTGTCGGCAGGGACCGCGCAGTTCGAATTTTCGTTTCCGAGGTCCCATGCCCACAGCGCCCTGTGCCCCGCCAGCCCAGCCGCGAGCTCACGTGCGAGCACCGACTGCGCCTGGATAATCGACGCGTCGGAGTACCAGCTCGCGAGGCGTGACGCCGTGACTCGGCCTCCAGAGACGACGCGGAATCGATCGTTGCCGGCCTCTTCGCCGAGAGCCCACGAAGGGATCCAGTTCACGCCGCTCATGTGGCCCATGAAGAGCGTGGGCATGACCGAGAGTCCGGCCGTGGTCGCCTCGTCCAGGGTCGAGACGAGGCGATCGACCATCTTCGAGTCGACGCGCGACGGGGTTGGCTGGAAGTCCTCCCACGTGAGGAAGATGCGGACTGAATCGAATCCGCTCCCTGCGATGCGTGCGAAATCCCCCGCGACCTCTGCCGGCTCGAATGCGCTCCACCAGCCCATCGCCGTCCGAGCCGGCCAATAGTTGAGGCCAAGTCGAAAGGGCACGCCCCGGGTCGAGTGAGGGTCGGCGCTCACGCGGGGGTCTTCGACGCGGAGCCGTCCAGAACGCTCCGGTACACTGCGATGTACTCGTCGACCATGCGGCCCTTATCGAAGCGACGCTCGACGGATGCGCGCACACCCTCCGCGTCCAATTCTTCGATCCCCGCTACGGCTTCCACCGCCTCGTCGATGGAGTCGACCAGGCGGCCGTTCACGTCCTCCGCGATGATCTCTGGCATAGATCCGCGCCGGCTGGCGATCACCGGTGTCCCGCAGGCCATCGCCTCGACCACGCTGAAGCCGAACGGCTCGTCGAAGCTCACAAGATGGAGTAGGGCGCGCGCGCCGCCGAGGAGCTCGCTCTTCTCTTCAGGCCCGACTGCGCCGATGAACCGGACTCGGTCGCCATCGACATGAGGTTCGACCGCGCGATCGAAGTAGCCTTGATCCTGAACGATGCCAGCGATCACCAGCGGCAGGCCCGCGCGCCGCGCGACGAAGATGGCCTCCTCCGTGCCCTTGTCCGGATGAATGCGGCCGAAGAACAAGAGATAGTCGCGTGGTCCGGCGCCGAGCGTGAACGCGCCCATGTCGATTCCGTGGTGGATGGTGGCCGCGTATTCGAGCGAAGGATGTCGATCGGAATCACTGATCGCCACGTAGTGACTGCGCCGGTTGTACTTCTGATACACGGGGAGGATTTGCTCGGAAGAAAACCCGTGGATTGTAGTGACGACAGGGGTGTCGACCAACCCGGAGAAGCTGAGCGGCAAGAAATCGAAGCTATTGTGGATGAGGTCGAACTCAGAGGCGCGCTCGAACACCGCGGAGATGTGCAGGCACTCCCACACCTTTGCGTCGATGGTGGCGTCTTCCGAATATCCGCGTGGGGCGGTCCCGACGAGGTGAGCTTTGGTAATCGAGTCAGCGGTGGCGAAGAGGGTGACGTCGAGTCCCCGCTCGACCAGCCCCTCGGTCAAGAGAGAGACGAATTGCTCCCAAGGTCCATAGTGGCGGGGAGGAACGCGCCAAGAGATCGGGGCGAGCACCGCCACGCGGAGCGCGTCCGGGGCACCGAGTGAAGGCGACGTCACTCGGTGCTCCTGGGGCCTTCGCCGGCACGAAGGGCGGGCGCGCTCTCGTCGCGCAGTCGCATCTCGGAGTCGAGTGCGTTCATCTCGCTGAGCGCGAGCAAGAACGACAGCGTCGACTCGGCCCCCTGGTTCTCGTTCGGTCGATCGGGATGAAGCCCGTCCCGGCAGCCCCCGGTCGTCGAGTCGTAGAGCGACGTATGCGCCTGATTTTCCCCCAGAAACCAGCTGAACGCGCGCCACATCTCGTGGGCCCAGTTCTCGTCCCCCGTGACGCGCCATGCGTCGAGGCACGCCGACACCGTGGCGCAGGCCTCGATGGGTTGCTGGTCGAAGCGCGCCCTCTCCCCGTGTCGTGGGAAAAATCCGTTCGAGCCGATCGGGGCGAAATAGCCTTCCTCCGAGCTCTGGAGCTCGTTGAGCCATTGCAGGGACCCGAGCCCCGCCGCGACCATTTCTTGATGACCCAACTGCTTGCCCGAAACGATCAAGGCCTGCGGCAGGCGCGCGTTGTCGTAGGTGACGATGTCCTCGCACCAAGGCCAGTCGCCGCCGCCTTCGGTCTCGAATCTCGACAAG
>CBESWY010000116.1:0-8944 GCA_965533395.1 uncultured Myxococcales bacterium
CAGGAGCTCGACGGCGCATTGGAGGTCGTGAGCGACGAGTCGCTTCGGGAGCAGGCTCAGTCGCTGCGGGACGGGCTCGAAGCGAAAGAGGCGCAGGAGCAGGCGGCGTCGCCGGAGATGACGGACGAAGAGCGCATCGCCTTGCTGATGGGTCAGTGGGAGGATGCTCAGGCGGACGAGTACGAAGGCTATGGCGATGTGTTTCTCGACGCGCTGCTGTCCATGCACAGAGAAGAGTTTGACGAGGCGCGGGTCCAGCTGGATGCGCTGGTTACGCAGGCGCCAGACCCGCGGTACCTCTGGCTCGAGGTCGGGCGCGCGCGGCTACTGAGCCAGGATGTCCCCGGTGGCAAAGACGCCTTGCAACGCTTTTTGCAAGCCCTGCCCGACGACGAAGGAGGCGAGACGAAGCTGGCCGCGAACCTCGCCCTCGCCCGCCTTGCCGACGAAGCCGAACAGTTCGAGGAGGCGATGGCCTACTTCGAAGGCGCGGTGCATGCGCTTCCGGAGGACTACCGCCCCTACCTCGCAATGGGCGCTTTCCTTCGGGGCAAGGGCCACGGCGAAGAGGCCCTCGATGTGCTGCAGACTTCGCTCGAGCTGAGCAAAACCTCCGGTACGGACTGGCGGCTGCTCGAGGAGCTCGGGCTCGCTTCGGAGCTCGCAGGTAAACCTGAAGAAGCGCGGAGCTTCCTCAATCAAGTGGTCGAGTTCTTTACACAACATCAGATCACGGACTTCCCTCCGACCACGGCGACGGCCCTGGCCAAGCTCTACGAAGCCGACGGGCGATTGGATCGTGCGGCGGACCTGTACCGCGCGCTGAGCCAAGGCAGCGACGGAGATCGTCACGCGCTCTACCACTACGAAGCGGGGCGCCTTCTCCAATCGCTGGGTCTCGACGAGGAGGCCAGGCGGATGCTGACGCGGGCGAGCGCGCTCCTCGGTCAAGACGACGTAGAGCTTGGCGAAAAAGTAGCCGCCCTTCTTCGGACCTAGGGGCTAGGGAGTTGATTTCACGACCCTTTTGGGGCCGATGACGCATTCGAAATCGGTGCTATCTTTATCGGGCGTAGCGGCGTGGACCGGGAATCTTCCTGGCCGCGACCAAAGCGAAGCAAAACCATGACCCGAGGACACGCCTCCGACGAGCGGCCCGTGACGGTGCCCAGGCTTCGCAAAATGAAGCGTGAGGGCACCCGGATCACCATGGTGACCGCGTACGACGCGACCTTCGCGCGTCTCTTCGACGATGCCGGAATGGACGTCTTGCTCGTGGGCGACTCGCTAGGAATGGTCGTGCAGGGTCTGGACTCCACGCTTCCAGTAACCGTCGACGAGGTGATCTACCACTGCCGAGCGGTGGCCCGCGGCACGCGCCGCGCGCACATCGTCGGAGACATGCCCTTCCTCAGCTGGCAGTTGAGCCCCGAGCAAGCGCTTCGCAATGCGGGCCGCTTCTTGTCCGAGGGAGGTGCGCAGGCGGTCAAGCTCGAAGGCGGCGTCGACGCGGCGCCCACCATCGAACGGATCGTTCAAGCGGGCATCCCGGTGATGGCGCACGTTGGGCTCACTCCGCAGAGCGTCCACGCGATGGGCGGATTTCGAGTGCAAGGCAAGACCGAAGAGAGCGCCGCCCGGGTCTTGGCCGATGCCAAGGCGGTCGCGGATGCAGGCGCGTACAGCCTGGTCCTCGAGGGGATTCCCAGCGACCTCGCCCAACAGATCACCGAAGCAGTAGAAATCCCAACCATAGGCATCGGCGCTGGTCCTCACTGCGATGGGCAAGTCTTGGTCTGCTACGACCTGCTCGGCCTGACCCCCGATCTCAAGCCGAAGTTCGTCAAGCGATACGCGGAGTTCTTCGAAGACGGCGTGGCGGCTTCCCGCCGCTATCGGGACGAGGTTCGCGACGGTGTCTTTCCGAGCAAGGAGTACAGCTTCGGCGACGTGAAGAAGAACGAGGCGCCCGCGTCCGGGCTGAGCCTGGTCCAGCACGTTCGCCCCGGCTACGGGCCAAAGGGATGAGCAACGTCGTCCGCAAGCCTGCCGAATTTCGGCGGGCCTGCGAAGATGCGCGCGCCGCTCAGCGACGCGTCGGGCTGGTGCCGACGATGGGCGCGCTCCATGAGGGGCACTTCTCGTTGATCGACGAAGCAAGGTCGCGCGCTGACTTCATCGCGGTGACGATTTTCGTCAATCCATTGCAGTTCGCACCCGGAGAAGACCTGGAAAGCTATCCGCGAACCTTCGAGAGCGACCTCGCTGGCTGTCGTGAACGAGGGGTCGACCTGGTCTTCGCCCCTGACCCGAACGCGATGTATCCGCCAGGGTTTCAAACGGACGTCTCGGTCAAAGAGCTAGGCAAGCCACTCGAAGGCCGGTTTCGCACTTCGCATTTCGACGGCGTGACCACGGTCGTGACGAAGCTGTTCAATCTCACCGGTCCCTGTACCGCAATGTTCGGCCGCAAAGACTACCAGCAGTGGAAAATCCTCTCGCGCATGGCGCTGGATCTCGACATGCCGATCGAGCTGGCCGGCTGCCCGATCGTTCGTGAGGCCGATGGGCTCGCCCTCTCCTCTCGCAATCGCTACCTCAGCGCCTCGGAGCGCGAACGCGCGCTCGGGATCGTCTCTGGGCTCCGTCACGCGTACGATGCATGGGAGAACGGCCAACGCGACCCCGATGCGCTCCGGTCATTGGCTGAGAACTCGGTTCGCCCGGTCTTCGATCGCCTCGACTACGTGGCCGCCGTCGATCCCGAAACGCTGGAGCCCTCGCCCCCATCACCTGCTCGTCTGTTGATCGCGGTGGCGGCGCACCTCGGGTCGACCCGCCTGATCGACAATGTGGTGCTCGGCGAAGACCCCCGCCCCTAGATGGCCGCGATCATGACTCGGCCGACCGGTTCGCGTATGCTTGGACCATGAGTCGACCACCTACGCCCAAGCTCAATTCGGAACACCTGGCCGACATCGGTCTGTTCGGAGGCCTGAGCGAAGAGACGCTCGAGATCCTGGCATCGTCACTTCCAACGACCCGAGTCGAAGCCGGTCAGATCGTCGTCGAAGAGGGCGACATGTCGACGCAGATGTTCGTCGTCATCGCCGGCGAGCTCGAGGTCATCAAAAAAGGCGAGTCCGGGGGCGACGTGCGTGTTGCCGTGCTCGGCCCGAGTGACTGGTTCGGCGAGATGTCGATCATCGACGTCCAGCCCCGATCGGCAAGCGTGCGCGCCGTTGCGCCGACCTTGGTGGTCTCGGTGACGGCCGACCACGTGGAAAATCTTCTCTACCGCCGCAACGTCAAAGACTACGCGCTCTTCATCATGAACATCGCGCGTGAGCTCAGCCGCCGCCTCCGGGTCGCAGACGGGATCCTCGCACAGTTCTACGCCGCGCTCTCTCATCAGTACGGCCCAACGCCGAAAGGCTAGTGCCCCTCAGAGACAGCGGCTAATAGACACCCGGCGGGGGCGAAGTCAGCGCCTTGATCCCGTCGTGGTTCTTCAGCCCCTCGAGAATGATCGTCGCTGTCTCCTCGATGGCGCAGTTGGTCACATCGATCACCATCCACCCGGGGTTGCTGCGGAGAATGCCGTGCGCGTATTCGAGCTCGGCCTTGACGTGGTCACGAAGGCCGTAGTTTGCGTCGGTCGGCATGCCGAGCTGCTGTAGGCGCTGCTGGCGGATGTACATCAGCTGGTCGACGTCGATGGTCAGGCCCACGACGCGAAAGCCAGGGAGCTGGTAAAGCTCTTCGGGCGGCTCGACGCCGAGCACCAGCGGCACGTTCGCCACTTTGAGTCCTCGCCCTGCCAAGTACGTCGACAGCGGCGTTTTGCTCGTTCGGCTCACACCCACCAAGACCAGGTCGGCCCTGTTGAGATTGCGCGGCTCCTTGCCGTCGTCGCTCTTCACAGCGAACTCGATCGCCTCGACTCGGCGGAAGTACTCCTCCGAGAGCGGCATCTCGGCGGTCGGGATGTTCACCGGATCCGCTTCGAGGTAGTGGCCGATCTGAACTATGAGCGAACCGATCACGTCGACGTGACGGACCTTGAGAAGAGTCGCTTGCTCATTGAAATGGTCGCGCAGCTCTGGGCGAACGAGTGTGAACACGACCATCGCTTGGTCCGCGGCAGCTTTCTCCAAAACGCCCGTCAGCGCGCGTCGATCTCGTAAGCGACGTTCGATCTTGAGGCGAACGCCATGCTGGGGGAATTGCAGAAGAGTGGCTCGCGTCACTCGCTCGGCTGTTTCGCCCGTCGAGTCGCTGACCACATAGATGACCTTTGCATCCATCGAGGCTGGGCTCAGAGTCGGCGGCCCAGCTTGCGCCCGTGCATGCGATTGACGCGACGACGGTTCTTCGCCTTGCGCTTGGCGTTGCGGCGCGCTGCCTTGTTGCGCTTACGGGTCCGGTCGCTGTTCACGATGTTCAAGTACATGGAGGACTCCTGATGGCTCGCTTCTAGGGGATGGTCGGGAGCAGCGCAAGCCGCCCGCCATCAGCGGTTTCGTCGCGGCACGAGAAGCCAGTAGTCGAGGTCGAGGAGGACATCGTCGTGGTAAACGTCCCTGCCGTCCTTGGAAACCTTGAGCGGAAAGCCAACGTCGGTCGGCCTGACGTCGCGCAGCGCCACCAGTCTGACCCGCAGGGCCCCACAGTCGCTGCGGCCAGGAATGTCGGCTTTATCGAGGATCTCGCTGTAGGCGTAAACGGTGTCACCCGCGAAAGTGGGGTTTGCGTGAGCGCCGCCGTTCCAGGCAAGGATTCCGAGGACCTTTTCCATCCCGTTGAAGGACAGCGAGCGCGCCACGCTGATCACGTGACCGCCATACATCAAACGGCGACCGAAGCGGGTATCTTTCGTTTGGATCGCATCGAAGTGAACTTTGGCTGTGTTTTGATACAGGCGCGTCGCGATTGCATGCTCCGCCTCTTCGATCGTCATCCCGTCCACGTGGTCGATCTTCTCGCCCCGCTCGTAGTCTTCGAAGTATGCGCTACCGCCCGCGGGCCAGTCTTCGTACCGGCTCAAATCGAGATTGGCTGGCACCACGAGGTCTGCCGGAGCGACTTCCTTGGGCATCGCTGGGCGGTCGGCTGCGCCGGTGGGCGTGGCCGGGTCTCGCTTGTGGACCATGACCCAGCGGTAGAATTCGAGGACCGTTTCACCGCGTTGATTGGTCCCGACCGTCTTGACCCAGACGACGCCGGTCTTGCCGTTGCTGTTCTCCTTCTTGCCGAGGACCTTGGAGACGGAGCGCATCGTGTCGCCCGGATAAACCGGCGCCAGAAACCTCACCCCGGCGTAGCCGAGGTTCGCCACTGCGTTGAGCGAGACGTCGTTGACCGTCTTGCCGAACACGATATGGAACGTGAGCATGTCGTTGATCGTTTCGCGGGGGTGGCCCAGAGAACGAGCGAACTCCGCCGAGCAATGCAGCGGATAACGGGAGCCCGTAAGGCCGATGTACAGCGCCGCCTCGCCCTCGGTGATGGTGCGTGGCACCGCGTGGACGAGCTCCGCACCTACTTCGAAATCCTCGAAAAAATTGCCTGGATTGGTCTTGGCCATGTCATTTCCTCGTTTGCGACGGGGCGACTCTAGCCCGTAAAGTTGGCGCTGTCGCGCTGCGCGCTTGGATGCTATTTAGGGGCGCAATGGAGTTGGGGAAAGAGCGCGCGGCCATGGTGGAGCACCAGCTTCGGCGTCGGGGGGTCGGTGACAGCAGGGTGCTCGCCGCAATGGGCGAAGTGCCCCGCGAGGCATTCGTTCCCGACGCACAGAAGCTGAACGCGTACGCTGACAGCGCTCTCCCGCTTTCGCATGGGCAGACGATCTCGCAGCCACTGATGGTCGCGATGTCGGTCGAGGCGCTGCAGCTGCGGGGACACGAAACCGTTCTCGAGATTGGAGCTGGATCAGGCTACCAGGCGGCCGTGCTTTCCAAGCTGGCCAAGAAGGTTTACGCGATTGAAATCATTCCCGAGCTGGTAGAACACGCGCGGAACGCCCTCGACTCGTTGAGCATCGACAACGTCGAGCTCATCTGTGCCGACGGGCGCAAAGGGTGGCCCGACGGTGCGCCCTATGACGGCATCGTCGTCGCCGCCGCGGCGGAGGAAATTCCATCGGCTTTGATCGACCAGCTCCAAGAAGGCGGGCGTCTCGTCATCCCGGTGGGCGGCAAACGGGGCCAATCCCTGCAGACCTCGCGAAAGCGAGGCGACAAGCTCGAAACGGAAGAGCTTTGTCGATGCGTCTTTGTGCCGCTGGTCTATGGCAGCTAGACTCCGGCGCGCAGAGGAGCGCACGCAATGAGCATCATCGTTTTCCGGTACCTTCATTTCCTGGGCATTACCTTCTGGATCGGCAGCGCCGTGGCGGTCGCAATCGCGGCGGCCGCACCAAGCCCATTGGAAAGCGGCATCGCCCAATCCCTTCGCAAGATATCGATTCGCGTGACGACGCCGGCCATGCTCTTCGCCTTTGCGGGGGGCTTCGGAATGCTGATTCCGAACTTCGCCGAGCTCTACGCGAAGCAAGGCTGGATGCACACGAAGCTGGTGCTCTTGCTCGTCCTGGCAGCCGCGACCGGTGTGCTCACGGGGAAGCTCCGCCGGTGGGCCGAGGGCCAAGAGGTTTCGCCAAAGGTCTTTGGAAAGCTCGCCTGGGCCTTGTCGATTCTCGCCGTGCTGATCATCACGCTCGCCATCTTCCGGCCCTTCTCGGCGTAGCGGCCGGGCCGCATGGTTTGAACGCTACCCGAAGCGGTCGATCCGAGGTGGTAGCAGGTATGGATATGGCTTGCGCAGGAGCTTGCGATAGACCCATCGATCGGCCCGGCGCGCCGCCTGGATGAACCTGTAGGTTCGTGCGTCGCTCCCGTAGTGCGCGCGCACCTCTTTTTCAGTGATCTCCGGCGACAGCGCGAACACTTCGTTGGCCAGCGGGATCAGCGGCGGAAAGATGTCAGCGAGCCCTTCCTTGATGAGGTTGCCGAGGAAGTCCATCGCCTGCCCACGGATCGAATGATAGTTGTCCAGGATACCGCGCAGAAGGAATCGGTTCACGATGACCCGGACCGGCGCGGGCAGCGCCCGGGTCTGTTCGGTGAAATCGAAGAGGTCCTCGCCGTCTTCATTGCGCAGAAAGGGCGTTCCCACGTCGATGTAACGGAGCCGATCGCCGTCGATGGCCCAGTTGGAGAGCTGACCATCCGGGGCAAGCCCCGGCGTGACCGCATCTCGGATGTGCTCGAAGATCCGTCGAACGTAGGGAGCGGCTTGCTCTGCGGCCTTGCCCCGTAGGAAATCGGGGCCAAGTGTCCACGGACGGAGCAAGGGCTGAACGCAGTAGAGGACATGACCCTCTGGGCACGCCAGGATCGGCGTTTCGGTTTCAACGACGTCTATCCCCGCGTCCGTGAGCTGTGCGATGTACGACGCGATCAAGGCAGCCGTGCGCTCGGCCGCCTCACGCGACGAAAACGGAACCAGGCGCTTGCATGCGAAATCGCCGTGCGGCGTCGCGAGTTTCACCGCGATGGTCACTTCGCCATATCCAATGACGTCCAGGTTTTCCGCGTGTCCCGTCCGAATGGCATCGGCGAGCCGATGCTCGAAGTTTTCGATCTCCGCCGCGCTCGCCAAAGCCACTACGCAAACGCTTTCGTCATGCGTGCAATCAAGTCATCCGCTTCGTCGTCTGTCAGAATCAAGGGCGGCAAGAACTGAAGGACGCTTCGGTCGTTGCCCGCAGGAAAACAAAAGACCCCCTGCTGCATGATCCGCAGAAGCGCGCCGAGCGCGTCCATCTCGCTCGAAAAACGGAGGCCCATGAAGAGGCCTCGGCGTCGAAGCTCGAACGGCAGCGGATCGAACGCCTCGGCAAACCGCTCCGACAAGGCGCGCACGTGGTCCAGAAAACCAGGCTCGCCGACGATGTCGAGCACCGCTTGCGCAGCGACACAGCCAAGCTCGGAGCCTCCGAACGTCGAGATGTGAACGAAGGGATTGGCTTCCGAATCGAGAACCTCGTGCATGTCACGCGTCATGAGGGTTGCAGTGATTGGATAGATCCCGCCCGACAGCCCCTTGCCAGTAACGAGCGCGTCCGGGGTCACGTCTTCGTGTTGAACACCCCACCAGCGCCCTGTGCGACCGAGTCCAGTCTGGACCTCGTCGACGATGAGGAGAGCCCCTCGATCATCGCAAAGCTTCCGAACGGCGCTGAAATAGCCAGGCGCCGGAATCGGCATACCCAAGGTGGCCGGAATGGCTTCGAGAATCACGGCTGCTGTGTCATCGTCGATCGCCGCTTCCATCGCGCTACGATCGTTGAACGGAACCTGCGCGAAACCTGGAAGGTTTGGACCAAACGGGTCCCGGAACTGGGCGTCGCCCGCCGCCAGCGAAAGCCCGGTGTGTCCGTGATAGCCACCGTGCGCGGAGATGATCTCGCCCCTGCCGGTCGCGCCTCGCGCCGCCTTGATCGCCACGTCGATGGCTTCGCCTCCGGAAACGCCAAACACGACCCGAGGAAGCGCATGGTCGAGGGTCGCCGAGAGTCGTGCTGCGAGCTGCGCGCGCTGACCCGAAACGAAATGATGGTTGCCGATGTCGAGCTTGCCCAAGGCGTTGGCCACCGCGGCGGTGACACGAGGGTTGCAGTGCCCGAGGCCGAAAACACCGCCGTTGCAATGACAGTTGATGAGCCGAAGCCCGGTGTATGCATCTTCGAACCAGATGCCCTCGCGTTTCCCCATGACCATCTGGAGGCCCATTCGCTGGTAGTAGGCGAGCTTGTTGGGCGCGACGTGTTTTCGAAAGACGTCGAGTAGATCTTCGACCCGGTCGAAGGGTTCTGGGACTGAGTCCTCGGACATCGTCAGGATTCTACCCGAGCTTGCCTTTCGCTGCGGCAAAGACC
>CBESWY010000117.1:0-8926 GCA_965533395.1 uncultured Myxococcales bacterium
CCTACTCCGCCGCCTTGGGGCGTGCGTTGCTCCGCGGCTGGGGCTGCGGCAGGACGATCTGGAACGCGGTCCGCCCTGGCTCGCTGTCCACCGTCACGCTCCCACCGTGGTCCTCCACGATGCTCCGCACGATGGCGAGACCCAGGCCGGTGCCGCCCTTTTTGCCGTGTGTCGTGAACGACTCGAACAGGCGCTCGCGAATCTCTTCGGAGACGCCGGGGCCGTCGTCGGCGAAGGTCAAGACGAGGTCGCCGCTTTCAGAGCGGTCGACTTCGAGGCGGCAGACACCGCCCTGGTCGCCGATGGCTTCGGCTGCATTGCGGGTGAGGTTGTGAAACACACGCTGCATCTTTTCCTCGTCGAAGTGGGCCACGCCCCTGTCGTTGAGCGCGAGCTCGAGGCGGATGCCACGTTCAGCGAGCTCGGGCTTGAGTTGTTCGGCGAGGTCTTCGAAAAATGTGTGAAGGTAGACCCGACGAATCAAAATCCGCCGCTCGCCCTTCGCGAACGCCAGGGTTTCGCCCATCATGGTCGTCAGAAGCTGCACCTGGCGCCGGACTGACGCAGCGAGCGCCCGGCGCTCGTCTTCGTCCGCCTCTTGGACGAGCATCTGCGTGTAGCCGGAGATGACCGTCAGGGGGGTCTTCAAATCATGGAGCATGCTCGACAGGAAGCGGCCGAGCGTGGTCAGGCGCTCTTGGCGGGCCTTCTGCGCGCGCGACTGCGACTGGGCGATCGCAGTCGATAGATGCCCGGCGATGACCGTGGCCATCTTGAGGTCGTCGTCGACGAATGGCGCCCGCCCGCCGGACTTGTTGAGGAGCTGCAGGGCTCCCGAGCCTTCGTCCCAACGCAGGGGAACGCAGAGAACCGACTTTGGGTGATACCCAACCTCGTCCGAGATGTGCGTCGAGTGGCGCGGATCGGCCTCCGCCTCGTTGACGATTTGTGGCCGGCCGTTTTCAGCGACCCAGCCCGAGATCCCCTGGCCCGCTTTGATCTTCATCTTCTTCACGCGGTCCGGCTCGCCTCCGACGGCCGCGCGGAAGGTGAGGTCGCCGGTGTATTCATCCGCCAGCAAAATGGACGCGGCCTCGGCATCGGTTGCGCGCATCGTTCGGGCGAGCACGCCGGCCAAGAGGTCATCGAGCTCCATCGCGCTTGCAGCGACCTGGGTGATCTCGAACAGAACGTCCAGCTCGCGGATCTTCTTCTCGAGCTTCTCTTTGGTGTCGAGCAGCTCGATGTTCTTGCCGACCACCGAGAGAAACAGCTTCGAGTTTTCGATCGACACGGCCGCGTGGCTTGCGAGCGCCGTCAGCAGCGCTTCGTCGCCGACGGTGAAGTGCCCTTCATGCTTGTTGAGCACCTGCACGACGCCAATGGTGCGACCGTGCTGGTTCTTCATGGGAACGCACAGGGTCGAGCGCGTCCGGTATCCTGTCTCCCGGTCCCAGGCGGCGTCGAAGCGGACGTCCTGATACGCGTCCTTGATGTTTAGCGGCCTACCCGTGCTTGCCACCGCTCCGGCGAGCCCCTCGCCTGGTTTCAGTCGAATCTCGCGGACCTCGTCGCCCTGGACCACCTTGGACCAGAGCTCGTCGGTTTCCTCATCCAGCAGGTAGAGCGTCGACCGGTCAGCCTCCATGAGCTCGGAGATCCGGTCGAGAATCATGTCGAGCAGCTCGCCGAGGTCGAGCGTCGAACCGAGTGCCGAGCTGATGTCTTGAAGCGCCCGCAGCTTGGCCCGCTCGCGCTCTACGACGTTTTGCAGTCGTAGCGCCTCCGTGCCGTCGCGGTCGCCGTCTGAAGCCATACGGGGTGGATAGTCCCCCAAAGCGGGGCATGGAAGCAACGACCTTCGCTCGGCGTCTATTCCCCTTGGCGCAATTCGGCGTAATCACCCATGCGAACGGCCCTGGTGGCTCGCTCGAGGAGGATCGCGGTCGTCTTGGGCTGAACGTTGACCGCGCGGCCGATCGCGACGACCTCCCAGGGGTAGTGCTTGGGCTCGGCTGGCAACGGCACCGTCGTCTCGACTTCGCGGCCGATGCTGCCTTCAGAGCTGATTCGCCACTCGTCGCCCTGGCGGACGACGTAGAAGCGATTTCCGAGGACAATGCCCTGCTCTTCGCCGACGTTCACGAAGACGATCTGGTTGGTCGACGGGAGCTTGCGAGGGTAAAGGCTCGCCACGACTCGGGCGCGAAGCGATCGCTCGGCGGGAACGACATCGACCCAGTAGAACTCCCGTTCCAAGGGCGCGAGCCGGAAGCCGCGCTCGAGACCTTCGAGCGCGTTCGTGACAACGGCGTGACCGATCTGGCGTTTCTCGTCGTAGTCATCGAGCCGGACCTGGCCGAGAAGGCGCACCAGCGTCCCCCGTTCCCAGGACTCACGCTCCGCCTTCTCGATCGTCCGGAACACCGTGTACGTACGGCCGATCTCCGGCACCACGCCTTCGTCGAAGCGAACGTACACCACGTCGGTGTCGACCATCATCATTTGCTCTTCTTTGGCGCCAATGATGTAGCCGGCGTCGTTGAGCGCATTCTCATTCAGAAAGCCGTACTCCGCCTGGTAGACCGCGTGCGTCGTAGAGGGCCTGTACTTGGTACGCTGGAAGCCGCTGGGAGCCGTGTCGACCGCCGAGCCATCTGTGGGGCGAAGCTGAACCATCGCGTCGGGGTAGATCCAATGCGGGTTGGTGATCTCGGGGTTGTATGACCAGACCTGCGGCCACCGGTACGGATCGCCGTAGTACGTCTGCGTAATGTCCCAGAGCGTGTCGCCGTCTTTCACCGTGTGCGAATTGGGCACATCCGATGGGACCTTCACGGTTGCCTCTTCGGTCCCTTGGTCTTCAGCGCCCTGTGCGATTGCCGTGCCCGCTATCAGCACAGCCACCATGCTCGTCCATCCCACCAGCTTCATGATGCGTCCTCCCGCAGCGCCAACCGCGCCGCCGCGGTATTCGGGAACTGCTCCCTAACTTTGTCGAAGTAAGCCTGAGCGCGAGCAGTATCACCGCGTCTCAGATAGATTTGCCCGATCCGATAGAGCGCGTCTGGAGCCTTGTTCTCCCAGGCGTGCAGCTTCTCGATCCGCTGAAAGCACTCGAGCGCTCGATCGTACTCGTGGCGCAAATAGTAAATCTCGCCGCGCCAATAGAGCGCGTTGTCCGTGTACGGATGGCTTGGGTGCGCGGAGGCAAACGCGTCGAGCTCCAGCAGGGCGTCGTTGAACTTTCGCTCCCGGATCAAGCTCAGCGCGCGGCGGTACCCGTCGACGTTGACTTCTTCGCGCTGGGGCGCCTCGGCGGGCTGCTGCTCGACGAAGTCGGGCATCTCCGGGATGTCCGCCGTCGTCGGCAAACGCTCGTCCACGATCTCGCCGTCGATGCGAAGGACCGGTTCCATCGCGAGCTCGCCCGTCCCGCTGGTCGCCCACGGCAGCCCCACGTGGCTCGCGCTGCGCTTCGATGGCTCCGACGAAAGGTTCTTACCTCCCTTGAACTCTTGCACCTCCGCGCGCGCTAGGGCCAGCTGGCCTCGAACCGTTCGAAGCTCTTGTTCCTGCTCCTCAAACTGCACGCGGAGCGCGGTGAGCTCGGCGCCGCGCGCGGCCTCATCGGACGCAGTTCGGGCGTTCGAATGCGCTCCCACCGAGCTGCACCCGATCAAGGTCGATACACTGGCCACTGCGAAGAGCGTCTTCACGGCATAGTCCCGCACCTGAATCGTAGGTAGCCCAGCGGACTCACGTCAAAAAAGGCGTGCCCTACTGCCAGGTCCCAAGTGCCCGAAATCGCTGATATCGCTGGGAGACCAGCTCCTCGGCGGAAAGGCCCCGCAATCCGACGAGGTGGTGGTGCAAGCGCTTCCGGAGCGACTCCGCCGCCGTTTCCGGCTTCCGGTGGGCCCCACCTGCCGGCTCCGGCACCACTTCGTCGACGACGCCCAGGCGCTTGGCGTCGTTCGCGAGAAGTCGAAGCTGCTCCGCCGCGTCCGCGGCCCGGGTCCCGTCCCGCCAGAGAATCGACGCGCAGCCCTCTGGGGTGATCACGCTATACGTCGCGTACTCGAACATCAGCACGCGATCGGCCACCCCAATTGCGAGGGCGCCTCCGGAGCCGCCCTCCCCGATGATCGTCGTGAGCACCGGCACCCGCAGCCCGCTCATCACTTCGATCGAGCGGCCGATGGCCTCGGCCTGGCCTCGCTCTTCGGCGCCAAGCCCGGGAAACGCCCCGGGGGTGTCGATGAATGTGAAGACCGCTCGCCCGGCCTGCTCGGCGAGTTGCATCACGCGCACCGCCTTTCGATAGCCCTCCGGATGCGCCATGCCGAAGTTTCGGTGCGCTTTGTCCTTGGCGGTTCGGCCTTTTTGGTGGCCCACAATCGCAATGATTTCATCTTCGAAGCGCGCGAACCCAGCAATGATCGCAGGATCGTCGCGGAACGTGCGGTCGCCGTGCAGCTCGACGAAGTCCTCGAACAGGAGCGCGATGTAATCCCGAAAGTACGGTCGGTCGGGATGCCGGCTGAGCTGGACCTTCTTCCACACGTCGAGGTCCGCGTAGAGCTCGCGCTGCAGATGCTCGGCCTGCGCCTCCAGCGCGCCGATCTCACCGTCGATCGCCTCGGCCTCTGGGGCGCCTGCCTCGGTCAGCGCCTTGAGAGCGGCGATCCGCTCCTCGAGCTCGACCAGAGGCGCTTCGAAGTCGAGGTGGGCCATCCGCCTGGTGCTTCGCATATCTGTCGGGGGCGGCAAGCTCCGAGAGGCTCACTCGGGCTCGGCGCAATCGATCAGCTCGAAAACCCGAATCGGCTGGGCCTTGCCCTTCACCTTCTCCTGCGGGAGCTCTTCGAACGCGAAGCCACCGGTGAGCTTTTCGACGGTGCCTTCGCTCAGCAGGGTCTGTCCCGGCTTGGCGAGCGAGCAAAGCCGCGCGCCGGTGTTCACCGGGTCACCGATGACGGTGTACTCGAGGGCCTGACTGCTGCCGATATATCCCGCAACCACCTCCCCCGTGTTGATACCGATTCCAATTTCGAAGTCAGGGAGCCCGTTCGCTTCGTGTCGCTCATTGAGGTCGGAGAGCGCGCCTTGCATTTCGAGCGCTGCGTGAACCGCACGGTCGGGGTCGTCATCATGTGCAACCGGCGATCCAAAGAGCACCATCATCTCGTCCCCGATGAACTTGTCGAGCGTCCCTTCGTAGCGGAACACGATTTCTACCATGCGTTCGAAGTACTCGTTGAGCGCGTCCACTACGACTTCGGGTTCGTGGGATTCGCTCATGCTGGTAAATCCACGAATGTCAGCAAACAGGATCGTCGTTTCTCGAAGCTCGCCGCCCTTGGCCACCTCGAGCTGTCCGGAAAGGACCTGCTCCGCGATGGCCGGCGAGAGTAGCCGGCGAAATCGCTCCCGCATGACGGCCTCTTGCTCGATCCGTTTTGCAAAAAGCGTGTTCTGGACCGCAATCGCAGCTTGGCTGGCGACGGTTTCGAAGAGCGCCAGATCTTTCTCGGTGAACGCATGGGTGGCGAGCTTCGAGTCGAGCATCATCACCCCCAAGACGGTGTCTCCTTGGAGCAAAGGGACGCACATCGTGGAGCGGATCCCCTGCATGATGACGGACTGCGCGCTTTGAAACCGAGCGTCAGCTGAAGCATCGTGTGAGAGCACCGCCTCTTTTTCGCGAACGACCGTGTCGAGCACGGTTTTCGAGACCACGACTTCTTGATTCGGGTCGACGTCCTCCGCCGAGCGGACCGAAACCGGCTCCAGAACGTTCTGCTCGTTGTGCAGAAGCACGACGCCGCGGTCGGCCGGAACCAGACGAAACGCGACCTCGAGAATCTTGCTGCAAAGCGCGGTGATGCTGGTGCCGAGCTCGATGGCGCGGGTCACCTCGTAGCTCGCGCGGAGCTTCTCGTAGTCGCGACGCAAGGACGCGTCGTCTTGAACCAGCTCCTCGGCGAAAAACGTCTTGTCGGCGAGCGCCGATACCTTGGCGCGGATCAGCGGACCCGCGTTCGTGTCGCCGATCTTGAATCGGTTGGTAGCCTCGCGCGGCTCGTCGTTCAGCATGGCGTCGAAGGAGAGCGAAGCGGCCCGGTCGGGCTGGTCGAAAATGATGCGCGTCGACCCAATGGTGATCTCGTCACCGGGCTCGAGCGGACGCTGGCCGTCGACGCGGTCCCCGTTGATGTACGTGCCGTTGAGCGAGCCCAGGTCCTTGAGGACGTACTCGTCTCCGATCAGCTCGATGTGGCAGTGCTCCTTGGAGACCACCCGGTCTAGGACCTGGTGGGTGTTCCTTGGATGCCGGCCAAGCGAGTTATGGCGGAAGAGCTGACGCTCCTGCCGCCCGCTTGGCCCGATGATGCTGATGCGCGCCATGACCCCAGCATCAGGCTACCTGGGGCCTTCTCCGCCTGCAAAGATGGGACCAACGCCGCGGAGCCGGGACCAGGCTCAGGCCTGCGAATCCTTGGCTTTAGTCTCGACGATGAACTCTTCGACCGCGGCCCTGACGGAGCTGGCGAAGTAGACCTTTTGGTCGGCGATTTCGCGCAGCGCCGTGACGACGGGACGGTTCCTGCTCTGGACGAGCGCCGGGGCGCCCTTGATGAGCTGGCGTGTCCGCCTCGCGGCCAAGATGACCAGCGCAAAGCGGTTTTCTTCGTGTATCAAGCAATCTTCGACGGTGACGCGTGCCATAGGCGCCGGAGGCTAGCAGGGGGATCGGGGACCAGCAAATCCGGCGTCCAAGGCTTTTGAGAAAGCGGGCTGACATGGCTTGACTCCCCAATCTTCGTGACTAGGTTGCCGGCCCATCAGCACTCTCTATCATCGAGTGCCAATCAAGCTAGCGGGCAGCAAAACTGCCCGAATTACGGAGGGATAAATGGCAATTCGCCCATTGCATGACCGGATTTTGGTCAAGCGAGTCAAGGAAGAAGAGACAACCAAAGGCGGGATCATCATTCCGGATACCGCCAAAGAAAAGCCGATCGAGGCAAAAGTCGTTGCGGTAGGTACCGGGCGGATTCTCGACAGCGGCGAAGTTCGACAGCTTGCCGTGAAGAAGGGCGACCTCGTCCTATTCGGCAAGTATGGCGGCACGGAAGTCAAGATCGACGGTGAAGAGCACCTGATCCTCCGTGAAGACGACATCCTCGGAATCATCGAATAGGAGACTGAGAAACATGGCTGCGAAAGAAATTATTTACGATACTGCTGCTCGCGATCGCATTCTGAGCGGGGTGAACGCCCTGGCGAATGCCGTGAAAGTCACGTTGGGTCCGAAGGGTCGCAACGTCGTGATCGAGAAGAGCTTTGGCGCACCGACCGTCACCAAGGACGGCGTCACGGTGGCGAAGGAAATCGAGCTTGCCGACAAGTTCGAGAACATGGGCGCACAGATGGTGCGCGAGGTCGCGTCGAAGACTTCCGACGTCGCGGGCGACGGCACCACGACAGCTACGGTGCTTGCTCAGGCGATCATTCGCGAGGGCACCAAGATGGTCGCCGCGGGTCACAACCCCATGGAGATCAAGCGCGGCATCGACGCGGGCGTGATCGTCGTCGTCGAGCAGCTGCACGTTCTGTCGAAGGACACCAAGGACCCGAAAGAAATCGCGCAGGTCGGCACGATCAGCGCGAACGGCGATCGGACCATTGGTGAAATCATTGCCGAGGCGATGGAAAAGGTCGGCAAGGAAGGCGTCATCACCGTCGAAGAGGCCAAGGGTCTCGAGACGGAGCTCGATGTCGTCGAGGGCATGCAGTTCGACCGCGGCTACCTGTCGCCCTACTTCGTGACGGATTCGGAGCGCATGGTCGCCGAGATCGAGGATCCCTACATTCTCATCGTCGAGAAGAAGATCTCGAACATGAAGGACCTTCTGCCGGTTCTCGAGGCGATTGCCCGTCAGCAGAAGCCCCTCATCATCATCGCCGAGGACGTCGAGGGCGAGGCGCTTGCCACGCTCGTCGTCAACAAGCTCCGCGGCACCCTGCAGACCGCGTCAGTCAAGGCCCCTGGCTTCGGTGACCGACGCAAGGCCATGCTTCAGGACATTGCCATCCTCACCGGCGGTACCGTCGTGAGCGAGGACCTCGGCATCAAGCTCGAGAACGTGACCCTGAACGACCTCGGTCGTGCCAAGCGAGTCACCATCGACAAGGATAACACCACCATTGTCGACGGCGCTGGCAAAAAGAAGGACATCACGGGCCGCATCGACACCATCCGCAAGCAGATCGACGAGACCAGCAGCGATTACGATCGTGAGAAGCTGCAGGAGCGCCTCGCGAAGCTCGTCGGCGGCGTTGCGGTGATCAAGGTTGGCGCAGCCACCGAGGTCGAGATGAAGGAAAAGAAGGCGCGCGTCGAAGACGCGCTCCACGCCACGCGTGCGGCTGTCGAAGAGGGCATCGTCCCCGGTGGCGGTGTTGCGCTGGTCCGCGCCCAGAAGGAGCTCGACAAGCTCGAGGTCAGCGACGAGCAGAAGGTCGGCATCGGCATTCTGCTCCGCGCCATCGAAGAGCCGCTTCGTCAGATCGCGAACAACGCCGGGCTCGAAGGCTCGATCGTCGTGAACGAAGTTCGCAATGGCAAGGGAGCCTACGGCTTCAACGCTGCGACGGAGGAGTACACAGACCTGGTCAAGGCCGGCGTCATCGACCCGACCAAGGTCGTACGCAGCGCACTCCAGAACGCGTCATCGGTGGCGGGCCTGATGCTCACCACCGAGGCACTGGTCGCCGAGATCCCCAAGGAAGAGGCGCCGATGCCCGGCGGCCACGACCACGGCGGTGGCATGGGCGGCATGGGCTTCTAAAGAACGCCTAGCTCGAACTGAAAAAGCCGGAGCATTCGTGCTTCGGCTTTTTCGTTTAAGGCGACGTA
>CBESWY010000118.1:0-8869 GCA_965533395.1 uncultured Myxococcales bacterium
GCTCGCCGAAGAGCTCCAAACAGACAAAGTTTACAAATCGGGCGCAACGGTGAGCTCGAAAATGCTCGGGATCTCAGTGCAGGTTCCGAAGGGTTGGAAGGGCTCGGTGGATGGCGAGTTTTTTGTGCTCACGCGCGGAGAAGATTCGCTTGTCGCAATCAGCGCTGAACCTGCAACCGTCGCGGACGCCAGAGCATTTCTGTCGACGCCACAAGATTTGGGCAATGGCTACTACCTGACGCCAACGAGCAGCCCCGTCACCAAACAGAACAACGTCTCTGTGGATTGCACGATCACCCACGAACTAACGACTTGGCCCGGCGAAACGATTATCCGCGTAGGAAAGCACGGGGTTGCGGTGGGCGTGATCTCTACGGCGACCAAAGCGAAGTTCGTGGGCGTTCAGAAGGTCGGTCGAACGATGGTGCGCAGTATCAAACTCAAGAAGCCTTTTGTTCCCAAGTCGGGCAAATCGTCGGGCCCTTGGGTGAACCAGCTAAACGGCACGATGCTTCGCTCGTACGGCAACCGATCCAGCTACGACAGCAGCAGCTCGTCGCGCACCAGCATCACGTTGTGCCGCGGTGGACAGTTTGCTTGGCACCACTCAGGCAGCGGATTCTCCAACGCAGACACCGTCTCCGTTAGTTACGCTGGCAACAGTCGATACTACGGAAAATGGTCCGTCGTCGGCTCCAAACTGCACCTCTTCTACAATGACGGCGACAAGGACGAATACCAGCTCTCGACGAACGAGCAGGGGCATTTCCAAATGAACGGCGATCGCTGGTTAAAGGTAGACGGCGACTGCAACTAGCCTGGATCGGTTGTGGAGCCCCGGATGAGGATTCACGTACCGCTTGCTGCTGCTATTTGCTCAATCCTCGCACGATCCGTTTGAAGCGCTCAATCCCGGCGACGGATTGGGCGAGGGACGCGAGCTCTTCCGGAAACGGAAGACGTTTGGTCTTGAATGGTCCATCGCGGTCTTGCTGAAAGGACACCGGATCTGCAAAACCAGCTTCGAAGCTCAGAGCCCCCACGAAGCCGAGCTTTCGCGCTATCGCGACCTCTCGATCTCCATAGTCCGCGTAGCGGCCATTGGGATAGCAAAAGATAGGGACGGGGTTCCGAGCTTCTGCTCGCAAACGACGCCACGATTCGGTGAGTTCTCTGATGGCGCCGTCGGTATGCATGCGGCTCAGTATCGGATGGCTGACGCTGTGTGCACCAAACGTCATTCCCTGTCTTTCACCGGTTCGCACGTGGTCCCACGTCATGGGCGCATACATAGAGGGTGCTGCGTCCGGTAGATCGACTTCGGCGTCCTGAGCGAGGCGTTCGATCGCGCGGTGCTTCTCTTCATCATCGATGACTTTGCAGCGTTCGACGAAGTCCGCACTCATCACAGCTGGACCTGGCTCCGCATTCAATTGGTATCGGACCGTCGTCTCTCCGAGCCGGACCGCAAGTGACTCGCGTCGTGTATTCGAGAAGACGTACTCTATCTTGTCCCACCACAACCACAGGGTTCCGTCCAAGAACCCAGTCGTGACGAACGCGGTCACGGGGCAATCGAACTCGCTGAAAATCGGACCCGCGATCTCGGCTTGGTCCAGATACCCGTCATCGATGGTGAATGCGACTGCGCCCCGAAGCCTCGGTCCGTTTCCGGCCAGTCTCTGAAAAAGCTCCTCCAGAGAGACCAGCTCGTAGCGATTCCGACGAAGAAAGTGCAAATTTCTCCGCAACTGCATGGGGTCGAAGCCGGCTGCGCCCGCCTCCCCATTTCGAAACCGATGCAGCATGAAGATCGTCGCGTAATCGCGCTGAGCATACCGGAGCGAGGAGGTTAGCCGCGGCACCAGAAGCAACTTGTGATAGGCGCGTCGCACAAAACCCATTGGCATGCTCGAACTAGATTCCCTTTTACTCTTCGTTCCTGTTTCGATCGGGGAATTCACTCCAGCTGGCAGCACAGTCAAGGCGGTTCGCTTATGCTTCGTGATTAAGGTATCGAAGGGCCGCCATCCACCATGGTTTTAGAGACGGACGCAGAAGGAGCAAGCGCATGAGGAGACCGGACCATGCGGCGGTGGTCCTTGGGATGTTCGAGACGGGCTTGGGGGTCGCGCGGAGTTTGGGCCGGGCTGGGATCCGCGTTCTCGGCCTCGACCGCCGTTCGGATGTGGGTTTTCGTTCCAGATACGTAAAAGGGTCACTTTGCCCGGATCCACTCCAGGACGTCGACGGGTTCGTCGAGCACCTCCTGCAGGTCGCAAGTGTGGAGGAACACAAGCCCGTTCTCTTCGTGACCTCCGACGACTTCCTGCTGGCTGTGGCCCGCAATCGCGAGCGATTGCAGGAGTTTCTCCTTTTGAACCTTCCCGATACCGACGTCCTCGAGTCAATTGCCGACAAGTACCAGCAGTACGAGCTCGCACGTAGCGCGGGAGTGCCTGTGCCAGCGACCTTCTTGCTGAAGCGGCCCGGGGAGGTCGCGGAGCTGAAGCAGCAGATCCCCTTTCCGGTATTTGTTAAGGCCCGTGAGGTCACTGCGTGGAGGAAGGCGGTTGGCGGGAACGTGAAAGGCTTCATCGCGCACACCCCGGAGGAGCTCGAGGCGCACCTCGAGGCGTTGTCCGCAAAGGGTGTGGTGGGGCTGGTTCAGGAGTTGATCCCCGGCCCCGATACCAACCACTACAAGGCCTGTTGCTATGTATCTCGTCACGGAGAGGTCGTGCGTGCCTTTGCGCTCCGAAAGCTTCGACAACAGCCTCCTGGCTTCGGTTTCGGATCCCTCGTGGAAAGCGTGGACGACCCAGCCGTGCTTTCGTTGGGCAAGCGCTTTCTCGAATCCATTGGTTACCGTGGCGTCGGCTCGGCAGAGTTCAAACGCGATGACCGCGACGGAGAGCTCAAGCTAATCGAGCTCAATCCTCGCTATTGGCAGCAAAACGCGCTCGCCGAGCGCTGCAACGTCAACTTCCCGCTCGCTCAATACCTGGACTTGACCGGCGAAGTTCCGCCCCAAGCGGCCGCCTACGAACAACACGTGAAGTGGTTGAACGTGATGGCAGATTTGGATTCGTTTCGCGTCTACCGGCAGCGGGGCGAGCTCAGCTTCGGCGCTTGGATACGGAGCCTTGCTGGGCCCAAGGTCTATTCCAACTTTGCGGCCGACGACCCGATTCCGGGTCTGCTCGCTGTAGCCACGAACCTCGGGGCACGGCGACCGGCGCGGGCACTTGTGAAACACGTTCGGGGCGCCTTCCCAAGGACGGGCGACGGTCGATAGCGCAACTCGACTCAGGTTAGCCACGTCAGCCGCGCCCGCGCGCCCTGTCAAGCCACCCGATTTGGTGGCTCCCCGGTGTCACGGAGTTGCTCGAGCCCAGAACTGAACTGCTCGACTGCATCTTGCATGGCTCGCGGACTGTTCACCGATGAGTAGTGAGTCACTACCAGATTGGGCGTTCGATACAGCTGGCTCCAGGGAGCTGGGGGCATCCGGGTAGGGCAATCGATGTAAGCAGCTCCGAGCGCACCGCGGCGCAGCGCACGACAAAGAGCTCGCTCATCGACGAGCCCTCCGCGAGCCACGTTCACCAGCGTAGCGTCGCCTTTCATGCGCGACAGCCGTTCCGCGCTGATCAAACCACGAGTCTCTTGCGTCAACGGCAGCGTCAGCACGACATAGTCTGCGTCACCGAGCAGCTCGTCGAGCTCTTCATCGAGTCGATACAATCGATCGTACGCCAATGCATCGGCACCCGACCTTCCGGGGTCCCGTGTTGCCCCAATGACGCGCAACCCAACTGCTCGGCAGAGTCTTGCAAGCTCGTTGCCGATGTTCCCGGTGCCGATGATGCCGACCGTCTGTTGAGACAGGTCGTCACATTGCAAGGACATCCAGCGTCGTCGTCGATGCAGCGCAACATGCTCAGGAAGCCGCTTCGCTTGTGCAAAGATATTCGCCAACGCCATTTCCGCGACCCTGCGCGAGCTCAGAGCCCCGTTGTTGCTAACCTTAACTCCGCGCCGCCGGAGCAAGTCCAGATCCAGATGCTCGGTTCCGGTCTTTTGCGAGTACGCCCACTTCAACTCGGGCAGCTGATCGAGTAAGCACGCCAAGGACCAAGGGGGCACGTAGGCCTTGGATAGCCAAATGGCTTTGACTTCGCGTAGGCAATCGTCGCACTCAAACAATTCTAGCCTGTCCGAGGCGATCCGTTCGTCGTCGAGCCAGCCAAGCTTGCGGAATACTCGTTGCGGGAGCGACGCGGACCGCATGTCATAAAAAGCAACGCGCGCCGCGGGGGACGGCTGCCTTTCGAACAGCGCCCTGGTCTCAACGGGTGCCAAGACGGTCCACTTCATGCGTCAAGCTGCCATTCCATGATTTCTCGCATTCACGCTTTAGCTCATGGGGACCGGTTTCACGACCCGGCGCCACCTGTGCGCTACTCGGCGTCGGCCGTATCGATGGGAGACACCATCCTCGCAAGCACCGGTAGCTCGAAATAGAACCTCGCTCCCCCGCCGTCGGCGTTCTCGAAGCCCATCGTGCCTCCGAGCCGCTCGACGATCGCTTTGGAGATGCTTAGGCCAAGCCCGGTCCCGGCATTCTTTCGGGTGTCGGAGTTATCCGCCTGTGCGAAACGCTGAAATATTCTGCTCCGAAATTCTTCGGGGATCCCAGCTCCACGATCGCGAACCGTCACGCGGGCGCGCCGGTCACAGCCGCCGACAGAAACGTCGACGACGCTCCCATCAGGCGAAAACTTAACCGCGTTCGACCAGAGGTTGACGAGCACTTGCGCCAGCCGATCCGGGTCTGCTTGGACGTAGAACGCGGGGCACTCACCTGTTACATTCACCTCGACCGCTTTCTCGGTAGCGAGACCGCGATTGCTCTCGATCGCCTCGTGAACCGCTTCCGAGAGGTCGACCTGTGTCAGCCGAAACTCGAGTTGGCCTGATTCGATCTTCTCGATATCGAGCATCTCGTTAACCAGGCGCACCAGGCGGCAGCTGTTGTTCCTGGCGATCTTGATCATTTCGGACGCTTGCTCACTCAGCTCGCCCATTTCGCCTTCGGCAAGCAAGCCGAGGGAGCCGCGAATCGAGGTGAGCGGCGTGCGAAGCTCATGGCTCACCGTCGCGATGAACTCCGATTTCATGCGTTCGAGCTTCTTGCGTTCCGAGACGTCGCGAAGAATGCCCGTGAACATCGTCCTATCCCCGATCTGCATTTCGCTCACGGCCAGCTCTATCGGAAATGTGGTGCCGTCCTTGCGCTGCGCGAGCAGCTCCCTGCCGACACCGATGATCTTGCTACTCCCCGTCGCCATGTAGTTCGAAATGTACTGGCCGTGCCGTTCCCGGTCCGGCGAAGGAGGCATCAGCACGTGCACGTTCTGTCCTACGAGCTCGGGCGCCGCGTACCCAAACATCTTTTCGCATGCTGGATTCACGGTTTCGATAATCCCACCGCTGTCAATCGTGATGATTGCGTCCACCGCAGTGCCAACGATCGCGCTTAGCCTCGCTTCGCGGTCGCTAACCTCCGCCAACGCCTCTTGGACACGCTCCTCGACCTTCCTTGGCGGAGATTCATCCAGCGCTTCGTTGTCGGGCTTCCGGTGTGGGCTCATCGTGAGCCTCGCCTTCCCACGGACCCATCCACGGATCTCATTGCTGCGTGCATTGTTTCCCCCACTCAAAAGTCTAAGGGTCACAAGGGCAAGAATCGACTCAGCCAACACGCCTTCCCACAATCTTTCCGATACGACCAAAACGACGCCCAAGCGGTTCGACAACGACCATTTCGCCACGAGCGAACTAGAGGGGACGCGCCATCACGTTTCCGGGCCGATGCCGACGAGGCGCTCACTGAGCTCCCAGAGCCTTCGGGCCTGGTCTCGGTCGCGAGCGGATGGCTTCGTCTTCTTCGGCCTGCAGTTGTAGAAGTACTCCCCGCTCGTCGTCGCCACCTCGTCCGACGTGGCCAAGTACACACTCGTCTCGGCGCCTTTCTCGGCGGTGCGCAAGAAAGGTTTGACCAGAGCGAGGATGCGACCGGCATACCAGGTGTTTTGCGCACCGAGCTGGCTACGAACGCCACCCGGGTGAAGGGCGTTGGCCGTCACGCGGGTGCCCTGCAGGCGCTCGGCGAGCTCCCGAGCAAAAAGGATGTTCGCGAGCTTCGAGTGTCCATACGTTGGAAAGGCGCTGAAGCCCTTGTTCCACTGGAGATCGTCGAAACGGATGCCGCGGCAGAACCGGTACGCGTCGGATGCGACGACGACGACCCGACCTTGCTCGGCTCGTTTCAAGGAATCGAGCAGCAAGGTCGCAAGCAAGAAGTGCCCGAGGTGGTTCACGGCGAACATCTGTTCTTGCCCGTTGTCGAGCAGGATTCGATGCGTCGTGAACACACCCGCGTTGTTGATCAAGACATCGAGCGGCTCATTTCGTTCGATGAACGCGCTCGCGGCGCTCCGGACCTCGTCGAAATCCCCGAGGTCGGCGAGATAGAGCTCGACGTCGATGTCGCCGTACTTCGAAATGAGCTCGGCCCGAAGCGCTTCTGCCTTGTTCGGGTTCCGGCAGAGCAGGTGAAGCCGCGCGCCACGTTCTGCGAGGGCGAACGCTGTCGCTCGGCCGATCCCCTCCGTCGGACCGGTGAGCATCACGTGCTTGCCTCGGATAGACGTCATGGCTGCGCGTCGCCGCTTATTTCTTCGCGTATCGATTGAAGGAACGCCTCTCGCTCATCTCGGGCCGAGTAGCCTGGGCCGAGGATGTAGCGCCGCATGGTGGGAGAGGCATGGAACGTGACAGTGAACGATGCGAGGCGGAAAAGAAAGCGCTCGACGTTGAAGTCGGCCAACTCGCCGGCAGCCTGGGACGCTTCGATGTAGGCAGTGGCGAGCTTTACGATGCGCTCACCGTTCTCGCGCAATACGTCTGCAATCGTTTCTTCGTCCGGCTGGAACGCTTCACGCATCAGCGCGCCCGCATACTCGGGGTGCTCCGCCATGAAGTCCCAGAGCTCCGCCGCGCATCGCACGATGAGGTCGGCCGGTGGAAGTCCCGACCCGGCGTCGATCGTCGGCGTCATGCGGGTCGCGATGGTCTCCATGATGTGCGCGAGCATCGCGCGAGCCAGCTCTTCCTTTCCACCCGGAAAGAAATGGAAGATGCTCGCTGCACGGATGTCCGCGCGCGCCGCAACGCCGCGGAGCGAAGCCCCCTTGAAGCCGTGCCGCGCGATCTCCATGGCGGCGGCTCGCAGCAAGCGATCTCGGGTGTTGCTCTCGCCCATTGCGCCAGCCACTACCACCGCCGCCGACGGCCCGTCCAGCGCGGCGAGGGCGTTCGAGACTTGACGTCAGCGCCTGTGCAAGGTACCTAACGATCGTTAGGCTAACGCTTGTTAGGCCGCACGGGTGTTCTGTTAATGGTAGCGCCGGTCCCTGCGACCCCGGCTCAGGAGCAAATCGATGAGAATCAGAGACGTAGAAACCAAGGCATTCTTTGCACAGTTCGTCGCGCGGCTCTTCGCCCACAACTTCCTGAAAGACACTCAAATGTTCCTGCCGAAGGGGGACTACGAGCGCCGATACGGCAAGTTCCCGAGGTACTTCTCGGGATGGTACCTGTTCGTGCCCTCGAAGGACCTGGCCGAGGGCGAGCTCGTTCACAAGAAGCTCAACGGGCTCGACCTGGTCGCCTACCGCAACAAGGAAGGCACGCCGGTCGTTCACTCGAACCGGTGCCCCCACATGGACGGCCTGTTTGCACCGCTCGGGAAGGTCAACGACGGGAAGCTCACCTGCGCGTACCACCACTACTCGTACGACAATGGTGTGCCGCAGAGCGGGCCTACCGAGTTTCGCAAGGACCCGAGCAAGTGCATCCCATGCCACCCCGTAGTCGAGGTGAACGACCTCATCATGTTCTGGTTCGACGCAAGCAGTGAGAACGGCGTCGGTGTGCCGACCTGGGAGCTGGACTTGCCCGACGTAAGCAAGTTCCCGCGCCGGTTCTTTGCGCGCTCCATCACCCCGACGCACATGGCGCCGTTGCACGAGAACATCATCGACGATTTGCACTTCATGAACCTGCACGGAGCCAGTCGATACAAGTCCGAGCTGAAGGTCTATCACGAGAAACAGCGCTTCAGGACGAAGAACACGATGCGAGTCCCGGCCCCAAAGATTGGGCCCTTCAAGGTGAAGGGGGTCGATGGAGACGAAATGGACACGCGCATGGACACGGACTTCCATGGCCTCGGCATTCACATCAACTTCGTAAAGGTCGGCGACTTCGAAGCCCGGATGATTCACTGCACGACGCCCATCGAGGACGAGGTGACGGAGTGGACGGTCGCGATGTACATGGAGCCTCGCGAATGGAAGGCGAGTTTCGACATCAAGACCTTCATGAACATGGTGTATCCGTGGGCTGCGATCGCGCAGACCTGGTACCTGCACACGCAAGACCGCCGCGTGTTCTTTCAGAAGGGCGAGTACCGCTTCTACGAAGACGTCCCCAAGGGCTTCGAAAAGGTCAATGCGTTCCGCCGCTGGATCCACGAAGAGCTTTTGGGGGAGGAGCGCCCCATGAGAAAGAACAGCATCCCGACCAGGTTCGTTCCCGCCGAAAAGCTCACCAGGTCCGATAGAAAGTCTGCGCCGGCGGCCTGAGGCCCGCACACCCGACCGCTGCCTTCCGATTCCCGCCTGCATTTGGTGGTGCCTGATAGGATTGTCTATCCTGCTAAATGAGGGGGCATGACGAAGGCAGGGGGAGAAATACGGCGACGTGCCAAGGCAGCCGCGCTCGTCGCGTTCGCCGCCGA
>CBESWY010000119.1:0-8776 GCA_965533395.1 uncultured Myxococcales bacterium
CCTTCGACGACGGCAACCTGGTCCTCCTCGATTTTCTGATGGGCGACCCTTTGTACGCCGTCGGCGCGCGCGGCCTCCTGCTCGGCTTCGTCGCTCGGATTGACGAAGCGAACGATGATTTGGCCGTTCGACGCCGCCGAGTATTCCGCGAGCAGGTCACGCACCTGACGTTCGGTGGCGTTGAACGGTGGGGGGAGGTTCTCGGTGAAGTAGGCCGTGACCTCGAGGCGGTCGTCCAGGTTGGAGGCGAGCCGCTCGGACCCCTCGGCCAGGGAGAAGAGCTCGTTTTGCGTGAGGTCGATCCGGGGCGACCGGAAGTACGCGGCCAGCACGTTGAGCAAGATCAGGATGCCGCCAACGATCAATAGAAAAATCAACGACTCGCTAGCGGCGCGTTTCTGAACATTCGATGACATCGCTCAGCTCCACCGCCGCGCTTCAAGTGCCCGAAACGCAACGGCCAGCGCGAATACGACCACGGAAGCGAAGAAAAGAACGTCACGCAGGTCGATCACACCCCGCGCCATGCTTTGGAAATGATAGTCGAACGAAAGCCACTGCAACGTCGATGCAGCGTTCGTCGGGAGCAGCGCCAAGAACTTGTCGAGGACCCAGAAGAAGACGCTCAAAGTGAGCGCGACGAAGAGCGCGATGAGTTGATTGCTCGTCCAACTCGAGGCCATCAAACCGATGGCAAGTACCGCCGAGCCCTGCAGCAGCAGGCCGAGGTAGCCGCTCCACACCGGGCCCCAGTCGAGGTCGCCGAGCGTGGAGACGCTGAGCGGGTAGCTAAAGGTCAGCGCGAGGAGAACCGCGTAGAGCCCAAAGACGCCGAGGAACTTCCCGAGGATCACCTGCGCCTCGGTCACCGGCATGGTGATGAGAAGCTCGATCGTACCAGTCCGCTTCTCTTCCGCGAGGAGGCCCATCGTGAGTGCAGGGAGTGAGAAGACCAAAATCAAGCCGAGCCAGCGAAACATCTCTCGAACGCTTGCCCGACCGAAGAGAAAAAAGGTCTTCCAGAAGAAGAAACCAAGCGTCATTAAGATGATACAAATGACGATGTAGGCGACCGGGCCGTTGAAGTAGCTTCGGAACTGGCGTCCGGCGATGGTGAGAACCGATCTCATGACGAGGCTCCTCCGTTGCCCGTGGTTAGCTGTCGAAAGATGTCTTCGAGGTTTTCGCCGCGCTGCTCGAGGCCGAGTAGCACGAGCTTGGCGGACACAGCTGCCTGAAAGATTTCGGCGCGGAGGTCTTGATTCCCCTTGGGAACCACTTCGACCAGTAGCTCCCCCGGCGCACCACCAGTTTGCTCCTTCACGCTCTGCGCATCGCCAATGGCCGAAAACACGTCATGGATCTCGCTGGCGCTGTGACCGTTCTGCCTCAGCGTCGCGATGAATCGCGGTTTCCCAGCTCGCGCGGCGAGCTCATCGGGTGTGTCGTCGGCCACGAGCTGACCCTGCGAGATGATCAGGACGCGCCCGCAGGTCAGCCGAACCTCCGCGAGATTGTGGGTGGAGAGGATGATGGTGCGCTCACGACCGATCTCCCGAATCAGCTCGCGAATTTCGGAGGCCTGGTTCGGGTCGAGGCCGCTCATCGGCTCGTCGAGGATCAGCACGGGAGGCTCGTGAATCAGTGCCTGTGCAAGACCGACACGTTGACGAAAGCCCTTCGAGAGCTCGCCGATGCTCTTGCCAATGACCTCGCCGAGGCTGGTTTCCTCGACGACCTGACGGAGCCTCGCCTCGAGACCTGCACCGCGAAGCCCACGCATCTTGCCAACGAACTGTAGATACTCGAGCACCAACATCTCGGTGTAGAGTGGGGTGTTCTCGGGCAGATAGCCGATGAGCTCGCGGACCGCGATGGGGTCGTCGAAGATGTCGGCGCCGCCGACCTGGGCGGTCCCTCCGGAAGGCGCGATGAAGCAGGTCAGGATCTTCATCGTGGTGGTTTTCCCGGCTCCATTGGGTCCTAGGAAACCGACGACTTCTCCGCGATTCACTTGAAAACTGGCGTTCCGTAGCGCGGCGACCGTACCGTACAGTTTGGTCAAGTCCCGCGCATCGATCATCACATCGCTCATAAACTCCCTCGCGCGTGATCCGTTGCTTTTCCCAGGGCTGGCGGAGGTTACCCCCGGCTCTAGGGCTGTCAAGACAGCTCCCGAGACCCAAACCCGGGTGGTCGGAGCGTTATTCCAATGGTTGAGCTTGAAGGCTCGCGTGGCACGATCTCAGTCATGAGCCAATTGCAAGCAGTTTCGCCGCCGAAAGCGCCACCGACGGCGCGTATCCGGGGTGTCGCTCGCCGAGTCTTCGATCTTTGGCCGCTCACCTGGCTGGGGCTGGCGCTTGCCCTCGTCGCTTCGGTGGCCCTGTTCAGCTTCGGCTTCAAAAAGCTCGATCTGGTTCTCCTCGTGCTTGGCTATGGCGGAGCCGGTCTTCTGCTGATCTCGACCCTGCTGGTGGTATCGAGCGCGATAGCGCTTTTTGTCTGGCTCAGGCGCGCATCGTTTTCGTGGCGCACCTCGACCTTCGAGACAGGCGCGCCCGTGCTGACGGGATTTTCGCTGCCGTCCTTGTGGTGGTTGCCCTTGGTGCAGTTGCGCTGGTCCTGGGAGGTTCCCGACGCGCTGCCCGTCGAGCCTCAGTCGGAAGCCGGGCGTCTTCGAGAGCGCGTGACCCTTCACCAGCGGGGGATCTTCGAATCCGTCACGCGTCGATTGGTGATTCAAGATGCCTTCGGCCTGGCGCGGATCGTGTTGAGGCATCGTCAGCTCGGGCCGATTCAGGTGCTTCCCCACCTCGGCGGGATTCGGCGTCTGCCGGTGCTGACCTCGCTGACGGGCGGCGACGAGTTTCCCCATCCGATGGGACTCGAGGACGGCGACCGGGTCGAGCTCCGACGGTATGTCCCCGGCGATTCAGCGCGCTTCATTCATTGGAAAGTGTTTGGGCGCACCAGAAAGCTGATGGTACGGGTTCCGGAGCGGGCCTTGAGTCGCGCCCGACGAACGGTCGCTTATCTCGTCGCGGGCCCGCACGACGAAGCGGCCGCCGCGGCGGCGCGGGCGGCCATCGAAGAAGAGGCGCTCGGCACGGAATGGCAGTTTGCTGCCGACGGCTCGCCGGACGCGACCTCGGATCGCTCCGAGGCGCTACACAAGGTGATGACCTCCTCGCGTCATGGGGTCGAGAGCGGCAACGGGATGAAGCGCTTCTTGGCCGAGGTCGACCCGCGCGGACCCGCGGCGCTCGTGGTGTTCGCGCCTCCGACCATGGGCGCCTGGCTCGATGAGATGCGCTCGCTCACCATGCGGCGCTACGGCCGCGTACGCGTGGTCATCGCGGTTGACGCCGTTCACGACCCGGATCATCAGCCTGGTTGGCGCCGCGTGTTGCTCAGGCCATCTCGCGTCTTGGGCATCGACCGCGCGGATCTCGAGAGGGTCGGGCGAGCGCTCGGTCAGCTTCGTTGCGAGGTCGTCATCATCGACCGGGTCAGCGGCCGCTTGCTCGGAGACGGGACCCATCTCAGCTCGCCGTGGAGAAACGCCGCATGACGGCAGACTTCGATTCGGAAACGCGCGGGGTTGCTGCCGCGCTCGCCGAGCTCGGTCGGGCCATGATTCACGGCCTCGCCTGGGGCGTCCTGGTCGCGACGATGGCTCCGCCGAGCTCGGTCCTCGTCGCGTTCGCAGGAGGCTTCGGTGGCTGTCTCGTGGGTTCTCAGCTCGGACAGTCGCGTATCCGTACATCCGCTATTTTTGCAGGAGCGCTGCTCCTGATCGCGTTGGCCGCCTGGTTTCGTGCTTCGCTGACCCACAGCTCGTTCCTGGCAGCCTCGTTCGGTCCGGCTGGGGCCCTTCGCTTGGCTGGCATGCTCGCTGCGCTGCTGGTCGCTGCCATCGGGAGCGCCGCGATGCGAGCGGGTTCCACGCGTCGCGCGATCTTCTCCGTATTCGAGCTTCTTCTCGTCGCGGTTGCGTTCGGTCAGCTCTTCATCGCGCACCGACACGGCGCGATCAATCGACCGTTCTACTTGGCCGACTGGATCATCGCGCTGGGCTGGGACCCGACCTGGCTCTTTCTCTTCATGGGAGGGACGGCGACGGTATTTGGCCTAGTGCTGTTGCTGCGGGAGCAGCGGTTCGGGCGCGCCATTCTCAATCTTGGTGTACTTGGGCTCCTGCTCGCGCTGATCGTCGTCGCCACGCCCCTCGTCGGAATGCCGCCTCCGCCCGACGGGGGAGGCGGGCTCGGTCTTCGTCCCGACGAGTCAGAGTCCAAGGAAGGCAAAGGCCAGCAGCAAGAGCGAGGCGGCGCTTCCGCGAGCGAGCTGGAGTTTCGCGACAAGTACAACCCAGGCGGGGCGCGCGTTCCCGTTGCGGTCGTTCTCTTCCACGACGACTACTCGCCGCCCAGCGGTGTCTACTACTTTCGGCAGGGCGCGTTCAGTCAGTACAACGGGCGAAAGCTCGTGGTTTCCGGGCGCCAGGACATCGACAACGATCTGATCCCGTACTTCCCCGCACGACTCACCGAGATCAAAAACGCGCCCGAGGTCAACGAGAATCGCGGACCGCTCGAGACGACCATCGCGCTCATGGCCGACCACACCCAGCCGTTTGCGCTCGAGTCTCCAATCGAGGTCGCGCCGATGCAAAATCCGTCACCAAATCGATTTCGCCGCGTCTACCGCGCGCTGTCTGGTGTCCTTACCGCCGACTACACGTCCATGCTCGACGCAAGCCCGGGGTCTCCGAGCTGGTCCAAAGAACAGTGGGCGCACTACACCGAGACACCGCCCGATCCGCGCTACGCCGAGCTTGCCACAGAGCTCACCGCCGAGCTGCCTCTGAGGCTGGCAAAGAATCCGGTCGCGAAGGCCTTTTCAGTGACCGGCTGGCTCGGGCGAGAAGGCATCTACAGTCTCAAGAACGAGCACAGTGGCGCCGAGGATCCCACTGCGAGCTTTTTGTTCGGCGATAGGACGGGCTATTGCGTGCACTTCGCACATGCTGCGACGTATCTGATGCGAAGTCTCGGCGTGCCGGCCCGCGTGGCCACCGGCTACGCGGTGAGCGAATCGGCCCGTCAGGGCGGCTCCTCGTTGCTCTTGTCTGGCTCAGCGTCTCACGCCTGGCCGGAAGTTTTCATCGATGGCTTCGGCTGGGTGGTCTTGGATGTGTATCCGGAGCGCGCGCTCGATCCCCCCGAGCAGCCGATGGATGCGGATTTGCAACGGCTCCTCGGCGAGCTTGCCCGCGGTGCGTCTCCGATTCCGCTGTCCGCGACCGATTTGCCCAAGCTCAAAGAGCTCGCGCGACGCATCTCATTGACGTTCGGAACCTGGGTCTTGGCGCTGTTCGCCTTCGTGCTGCTCCTGCTCTATTTGGGAAAACTCTGGCGACGAGTTGCTCCCAGCTTGGCACCGACTGCTTCGCTGCCCAGAGTGGTTTACCGAGCCGAGCTCGACCGCATCGGAGAGCTCGAGGTTCGAAGAGGTCCCGGAGAATCGCGGGAGGCCTTCGCGCGACGTGTGCGCGACAGATTCCCTGCGTTCGAGCCATTGACGAACGCGCACCTTGCGGCCGCATTCGGCGGGCACCAGCCCGATCCCGGCAGACTGCGCGACCAGGCAGCTGCGGTGCGCCGCGACATTCGCAAAGGATTCCCGCTGTGGAAGCGGTTTTTGGGGCTCCTCACGCCCTGGTCTTGGTTACGGTCAAAATGATGCCATCCTTTCCAACTAGAGCCCGGAGCTGAAATGCAGCAAGCGATTCAATCACCGATCGATGACAGCCTCGCCGGCGCGCGCGAGGTCGCGGAGCGCCTGGGCGCCCGTCTTAGAGCAGCCGTTCGAGGGCGGGACGAGGTAGTCGAGCTGGTGCTCGTTGCGCTGCTTTCCGACGGCCACGTGCTTCTCGAAGACTACCCCGGCTCCGGCAAAACGACGCTCGCTCGCGCGCTCGGCAATGCGCTGGAAGAAGGCGACGGCGCCTCCGGCGTTGCCGCGTTCCGCCGGATCCAGTTCACACCGGACCTGCTTCCCAGCGACATCACGGGCACGAACATCTTCGACGTAGAGACGAGCCGCTTTGCGTTTCGCCGTGGCCCCGTCTTCGCGTACATCGTACTGGCTGACGAGATCAATCGTACCTCCCCAAAGGTGCAGGCGGCCATGCTCGAAGCGATGGCCGAGAAACAAGTGACGGTCGACAACGAGTCATATTTGCTCGATGATCTGTTTTTCGTCATCGCAACGCAGAACCCGCTCGACTTGGCGGGCACCTACCCGCTTCCCACGCCGCAGCTCGACCGGTTCCTTTTCAAGATCGAGATGAAGCACATCGACCGCGCCTCCGAGCTAGAGGTGCTGGATCAGTACCCACGAGCGAGCCTCGACGTCGCGCGCGATCACCCTGGCGTGACCCGCGGGGAAATTCTCGCGGCGCGGCGGCAGACCCGCGGCGCGGTTCACGTCGCCCCCGTCGTGAAGGAAGCCTTGGTCGACCTGGCGCGCCTGCTTCGAAGCGATTCCCGTGTCCTTCAGGGAGCGTCGACCCGAGCGCTGGTCTTGATGCTGCCGGCGCTTCAGGCTCGTGCCGTCATCCACGGGAGGGATTTCGTCTCCCCCGAAGATATTGCGGCGCTCGCGCCTCACGTGTTCAAACACCGACTCGAGTGTGCGCCCGGCGTAGAAGATGTGGACGCGCTCATCGAAGAGGCTACGGCGGTCGAGGTCGAAAAGCTCGCACGGGCAAGCCTGCGTCGCGGTTGATGATGCCAGCGACCGGGTCAGCTCGCCTCGCGCAATTGATGCTGGCAGTGCTACTGGCGGCGATGTGCTTTGCCGTCGCCTCGCCTTCTTGGGCGGCGGCGGACGACATGGTCGCGCCTCTGCTGCTCGAAGGCGAAGAGGCCGAGGTCGAAGAGCTGGCTCTGTGGGAGCTGATCGAACGTGAGCGCTATGTGAGATCGCGCGAGGAAGCCGAGAAGTATTTGCTAGAGCACCCGAGCTCTTACGTTGCGCACCTCGTTCTCGGCATGGCGCAGCACTACGGTGAGGCGAATTTCCCCAAGGCGCTTTTTCACGAAGCCCGCGCGCTGGAACTTTTCGAGGCTGCCGAAGGCGTAGAGCCAATGCCGAGTCAGCCGTGGCGATGGCACGCGAGGATCTTGGTCGCGCTGACCCGGGCGCACGGCGACCTCGAGCACTACGACGAGCAGCTTGGATTCATGTACCGTTACAACGAGCTCTACACGCCGCAGCTGAAGGCCGAGCTCGCCTGGCCGTTGATGAAGAAACGGAACTTCGAAAAGGCGAGGCTCGCGGCCGAAGATGGATTGGCCACCGGCGATCCCTATCAAATCGAACGCGCGAAAAACGCCCTGTGTGCCATCGAGTACGAGGCTGGCGACGACGAGAAGGCTTATGAGGTTTGCGCCGACGCGGTGGAATATGGGCGCACGCATTTCGGCAGTGCGACGGCGGTCGACCTCGGAAACTTCGCCGAGGCGGCCAGGTCGGTCTTCCGTTTCGACGAAGCCGAGCGCCTCTTGATGGATGCGTCGAAGGGCGGGCTTTCTTGGTATGGGAACCCCTGGCTCGAGCTCGCCGATCTCTACATGAGAGCCGGGCGCTTCGCCGAAGCCTTGTCCGCGCTCCGAGAAGTCCCACGGCATCGTGCTGCTCGGCCCGCGCACGTGCGCGACTCGGATCGCAACGAAGCGCGTCGATCGCTGGCGGCGTTTCTTCTCCTCATGGGACGGCCCGATGAAGCCCTGCGCATCACCGACAAGGCAGCCGTGCTACCGGACCGGCGAGCCCACAACAGCCGTGATCCCGAGCAAGATCGAAGCATCGTCGCACTGCTCGATCGGCAAGCGCGCTCGATGTTGGCGGAGATGACCTTGGAGCGGACTGCTGCCAAGCCATTTCACGTTCGCTGCTGGGCGCGTGTCAAGGCGCTTTGGCTGCGGTTCCAGGCCTGGATGAGCGCCCGACAAGTCGCTCGCTTCCTAGACGACGAAGAGAGACTGGTCGGAACCTTCGCTCTTGGGACCGCTCGGAGCGCGGTCATGCCAGCTTGGCTCTTGGGCGAGTTGATCGGAGCTCTGGGTCCCGGAGTGGTCCGGGCGGCCGTCACCGAGATGCGGCGTGAAGACCGGCGGCAGGGCGCGGCCCCCTATTACGACGCCGTGCTTGCCGAGGTGTCGTTGGCGCAGCGTGAGTACGACGAAGCCATCGAGCACGCGAACCGGGCGCTTCGCCAGTTGCCGCCGGGAGACGCGCTCCTCCGGGAACGTGTTCGTGCCGTCCTAGGGAAGGCACTGTCTGATCCACGGGAAACGACCTCGCTCTACGAAGAAGTCCTCGGAACCGACCCGGGCTTGTTCCGTCGTTTGGGCTGGGCGCTTCCCGCGGAGGTGGAGTCGGGAGACGCTGAAATCGATCGGACTCTAGCGAGGGCGGTGATGCGATCTCCCCGTTTCGAGAGCTCGAGCAACGGGCTTCGCATCCAAATCGACGGCGCGCGAATTTGCTTGTTCGGCCGCACCGGCGCGGCCTGGGGCTGCAGCGAAGCGGAACTTCAAGAGGACGAGACAGCCGAGAGCTACGCGCAGCGGATCGTCGACTCGTTTCACGCGGCGATCTTCTCGCCTCGCGTCGACCTGAGCCGCATCGACATCAATTCGCTCGATGGCTCGAATCGGGTCACCCGTAATCCGCTCGATATGCTCCTGGCCCCGTAAAGTCG
>CBESWY010000120.1:0-8653 GCA_965533395.1 uncultured Myxococcales bacterium
TCCGGCTTCGACGTGGGCGCCGTCGGCGGTGGACCGACGACGATCCAGTTCGCCAACTGCAGAGGTATCTAGAGCGACTTCTGCGAGTGGTCGTTGCCGTCGTACCGCAGTGCGGTCGGCTTTTCGTCCACGATGGTGTGAATCTCGACAGGGCGCGTCCAGATGCGGAACAGCGCTTTGACGACTTCCTTGGCCCAGTCCAAGCGCAGGTCGGCCCCCTGATGACGGTGCTCGAGAAGAAGCTCGGAGCGGTTCTGGTGGTTTGCGTCGACGACGGAGATGATCGGATTGCCGGCGTTGGTGAGGCTGGTCAGCAGCTGACTCTTCACCTCCTGAAAGGTGCGGCTTTCGATCTCCCAGCGATCGTTTCGCTGGTTGTAGCCGAAGGAATAGAGCTTTTGATCCGCGACGAAGTCCTCGGTCAGATACTCGTCGATGAACGTCACGTCATTGTACAGGGAGCGCACTTCGAAGATCTTTTCGCGGCCGAGGCCGGTGCGGCGGTCCCAATGTCGCTTGAGCCCCCAGTCGTCGCAATCGTCCCATTCCTTGCCGAACTGCCCTTTGTTCCAGCGGTCTTCGATGTGCCGGAAGAGCTCGATGCCTAGCTTGTAGGGGTTGAGTTGCCCGGGCGTGGTTGCCAGGACGCTGGCGCAGCGGTCGGCATAATCGACGATCTCGCTCGCGTCGCAGATGTTCTCCGTCATGAGGCGGCTGTGCCAGTAGCTCGCCCAGCCTTCGTTCATGATCTTGGTCTGCATCTGCGGCAAGAAGTAATAGGCTTCCGCGCGAATCACCGCGAGGCATTCGCGTTCCCATCGCTGAAGAGGAGCGTTCTCGAGCAGGAAACCAAGCACATCCCGCTCGGGCTCCAGCGGGAATCCCTGCGCCTGTGCGGCCTCGTCGACCAGCTTCTGTTTCTGTGATTCGACGAACTCCTCGGGGTTGATGAACGACTCCATGTACTCGCGGTCGACGCGGAGGAGTGGCACCTCGGGCGTTTCAGGCGGCTCTTCTTCTTCGGAGCTGCTCGGCGTGCTCTCTTTGGGCAAGAAGGGCTTCTGAGGATCGATCAGGTTCTCGAGGCTCAAGCAGGCGTCGATGAACTGCTCCACCGTCTCGATGCCGGTGCGGTTGGCCCATTTCCGAACGATCGCACCATGATTGGCCATCGCATCGATCCACTTCCGAACGTCGGCGCCGCTTTTCGGGTCACGTCCCTGGCTCGTCATGCGGAAGCAGAAGTTGTTTTTGAAGAAGTCGACGTGCGCGTACACGTGCGCCATCACGAGCTTCTGGTCGACGATGCTGTTGCCTTCGAGCAGGTAGGCGATCGATGGATTGTTGTTGATGACCAGCTCGTAAATCTTCGAGAGCCCGTACTCGTTGCTCTTGCTCAAGCGCTCGTACTCCATCCCCCAGCGCCAATGAGGATAGCGGGTCGGGAAACCGCTGTACGCGGCAACCTCGTTCATCTGGTCGTAGCTCAGGACCTCGAAGATCGTCGGAAAGAAATCCAGGCCGGCGTCCCGGGCGAACTCTTCGATTCGTCGCTGCTCGTCGCGAAGGTAGTTTGGAAGGGCCGTTTTGAGTGCGAACTGGGCCACGCGCTACTTGCCCTTCCCCAAGAACTCCCGAATCGACTCGACGATTGCATCACGGTCGTTGATTTCGCTCGTGATTAGCTGCTCGTCGCCAGAGAAGTGCTCTTTGAGGTCTTTGATGAACTGTCCGGAGCCATAGGGGCTATCGACTTGGCCGTAGCAAAAGACGTTGGAAGCCGGGAGCAATAGCTTTTTCAGGATGTCGACACAGAGCAACGTGTCGTCGACGCTCCAGTTGTCGCCATCCGAAAAATGGAACGGGTAGATGTTCCATTCCGAAGAAGGGTAGTCGCGCTCCACGATATCCGCAGCAAGCCGATAGGCGGAAGAGATCATCGTCCCCCCCGACTCACGCGTGCGAAAGAAGGTGTCGCGGTCGACTTCGCGCGCGGCTGCATCGTGAATGATGAAACGCGTCTCGATGCCCTTGTATTGCTTGCGGAGCCAGGTGTCGATCCAGAACGATTCGATGCGCACAATCTCTTTCTGCTCGTCGCCCATCGATCCGGACACGTCCATCATGTAGAGGATGACCGCATTCGCAACGGGCTCTTCCTCGGTTTTCCAGGACTTGTACCGCATGTCCTCGCGGGTCGGAATGATCACCGGGTTCTTCGGGTCGTAGGTGCCGAGCGCAATCTGGCGGCGCAGCGCGCTTCGAAACGTCCGCTTGAAGTGACGCAGCGAGTTCGGCCCGACGTTGCGAACGCCAATGTAGCGATCTTTCTTGTCGACGATCGCGTTCTTGCCCTTGTTCTCGATGTTGGGGAGCGCGAGCTCCTCGCCCAGGATGTCCGCCAGCTCGTCGAGCGTCAGCTCTACTTCGAGCGGATGGTCGCCAGCCTGATCGCCCGCTTGCTTGCCATCCCCGTCACCCTCTTGCGGGCTCCCGGACAATGGATCGCCCGGGTCTCCATCGCCCTGGGCAACGCCGCCTTGCTGCTTGTCGCCAAAGCGCAGCTTGGGGATGTCGATGTGCGGGATGGGGATCGAGACGATGTCCTTCCCCTGCCGGCCGAGCAGCTCTCCCTTCGAGATGTACTTGCGGAGATTCTGCCGAATCCGACCGCGAACGATGTTCCGGAACCGGGAATGATCCTGGTCGATGCGCAGCGACACCCGTTACTCCCTCACATCGCCCCTTGCGAAAATACTGGCGACGTAGGCGAGCACATCCGTTGCCGAGGCCTCGTTGTAGCCATAGTACTTGATGAGCCGATTCTTGATGATGTCGATCTTGTCCTGCGTCTCTTTGTCGATGACGTTCGACACGAAGCTCGACAGCTTGATCGAGTCTTTCTGGTCTTCGAAGAGCTTCATTTCGAGCGCACGCCGTAGACGGTCGTTCGTTTCGTAGGTGAACTTTTTCCCTTCGAGGGCCAAGTGACCGATGAAGTTCATGATCTCACGGCGGAAGTCGTCTTTGCGAGGCTCGGTGATGTCGATCTTTTCTTCGATCGAACGCATGAGGCGCTCGTCCGGCTCTTCGTCTTTGCCGGTGTACTTGTTCTTAACTTTCTGCTTCATCAAGTATGCACGAATGTTGTCGACGTAGTTCGCAGACAGCCGCCCGATCGCCTCTTCGTCGGCGCTGATCGCGCGCTGCACTTCGTTTTTGACCATGTCGTCGTACTCGGCCTTCACGACTCCGATCAGCTCGCCGTAGCGCTTGCCTTGGTCATCCGCGACGGTAAGCGACGCGGAAAGCCCCTTTTCGAGCTCGTTCAGAACCATGAACGGGTTGATGTAGCCCTCGGTGCCTTCTCGCACGAGCGAGTTGCTGATCTTGTCCTGGACGTACCGAGGCGACATGCCTTCGAGGCCCTCGCGGTTCGCTTCTTTGCGCAGCTCCTTCACATTGTCTTGCGTGTATCCTGGGAGAATCTTTCCATCGTAGAGCTTGAGCTTTTGAAGCAATGCCAGCTGATGCTTTTTGGGCTCTTCGAGGCGCGTCAAGACGGCCCACATCGCCGCGACTTCGAGTGTGTGGGGCGCAACGTGCTTACCCCGCAAGCGAGCCGAGCTGAAGTCTTTTTGGTAGATCTTGATCTCTTCGCTCATCTTGGTGATGTAGGGAATGTCGATCTTGATGGTGCGGTCGCGAAGCGCCTCCATGAACTCGTTGTTGATCAGCTTCTTGTACTCGGCCTCGTTCGTGTGGCCGATGATCACCTCGTCGATGTCGGTTTGGGCGAACTTTTTTGGCTTGATCTTGTGCTCTTGGGTCGCACCAAGTAGGTCGTAGAGGAAGGCGACGTCGAGCTTCAAAACCTCGACGAACTCGACCACGCCGCGGTTCGCGATGTTGAACTCGCCATCGAAGTTGAAGGCTCGTGGATCGGAATCCGAGCCGTATTCCGCGATTTTCCGGTAGTTGATGTCGCCGGTGAGCTCGGTCGAGTCCTGGTTCTTCTCGTCCTTCGGCTGAAACGTGCCGATCCCCACCCGATCTTGCTCGCTCAGAATTAGGCGCTTCACGACGATGTGATTCGCCATCACCTTCGACCAGTCGCCGTCGTAGCGCTCGAGCAGGCTTCTGAAGATGAACCGGCACGCCGGGTTGAGCTCGCCGGTCACGTGGACGCGTCGCCGATCGTCGCCCAAGCGAAGCTCTTGGATCGCCTGGTCGCGCCACTCGGCTGGAATCAGTCGAAGTGGCTCGTCATGCATCGGGCAAGGGAAGACGTCATCGCCGCCCGCGAGCCCAGTCTGGTGCAGGTTGGTCCACTCGTAGGTATAGAGCGCACCCTCTGAAGTTCGGGAGTAGCGCTCGACCCCTTTTTTCAGGAGCCGCGCGATTGTGCTCTTCGAGGAACCGACCGGACCGTGTAGCAAGATGATTCGCTTCTCCGGACCATAACCTTGTGCCGCGGCGTGCAGGACGTGAACCAGGCGCATCAAAGGAATGTCCAAGCCGAAAATCGCGTCCTTGCCATTCTCGATTGGGTCTTTGAAAAAAGGATAACGAATCAACCTCTTCTTGTTGTCGATGTACTCCTCTTCGCCGTACGAGATCACCATGTCGTAGAGGCGCTGGAACGCGTTGCGCGTTACCTGAGGTTTGTCTCGAACGATCTGAAGGTAGTCTTCGAAGGCGCCTTCCCAGTGTAGATCCTGGTAGCTTTCGTAGTCCTGCAGGGCAGCGATCTGCTTGACCATTTCCCCCATTGCGAAGTCCTCCTTGTCGATCAGAGTATCACTAACCTCAATCCTTGTTAACTATCGAAGCCAGGCGGCAATGCAGGTAGCAACCACGGCCGCGAACACGAACCATCTCAATCCGGCGCCGGGCACTTTGAGCATGAGGCGAACGCCGAGCCGAGCGCCGACGATCGACGCGGCTGCCAAAACGATTGCTGGCGTCCAGGACACCAGACCCGCCCAAACGAAGATTCCAAGCGAGACTGTGCCAAATGCGAGCGTAACCACCAACTTGAGTGCATTGCCGCCGATCAGATCGTGACGCAGCGTTCCAACGAGAACACCGAGCAACAAGAAGCCCACTCCAGCCTGGATGAAACCACCGTAAAGCCCGGCCACGAAGAGGCCGACATAGGAACGAGGCGCGTCGTGCGGACGCAGCGCCGGCCCGTCGCCGGGAATCAACGTTCGCTTCCGAAAGGCGATCAGCGCTGCCATGACGATCATCGTCGCCAGCATGATCGGCTTGAGCACCTCCCGTGGAACCCTCGTCGCAAGCCAGGCGCCAAGGATCGCGCCAAGCACGGTAGGGATCAGAATTGGAACAATCGAGCGCGTGTCGAGCTTGCCCTCGCGCCGTAGCGCGACGGTTCCGGCAATGCTTTGCGTGACGACGCCAAGTCGGTAGGTACCGTTTGCAACATCCGCGGGGAGCCCGAGGGCCATCAAGGCAGGGAGCACGATCATACCGCCCCCGCCAGCCATGACGTTCACAATCGTCGCGAGCACCCCTGCTGCGGCGAGGAGTGCGAGGCTTTGGTAACTCAACTCCTCGATCATGAACGTTCCGGGTGCGCACTATACCGGGTTTTCGTTTCTCCGTACGGCAGGCGGCAAAGCGTGCTAGCGTTCTTCAACGTGAAGAAGACCTACGTCTTGGATACCAATGTGGTCCTTCACGACCCGCTAGCGGTCTATAAATTCGAGGATAACGCGGTCGTCCTACCGATCTTCGTCATCGAAGAGGTCGATCAGTTCAAAAAAGAGCTGAGTGAGCTCGGGCAGAACGCGCGACATCTTTCGCGCATTCTCGACGACCTGCGCAATCAAAACGGGCGCACGCTCGATCAGGGTGTGCCGCTCGAAAGCACCGGTGGCGAGCTACGCGTTGCCGTGCCCCCGCAGATGCCGAAGCGGGTTCCCGGGCCTGGCGAGATGGACCGCTTCATTCTGCAGATGGCGCTCGACCTTCGAGACCAAAAACCCGATCAGCCCCTCGTGTTCGTCACGATGGATACCAATCTTCGAATTCGCGCCGACGCGCTCGGGCTCAAGGCGGAAACCTACGAGGGCGGCCGTGTTTCGATCGACGAGCTCTACTCGGGGGTGGTCACCGCCGATGTGGATCGCGCCATGGTCGACCAGTTGGCCCAGCGCAAGCCCATCGATGCCAGCTTGCTCGACGTCGAGCTCTACCCTCATGCCGGGCTCGTGCTTCGCGAGCGCGATCAACACAGGCACACCGCGCTTGGCCGCTTCGACGCGAAAGAGGGCGCGATCGTTCCGCTCGGAGTTGGTCGAGAGGGGGTCTGGCGCGTTCGTCCCCGAAACCTCGAGCAATACTTCGCGCTCGACATGCTCCTTTCGCCGGACATCCACCTGTTGACATTGATCGGAAAAGCCGGCACCGGGAAAACACTGCTTGCCGTTGCGGCTGGGCTGCAGTCCGTCGTTCAGGATGGCACGTACGGTCGGATGCTCGTCTCTCGGCCGATCTTTCCCATGGGCCGCGATGTCGGCTACCTGCCAGGGACGGTGGAAGAAAAGCTAAATCCCTGGATGCAACCGATCTTCGACAATCTGGAGTACATCTTCAGCAGCGGTCGCGGCCGAATGTCGGAACACCGCAACTACGAAGACCTTCTCTCGTCTGGCGTCATCCAAATCGAGCCACTCACGTACATTCGCGGCCGATCGCTCCCAAATCAGTTCCTGGTCGTCGACGAGGCGCAAAACCTAACTCCGCATCAAGTGAAGACCGTCATCACGCGCTGTGGCGCCGACACGAAAATCGTCCTAACTGGTGACCCGTACCAAATCGACAATCCATACGTAGACTCTGCAAGCAACGGGCTCACCGTCGTCGCGCAGCGGTTTCAGGGCGAAAACATCGGCGCCCACGTGACCCTCTCGAAAGGTGAACGAAGTGAGCTCGCAGAGCGCGCGACACAGCTTCTCTGATCATCGGCGAGCTCGCCTTCGCGCAGAGCTCGACGTTGGGTTGCGCCGCGTGCATGGCGCGGCGCGGGTTCTTCTCGGTGCGACGACCCACAGCGATCCGGCCGAACGAAATCGGCTCGTGCAATCGGTCGCCAGAGGAGAGTACGCCCAGCCCCGATGGCAGTGGAAGCCTGTTGCAGTCGAGCGACGCGTCTGGACGGAGCTCGCGCGTGCACGGCAGCTGGCCGCGGTTTCCGAAGCCGGCGAGCTCTATCTAGCGCGGCTCGAAGAGCTCGAAACCGAGCTGCTGATTCTGGAGAACTTGGGCCGAAGTAAGCAAGTGCGTCCCATGGCCGCGCGACTGTTCGGCACAGGCAGCGAGCGGCTGTTTACCGACGCAAAGCACAGCGTCCTCGACGCGGCGCACGAGATACTCGCACTTACCCCGGTCGAACGAGAGCCCAAGACCATCCCAGCGGCTTCCGCGGGTCGAAGCAACCTCAGGGACCTCATGCTTGCCTATGCCAAGCACGTGGGTCTGCACATTGCCGTGAATGTCGACCCCGACTTGATCGCGAATGCGGCGGTCGGTGAACGCACCGTCTTCATCGCTGACCGGCTGTTCGGCGCACACGAAGCGCAGCGCCTCGCGACGCATGAGGTCTACGGGCACCTGATTTCGGCGTTCAACGGGAGAACACAGCCCCTCGGCATATTCGCGATTGGAACCGCGGGCTCGTATCGCGATCAAGAGGGTGTCGCGATCTATCTCGAGGAGCTTGCGGGCTTGCTCGACCCCTTCCGCCGAAGGACCTTGGCCGGCCGGCTGCTCGCGACCCACGCGATGCACGCGGGTGTGTCATTCGGCGACGCGGCGCAGACGCTCGTCCGCGAGCATCAGTTCTCGCCTGTCTGCGCCGTGACCCTGTGCGAACGAGCCTTCCGCGCGGGCGGCGTTTCGCGAGATGCGGTGTATCTGACCGGCTGGCTGCGTGTGCGTCGAGCCGTAAGCCGTGGGGAAACCAACCTCAGCGAGCTGCAGCTCGGGAAGGTTTCGCTCCAAGCGCTGCCTGAGGCGCGCCGGCTAATGCGCGAGGGGCTCGTGAGCCAGCCGATCTACTTGTCGAACTTGGCAAGAAGCCGCGGCAAGACCGGCGTAGGGACCAAGTCCGCCACGTTGCCGCCGAGCCTCGTCACCTCTTTGACCAAGTTGGACGCAACGTAGAAGTAAGCGTCGTTGGCCATGATGAAGACCGTTTCGACCTCGGGGTTGAGGTGACGATTCATGTTGGCCATCTGAAGCTCGTACTCGAAGTCGGCAACGGCGCGGAGGCCTCGAAGGATGACGCGGGCATCGCGCCGTTGAGCGTAGTTGACCAACAGGCCGTCGAAGGAGTCGACTTCGATGCGTTTTGGATCTGCGCCCATGTCGTCGGCCGACTCCCGGATCATTTCCATTCGTTCGGCAACGCTGAACAACGGCTTCTTGTTGTCGTTGTTCAAGACCGCGACGATGATCTTCTCGAACGCGACCAAGCCGCTATGTAGAATGGAAGTGTGACCTTTGGTGATGGGGTCGAACGAACCGGGATAAACGGCGATGCCTCTCACTGCCTGCCTTTCTCGGCTGCAAATACGCCGAGGCTGATACCGCTGCGACCATAGCGGTAGTCCGCGTCCGGCGCGAG
>CBESWY010000121.1:0-8627 GCA_965533395.1 uncultured Myxococcales bacterium
ACGCCCGTGCCGAGCCGTTCTCTGGTTGTACGGATTGTTCGGAGATTTGACCCGGTTGGCTGTGTGCGTTGATCATGGCGGGGCTTTGCGTTTCAACTGGATGAAGGGGCTTCTTGCTGGGGTTCCGCCGCTCTTGGCGTATCTCGGCACCGCGTCCGGGTTTTCGCATTGGCTCGACAGCGGCGAGTTCGTCGCGGCCGCGGCGGACTTCGGCATCTCGCATCCACCCGGCCATCCACTGGCGGCGATCGTCCTGGGCGCAGCGAATCTGCTTCCCATCGGGGCGCTCTCGTTTCGGGTCGCCGTGATCTGTGCGGTTCTGCTCGCGGTAGCCGCGGTCGCCTTGTTCTTTGCCTTAGAGACGAGCCTGTCGGTGAGCGATGCGATTCGGCCCTCGCTCCGCGTTCCTCTTGCGCTCGCAGCAACTTGGTGGGTTGCCGGAAGCCAAGGCTGGTGGTTTCAAGCGGTGCGACCCGAGGTGTACGCCCTTCAAGCGGCACTCCTGTGCATCGCGATGGAGCGACTGCTTCGCGTTTCGGTTTCGGGCGAGGAGGGCGACGTCCGCCCGCTCTACCAGGCCGCCCTGGCACTCGGCCTTGCGCTCGCCAACCATCATTTCATCGCCCTGCTCGCCGTCGTGCCATCGCTCTGGCTCTTGCTGGGGATCTGGAAGACCTGGGGATGGCGGCCTTTCGCGTGGTCGGTCGGGTTCCTGAGCGCTGGTTTGATGACCTACGTCTACCTCCCACTGCGAGCGCTCCGAGACCCGTTCTTGAATCTCGGAGATCCATCGAGCCCCGGGCGCTTCCTTTGGGTCATCAGCGCGCAAACTTTTCAAAAAAGCATCTCACCGGAAGCCGTCTCACCATTTGGAGAGACCCTCGCCGACGTTCTGATCGCAACGGCTCGGGACCTCCACGTCGTGACGCTCGCGGCGGCGCTGCTCGGCGCCTATTTCATGCTGCGAGTCAGCTCGTCCCGAAAATTCGGCCTTTTCTGGCTGACGCTCTGGCTGGTGTACGTGCTCGGGCGCGCGAAGCTGGGCTTCGTTCGCGGCAACCCCGACGCGATTGCCTACTTCATGGTTTCGTATGCATCGCTCGCGATCTTCGCGGTCTTCGCCATCGGCGTCTTGCTCTCCGCGCTCGCCGAAGCGGTGCCGGGCAAGCCGAAGCTGGCGCCGGCGCTCGGGGCGATCCTTGCGCTTGGGGCGTCCTTTCAATTCGTTCGTTCGCTCGATGCTTCGACGCTCGCGAGCTTCGCCGACACGGACGTGTTCGATGATGGGCTTCGACGCTCGCTACCCGCCCGTTCGATCGTCTTGGTCCACAACCCGCAGACGATCTTTCGCTTCTGGGGAGGCGAGGCCGAGGAGCTCAATCGTCCCGACGTCACGATGATCCCGCTCCCACTGCTCAGCTACCCGAAGCTCGTGGACCGCTATGTCAGAGACGAGCCCGAGCTCAAGCCTCTTCTGCGAAGCTACGTTCTAGACGGTACGCTGAGCGCGCCGGAGCTCCAAAGCCTTGCCGCGCTTCGCCCGGTCTACGTCGAGATGGACGTGAGAGTGACCCAAGAGCTCATGGACCTACTCGTGCCGGAGCACTTGTACCATCGCGTGCTGACGGCCGACACGACCGCGACCGACGAGGCACGGGCGATGCATGAGCACGCTGCGCTTTGGGGAGCCCTGTACCAACGCATCGGCCATCCGATCGACCCGCACACCGAGGTTCAGCTGATCTGGCGCCACTACACCGATTCCCTCTATTTTGCATCGATCGGCGACACGAACGCAGCGCTTCGAACTGTCAAAGCCGGCCTGGCGCTCAATCCCCACCCGAGGGAGCTGCTGATGCTGCAAGAGGCTTTGAAGGACGCTTCGCCCGGCGAGCGGATCGACGTCACACCGTTTACCATTCGCTAAACGACGCGCTCAGCGCGCTTTGCGCTCGGCCCGGCGCGCGCGGCGGTAAACCTCGTAGAGGCTCTGGCGGACCTGCGGCGGTACGCTCTTGCGAAGGTCGATCTTCCAGGCTCGATCCTGTTTGACGAGAACGATTGGCGTCAGCTCGACGGATGCCGAGGCGGCGCGGACTTCCGCCGTGCTGCCTTCGAGCTCGATCTCGAGCTCGTCTTTCCCCGCGACGAGCTGCCCGAAGACAAAACCTCCCAAGGCTTGATCGTGGTCTCCTTGCCAATCGGAGAAGCAGGTTCGAAAGAGCGTCGAATCGAGGAGCTCGAATCGCTCGTGCGCTTGAAGCCGTCGGCGCGCTTCATCTTGCGCCATGTCGTCGACCCCATAGGCGCGAAAGAGCGAGTCGATGGTGGCGCTTGGCGACTCGAAACCGGTAGGCGCTGGCTCGCGCTCGCATGAGGCGACGAGCAGGACGGCGAGGGCGGCGAGGGCGGCGAGAGTCAGGCGGCGCACCCGACCGTTATTGCCTCGTTTTCGAAGTCTGTCGAACTATTGACGCGCCCCTTACCGTGCTTAACTTGGGGCGAAATGCGACTCGATAGGCTCACCACAAAGACACGCGAGGCCCTGGTTGCCGCCCAGCAAAATGCGGGCGATCGCGGCAATCCAGAAGTTTATCCGGAGCACCTGCTCCTCGAGCTCCTTGCCCAGGCCGGCGGCCTGGCGCCTGCCATTCTCGAAAAGGCCGGGGCCGATCTTCAAGGTCTGATCCGCGCGCAGGGCGCAGTCCTCGACCGTATGCCGAAGGTCGCGGGCGGTGCGGAGCCCGGCATCGCGTCACGCCTTCGCGACGTTCTGAACAACGCCTGGAAAGAAACCGAAAACCTCAAGGACGAGTACACCTCGGCGGAGCATGTCCTGCTTGCCGCGTACAGCGACGGACAGCTCAAGAAGGCACTCGTCGCGCAGGGCGTCGATCGCGCAACCCTGCTCAAGGCGTTGCAAGAGGTCCGAGGCAGTCAGCGGGTGACCGACCCTGATCCGGAGGGCAAGTTCCAGGCGCTCGAGAAGTACACGCGAGACCTGACCGAGGCCGCGCGCCAAGGGAAGACCGACCCGGTGATCGGCCGTGACGAAGAAATCCGCCGGGTCATGCAGGTCCTCTCGCGCCGCACCAAGAACAACCCCGTGCTCATCGGTGAGCCCGGCGTCGGGAAGACCGCGATTGCCGAGGGCATCGCACACAGGATCATCCAGGGCGACGTGCCCGAAGGCCTGAAAGACAAGAAGTTTCTGTCGCTCGATCTAGGCGCGCTCGTGGCTGGGTCGAAGTACCGCGGCGAGTTCGAAGAGCGGCTGAAGGCGGTTATCAAAGAGATCGAAGACGCCAAAGGAGAGGTGATTCTCTTCATCGACGAGCTGCACACGCTCGTTGGTGCGGGTGCGGCCGAAGGCTCGATGGACGCGAGCAACATGCTCAAGCCGGCCCTGGCACGCGGAGAGCTGCGGTGCGTGGGCGCAACGACGCTGGACGAGTATCGAAAGCGCATCGAAAAGGACGCCGCCCTCGCGCGGCGGTTCCAGCCCGTGTTTGCGGCCGAGCCCTCGGTGCCCGACACGATCGGGATCTTGCGCGGGCTCAAAGAGCGCTACGAGATTCACCACGGCATCCGGATTCAAGATTCAGCGATCGTCGCTGCGGCGACGCTGAGCGAGCGGTACATCACGGATCGTTTTCTACCGGACAAGGCCATCGATCTCGTCGACGAGGCCGCCTCGAGGCTGAAGATGGAGATCGACTCGGTGCCTGCGCCGATCGACACGGTCCAGCGCAAGCTCACTCAGCTCGAGATCGAGCGCGAAGCGCTCAAAAAAGAGAAAGACGACGCGAGCAAAAGGCGCCTCGAAGACCTCGAGCTAGAGCTCTCGGAGCTTCAAGAACAGCGCGACACCATGCGCGCCCAGTGGCTCCGAGAAAAAGAGCTGATCACCGAAATCCGCGAAAAGAAGGAGCTCGTTGAAACCCTTCGCCTCGACCTCGAACGCGCAGAGCGCACCACCGACTACGAGGAGGCCGCGCGCCTGCAATATGGCGAAATCCCCGCGGCCGAATCTGCGGTCACCCAGGCTCAGCAAAGGCTTGCCGAGGTTCAAACGAGCGCCTCTTTCCTGAAGGAAGAGGTGACGGACGAGGACATTGCCGAGGTCGTCTCCAAGTGGACCGGCATCCCCGTCAGCAAGATGCTCGAAGGCGAAAAGGACAAGCTTCTTCGCATGGAAGACCGTCTGCGCGAGCGCGTGATCGGTCAGGATGAGGCCGTCGTGGCTGTCTCCAACGCCGTGAGGCGGTCGCGCGCCGGCTTGAGCGAGCCGAACCGGCCGATTGGTTCGTTCCTGTTTCTCGGGCCGACTGGAGTGGGTAAGACCGAGCTCGCTCGCGCACTTGCAGACTTCCTGTTCGACGACGACAAGGCGATGATCCGGCTCGACATGAGCGAGTACATGGAGAAGCACGCGGTCGCTCGTCTCATCGGCGCGCCTCCGGGGTACGTCGGCTACGAAGAGGGCGGGCAGTTGACGGAGCCCGTGCGGCGACGTCCGTACGCTGTGCTCCTCTTCGACGAAGTCGAGAAGGCGCACCCCGATGTCTGGAATGTTCTTCTGCAGGTTCTGGACGACGGTCGTTTGACCGATGGGCAAGGGCGAACGGTCGACTTCAAAAACGTCGTGATCATCCTAACGTCGAACGTGGGCTCGCATCACATCATGGCTCTCGACGACGAGGAGGCGATGCGCGAGGCGGTCACCGAAGACCTTCGAGACGCGTTTCGACCCGAGTTCCTGAACCGACTCGACGAGACGATCATCTTCCACCGGCTCGACCGCGTGCAGCTGCGAAGCATCGTCGACGTGCAGCTCCGAATCTTCGAGAAGCGTCTCGCCGAGCGTGACATGCGGCTCGATGTGACCGACGATGCCAAGGGCTTCCTGGCGAACGTGGGCTACGATCCGGCCTACGGCGCCCGCCCGCTCAAGCGGGCGATCCAGCGCTACCTCGAAAATGGCCTGGCCGAGGACATTCTGGCCGGGCGATTCGGCGCGGGCGACACGATTCGCGTCGACGCGGGCGATGGAAAGCTCGTTTTCGAACGGGCAAAATCGGCGGCCGGGGCCGAAGCGGGCGTCAGGGCCGAATAGGGTCGTGCTTACGAGCATTTACGAGGCCTGCCCCTGGAAAAACCGGGCTGCCTTGCGCCACTGTGTACACTGTGTAAGCCTCCCGCGCTCTTAGAAGGAGCAGAAGCGTTCATGGTCGAAACCGTACAGTGCAAGCCTATCGAAGTTCACGTTGGTGAACGTGGACTCGAGCGTGCGGTCAAGCACCTCAAGCGCAAGATGGCGACGGAGGGCATCCTCCGGGAGCTCAAGCGCCGCCGTCACTACATGAAGCCTTCGATCAAGAAACGAAAGAAGTCCGCAGAGGCTGCGCGCCGCCGCCGGAAGCGCATTCGTCAAATCGCCGAACGCCCGTTCTGAAACGAAGCCTTCGGAGTTACTCTGAAGGCTTTTCGCTTTCTGGCTCGAAACGCTGACCTGGGCTCCACGCGTGAAAGCGGCCGGTTTGGGCTTCCAAGAACCGCGCGAGGCGGTGGAAGTCGCTTCCGTTCGGGATTAATCGCAACTCGGTCCGCAGGGTTTGCGCGTTGATCAGCTTCGAGAACTCGATGTAGTGCAGGTCCAGTTGGCCGCTGACGCTCACCATGTGGCCGTCGAGCTGTTCTTCGACCAAGGCACGGTAGGCGCCGATGCCGAGCTGGCTCGCGAGCATGACGTCGAATGCATGCGGCGGCGCACATCGCGACTCGTAGCCGAGTTGGATGTGCCGAACCTTCTTGCGCCTGCCGGTCCGTTCCTCGTAGCGCACTTGGACGCGATCGCAGACCACTTTGGCCAAGTCGAACGCGGCTAGGCGAATGTGACCATGCTCGTCACGCGGCAATCCGACCGAAGCGTTTTGCGGTAGGAGCTCAGCTAGGCCTTCGGCCAGAACCACCGTCCCGTAGTGCTGATCGCGGCGTTCGCGCTCGAGCATCATGTCGACGATGCGGTCGACCAGGGCGGTGATCGAAAGCCGAAGCTCCATCGCTCTCTCGCCGGTGACCGGGTCGACGCGGGCCTCTTCGATGGCCAAGTCGTCCTGCACGTCTTCCGTCGATACGACCATGCTGGCCTCGCCGGCAATCGCAACGCCGTAAGAAAGCCAGCCGGCTTTGCGGCCCATGGTTTCGACCATGAAGTAGCTGCTCGTCGCGATGCAGTCGGCGCGGAGATTCAAGAGCTCTTTTGCCATGAAGTCTACGGCCGTGAAAAAACCGAAAGTGAAGTCGATGCCGCGATAGTCGTTGTCGATCGTCTTCGGCAAATGGACGATTCGAATACGATTCTCTTCGGCAACGTGATGCCGCTGATATTCGTAGAGATAGTTCGCGGTTTTGAGCGTGTCGTCGCCGCCGATCGAGATCAGCGCATCGACGCCGAGGTCGGCCAGCGCGTGGTGAATTCGTGCTAGACGCTCGGTTTTTTCTGGGTCGAAGAGGTCTGAGGGCGTTTTGATCGCAGCGCCGGGATTGACGCGCGCAGTGCCGATGATGATGCCCCGAGTGTTGCGGATGCCACGAATGTCGGCGGGCACGAGCGGGCGGTAGTGCTCCCTTGGGACCATTGGATGGCTAACCGGGTCGTAGTCCTGAAGATTGGTGTACCCGTGAAACACGCCGAGCACCTCGATGCCGGCCTCCAAAAACGACGTCGCTGCCGCAGCGATGACCGCGTTGGCCGCCGGGGCGGGGCCTCCCGAAAAAACAATCGCAACGCGGTTCACTTTCTTCGCCACGCCGAACTCTAGGCTTGGGAGCGCCGGATTGCCATCCGCGCCGGCAGGCGCTCTACTCGGTCCGAGCGAGATGGCCATCGACCCCGAGAGCTTGGGCTACGAAGCCCCACCCATCGAATTCAATTACAGCTGGCGCGACACGGTGCTCTACGCGCTTGGCGTTGGGGCGTCGGCCGACGATGAGCTGGACTATCTCTACGAAGGCCGGGGGCCAAAGGTGCTTCCTACGTTTGGTACGATTCCCACCTTTGCGGTGTTCGATGCCCTCGTCGATCGGCTTGGCTGCGACCGGCGCGGTATGGTCCATCAAAGCCAGCAGGTGGAGCTCTTTGCGCCGCTCCGCCCGAGCGGCAGGCTCCGGGTGGTCGGCCGAGTATCGGGCCTGTATGACCTGAAGAGATTGGCGATGGCGGTCTTTGCGATCGAAGCGTTCGATGAGAACGACACGCTGATCATTCGCGGCGAGGTCACTCTGGTCTTGCGAAACGACGGCGGCTTTGGCGGCGCCCGGCCTCCGAAGACCGAACGCGTCGTGCTGCCGGATCGAAAGCCGGAGTTTGAATTCCGCGGCAAGGTCGCACCAACGCAGGCGCTTCTCTACCGCTTGAATGGAGACTACAACCCGCTTCACGCCGACCCCGAGTTCGCTTCCGACGCCGGTTTCGACGAGCCGATTCTGCACGGGCTCTGCACCTACGGATACGCCGGCCGCGCTCTTGTTCACGGCCCTTGCGGCGGAGATCCAAAGAAGCTCGCCATGTTTCGTGGGCAGTTCAGCAAGCCGGTATTCCCCGGCGAGACGCTCATCGTCCGCAGCTGGGTCGAAGGAGGGCGCGTGGTTCTGGGCGTCAGCACCGCGGAACGTCCGGATCAACTCTGTTTGAGCAACGCCTACGCTCTCTTGCGCTGAAAAATCGCAATAGTTTTTCTTCTTGCCGAACGATGAATCCAAACACAGGGTTCCTTGGTGGCGCGTATTTCGTTTCAAGCCTGCTTGCCGATGCTCCTGCTCTCTGCAGCTGGCTGCACGGGTACCGCCCCCGCCGCAACCGAGGCGCCTCCGCCACCGGTACACGCCGCGACGATCGAGTTCCAGAAGGTGATCCCCACCTCGGTCGCAACCGCGGAAATTCTTGCAAACCGGCATTCGAACATACGCTCGGAGACTGCGGGACGGGTCGTCGAGGTTCTCGTCGAAGCGGGTGAGCGCGTCGGAGAGGGTCAAGTTCTGCTCCGCCTCGATGTCGGTCGACCGGCATCCGCCGCACAGGCGGCGAACGCAGCGGTCGAGCAGAGCGAGGCACGACTGACGCAGGCGGCGCGCGAGCTCGAACGGACCAAGAAGCTCGTTCGAACAGGAGGCCTGCCCGAGCAGCGTCTCGACGACGCCAAGGATGCGGTCCGTCTCGCATCCGCCTCGCGGGACGCTGCACGCGCCGAGGCCCGACTCGCTCGGCGAGGCGTCACCGATGCAGTGCTCCGCGCTCCGTTCGGCGGGACGGTCGTCGATCGAATGGTCGAGCTCGGTGAGTACTTGGCGCCCGGTAGCCCGATGCTCAGCCTGGCCGACACCAGCCTGTTGAAGGCCCGCGTTCTGCTCGACCCTCGAGAAGCGATCGACGTGACCGTCGGCTCCCAGGCGACCATCTCCGTCTACGCACGCCCAGACGAGTTGTTCACGGGGAAGGTGGTGCGGGTCGGGGAAGTCATCGATCCACGAACGCGCCGGCTTCCAGTCGAAATCGAGCTCGACGACCACGGCGGGCGGCTGCGCCCCGGCCTGGTTGCCAGGTTCGAGGTCGTCACCGGCGAGCC
>CBESWY010000122.1:0-8540 GCA_965533395.1 uncultured Myxococcales bacterium
GTCCGTGTCGGTGCGCTATCGTGCGGCGCATGCCCGCGCCGACGCATCAGGATCCGGGACTTCTTTCTGACGACGTCGCACGCTTCATCCCGTCCGGCGTCGACCCTTCGACGCTCCCCCGGTCCTTCGCCCTCGTCGAACCGCTACCCGCGCTGGGTCCGGTTCCTGACTCTTGGCGTACCCGCCCAACGTTCGAGCACTGCGCCGGCGATTTCATCGCCACCATCCCCACCGATTCCCAGACCAGCCTCTACGGCACCGGTGAAGTTGCGGGCCCGCTGCTCCGCAATGGCTTCGTGACCGAGTGCTGGGCAAAGCAGCCGTTTCGCATCGAAAAAGATGGGAAGCCGGCGCCCCAGTACGATGAGAAGTCCAAGAGTCTCTATCAGGCGCATCCTTGGGTCTTGGCAGTCCGCGCTGATGGAAGCGCGTTCGGCGTATTGGCCGACACGACCTATCGGCTCGAGCTCGATCTTCGCGATGGGATCCGGCTCAGCTCGGCGCAGCCCTTTCCCGTGCTCGTCATCGAGTCCGCCTCGCCGGAACAACTTGTGGAGCGCCTCGCAGACCTGACCGGCCGGATCGAGCTCCCGCCGCGCTGGACGCTCGGCTATCACCAGTGCCGCTTCTCGTACCATCCCGACGCGCGCGTGCGAGGGCTTGCTGAAGAGTTCCGAAAGCGGAAGCTGCCCTGCGACGTCATCTGGGTCGATATCCACTACATGGACGCGTACAAGGTCTTCACCTTCGACCCGGCGAGGTTTCCCGATCCGAAGGCGACCAATGAGTTCCTGCATCGGCTCGGCTTCAGGTCGGTTTGGATTTTGGACCCGGCGGTCAAGGCCGAGGCCGGCTACTCGGTCTACGACGAAGGCGTTGCCGAAGGTCACTTCCTCAGCGACGCCCGAGGCCACGAGCACCACGAGTGGACCTGGCCGGGCGATGCCGCCTTTCCCGACTTCACGCGCCCCGAGACGCGGGCCTGGTGGACGCGGCTCACCGCCGAGTTCCTCGAGCAGGGGATGGACGGGGTCTGGGTCGATCTCAACGAGCCTTCGCCGATTCTGCCGCTCGGCGCGGAGCTCCCCGAAGACCTTCAGCACCAAGGCGGCGGTGACGTAGCGTTCGGAACCCACGCGCAATACCACAACGTTTACGGGCTCTTGATGTCCAAAGCTACACGCGATGCAATGCGTACGGCCCGCCCCAACCGGCGCCCTTTCGTTCTGACCCGCTCGAGCTACCTCGGTGGGCAGCGCTACGCGGCCACCTGGACCGGTGACAACAGCTCCACGTGGGAGCACCTGCATTGGTCGGTCCCAATGGCCTTGAACCTGGGCCTGTCGGGGCAGCCGTACGCGGGGCCCGATGTCGGCGGATTCGCTGGGACGCCTTCTCCGGAGCTCTTTGCCCATTGGATGGGCCTGGGCGCGCTCCTGCCGTTCTTCCGGACCCACAGCGCCTTGCAGGGCGACCAGGAGCCCTGGTCCTTCGGCGAGCGAACCGAGGCGCAGTCCCGGCTGGCATTGGCTCGCCGATACCGGCTGCTGCCCTACCTCTACACCCTCTTCCACGATGCGGCGACGGCCGGTCGGCCGGTCGTGCGTCCGCTCTTTTTCGCCGACCCTGCCGACCTCTCGCTTCGCGAGGAAGACCATGCGTTCCTCCTGGGAGGTGATCTCCTGGTTCAGCCTCAGCTCTTGAAAGCCGAGACGCACGCCTTCGCAGTGCCCAAGGGACAGTGGCGTTCTTTCACCCTAGCCGGCGAGGACCCCGCCGCAGACCCCGCCCATCCCGTGTTGCGCCTTCGCGACGGCGCCATCCTGCCCGTCGGGCGAGGCGGGCAGACCAGCGACGAAGCGTTCGAGGGGCCGCTCACGCTCATCGTCTCCCTCGACCACGCAGGCCAAGCCTCGGGTCACCTCTACGAAGACGCTGGCGACGGCTTCGGCTACCTCGAAGGCGACTACCTGCGGACAACGTACCGGGCGGTGTTGAAAGATGGCGTCGCCGAGATCGGCATCGCTCAACGAGAAGGACAACGCCCGCGCCCTGCCCGCGACCTCCACGTGGAGCTGTTGACCGACGCGGGCGTCCTCCGCGCGTCGGGAATCGACGGGGAGCCCGTGTGGGTAGAGTTGCAGTGACGGCGAAGCCCCGTGGCGACGCAGGCGCTTTACGGGGTGCGGCCCTTCTAGTCGTGCTTTTCGAGCACCCTCTTGGACAACGGCCGCAGCAGCAAGCCGTAGAACATCTCCAAGTACCGCTTCGTCTCATCGCGTTCGAGTGAAGAGATGTAGCGCCAGAACCCGTAGATGCGCGACAGCTTCATGAGGGTCGACGCATAGAGGTCCCAATTGTAGCGCTCTTCGACGCGCTGGATGCCGCCCTTGGAGATCGCATCCCAGACCCCCGGGTCTTTTTCGCAGGCGCGGAAGAACTCGAGCATCTTCTGCGACGTGTCCGCGCCCTGGGTCGGGTCGATGTGGAAGCCAGACTTGCCGTCTTCGATGATCTCGAGCGGGCCGCCGTAGCGGGTTGCGAAGGTTGGCAGGCCGCTGCTCATCGCTTCGACCACCGTGAGGCCAAACGCCTCGAAGAGCGCGGGCTGCACGAAAGCGCCCCGCTGGTCGGCGACGAAGCGGTAGAGCTCACCTACCTTGGTCTTGTCGGTCTGCATTTCGATCCAGCGAACGTCTCCTTCGAGGTCGTACTCGTCGAAGAGCCAGTGTGTGCGTTCGATTTGCTCGCGTTCGTCGCGGTCGTTGGACTCTTCGGTGCGCAGCCGGCCGCCTACGATGACCAGGTTTGTGGCCTCGCGCAGCTCTTGGTTCTGGGCATACCATTCGACGAGGCCGGCCATGTTCTTGATGCGGTCCAAGCGCGACATCGAAAAGAGCAAAGGTTTGTTTTGATTCGACAAGAGACCCCGGTAGGCGCAATCGGGGGAGCCGTACACCATCGTTTCGACTTCTTGCCGGAGCTCTTCGAGACGATGCGACTGCTTGAAATGTGGAAAGAACACTCGCGGGTCGGCACCAGGCGAGACGATGTTGAACTTGGGGTCGAAGCAGTCGATCCCCGAAACGACTCGGTAGAGCCTCGGCAGAGAAAACGAGGTGTAGCTTTCGTACTGACCAACGCTTTCCGCCGTGCCTGCGATCTCTTGATAGGTGCTGGTGATGATGAAGTCGGCCGTGTTCATCGCCATGAGGTCGGCGGTGTACTGCGCCGCAAAATGATGCTCGGCCTCATGGTCCTGCCAGTGCAAGTCCGAGAGCAGGTATTTCGTCTTCTCGAGGGCGTGGGCGATGTTGCACTGGGTGACGCCGAGCCGATGGGCCATGAGGCTCGCCACGAGGTTGCCGTCGGAGTAGTTCCCGATGATGAAATCCGGCCGCGCGCCACCGAGCTCCGCGAGCAGCTCGCGCTCGGCATCGATGGCATAGCGTTCGAGGTACGGCCAGACCTCGAACCGGGAGATCCACTGAGGAATGACCTCGCCCGAGTGATAGTCGCGAAACGGCACCCTGAGGATGCGCGCGTGCTCGGTTCCGAGGATCGGTTCGACACGCTGGTCGCAGGTCGTTCCGTCGGCTTCCGGAATCAAGCGCGACAGCACCACGATTTGCGGCTCGATGTCGAGCCCCTGCTCGTGAATCGACTCGCGCATCTCCCGCTCCAAGGCGCGCACCTGGTCGAGGATGTAGACCACCTGCCCGCCCGTGTCCGGCTTTCCAAGCACGTTGGACTGCCCGAAGTACCCGTGCGGCGAAACGATGGCGATCGAGAAAATCATCGGCATACGCGCCAAGAAGCGTTCGAGATTGCTCGGGGACGGGGCCTCGAGGATGTCGAGCAGAAGCTCCATCGTCTCGCGAATCCGCGATGGCGCACGGCCCCACCCCGGCTCGAAGCCCAAGCGTCGAAGCTCGCGACTGAGATCGGCGTTTTCGTCTTCGTGGCCTTCGAGGACGGCGAGCGCATTTTCGAGCGCCTCACGGAGCTCGTCGACGTCCCGAAGTGTCCCGTTGAGCATCAGCTGCTGTCCGCCGACTTGGTGGAGCTGCAAGAAATCGAAGAGGAGCTTCTGACCGCGACCGCCGTCCATGAAGAGGCGGCCCGACAAGTGCCGGTTCAGAAATTCGACGCCCCGACCGATGTTGCGCGGGTCTTTGAGCTTCGGGAAGCCGCGCTCGAACGGGCTCAGGTCGATCTCGAGGACGTAGCGCTCGCCCTGAGGAATCCCAGCCGCGGTGCGCTCTCTGATGTCGAGGAACTCGGTCACGCTGAGCTCGCGACAGTGCATCTCTTCGGTGTTCACCTGCACGTACTTCCAACGCCCGACCCGTGCCCGCACCGCAAAACAGATGAAGGGCTCGTTCACGATGGCTTCCTGAGTGTGCCGCATGATCGAGGTCATTTTGGTATCACGCAGCGGCGCGCCGACCTCGGTGTCGGCGAACTGCTCGTACTCGTGAACGAGATCCGACCAAAGGAGGAACTGACGGTCGAGCGCCTTCAATCGCCGGAACAGGAGATAGATGGGTTCGCGGTGCGAGTGAAGGAGCGCGTCGAGCGTCTGGATCATTCTTGTTCCTCGGGCGGGACTCGAATGTCCCCTAAGAAATCATACCAATCGATCCCCTCCAGGATCCCGCGTGCATGAGGGCTCTTAGCAAAGTAAACGCGGGGCCGCCCGCGAAGCTTGTCGAGCTCCGGGGTGTGGTTGCTCACGACCACGCCGAGCGTGTCTCCGGAAAGCATGTCCCAGTCGTTCCCTGAATCGCCGGCGACGAGCAGACGCTGAGGCTCGAGGTTCCACTTGAAGCAGAAAAACCGGATCGCGAATCCGCAAGAGGCGCGGATGGGAAGCAAGTCCAGGTAGATCTCATGATCCAAAATAGTAGTCACCCGAAGGCCCTCTTGGCGAACGCGGCGGCGAATCTGTTTGAGATTTGGTGCGCGATTGGGGTCGAGCCGGTAGCGAAGCCGGTACTTCGTTTCCGACTGGTGAACGCGATCGAGGCCAGGAATCCCTTGTAGGACCCGGTGGACCTCGTTCGGGTCCCAGCGGTAGCGAATCTGACGCTCCCAGGAGCGGTCGGGAAGCAAATGGGTTCCGTAGTGGAGCTCGGTTCCTGCGGCAGTGATGAGGACATCGGGAACCGGCATGTGGAGCTCGTCCATGAGGGCAAGCGCCTCGTTCAAGGTTCGCCCGGTCGCGATGCCGAAGCCGACGTTGGCATCGGTGCTTTCCAGGCGTTCCATCAGGGTCGCCATGGCTTCGTCGTCGCCGGTCAGCGTGTCGTCGACGTCGGTCACGAGCAGCCTGTCCATCCCCGCGAGCTTGGTTTGCCACCGATGGACCGGCACGTGTCGCGTGTCCTTCACAATCTTTCGGGCCTCTTCGACGTACCGGCTCGCGTGGCTGTCCCAGGAGTAGTTCGCGTGGGCCGCCGCCAGCCCATCTGCAGACCAGCGCGACCAGCGTGCCGGGTCGCTCAGCGCGTCTCGAATCGCCTCGCCGATCGCGTTGGAATCGAGCGCATCGACGAGAATGCCGTTGTCACAGGTCCCGATGATGTCCTGCGGGCCGCCGTCGTTCGTAGCGACCAGCGGCACACCGGTGGCCGCCGCTTCGAGCAGCGTGAGGCCGAAGGGCTCGGTGAGCGCAGGGTTGACGAACAGTCCTTTCGTCTTGGCGGCAATCCTGTAGAACTCGGGGACATCGCTTGGGCTGTGGTGCTTGGGATAGGCCACACTGCCGTAGAGGTCATAGCGATCGATCAGTGTGAGGATCTGCGTCAAGACACGGCGCGGGCCGGCTCCCATCTCGCCGATGTCGTCGCGGTTCCCGGCGACGATGACCAGGTTGGCGATGTCGCGAAGGCCTTCGGTTTCGCCGAACGCGCGGACCAGGCCTTCGAAGTTCTTCCGCTCGTCGGCGCGGGCCAGCGCGAGGACCATTGGCTTGGTCGGGTCCTTCAGGAATCGGCCGAGCTCGTCGGCGATGCGCGGGCGTTCCCAGTCCTCGCCGGGCGGCGAGAAACGCGAAAGATCGACGCCCGGCGGGATGACCTGCATGCGGTCGGGCTGGTAGTGGTCGTAGAGCTCGTATTGCTCGCGGACCTCTTGGCGCGTGCTTGCAATGACGAGCGCTGCGCTTTCGAGCGTACGCTCTTCGGCTTCGATGCGTTGCACGAAGCGGTAGGTCTTCTCGCTGGCTTCGCCCTTGGCCGCGAGCCGGAGCTGCTTGACCCTTCCAAGTGAGTGGCCTGTGAACACAAACGGAACACCGAGGAGCTTCGCCAGACGCGAGCCCACGTAGCCGGCATCTGCGTAGTGCCCGTGGATCAGGTTGGGTGGGCGCTCCTGCATCCGCACGTAGCGGGTCAGCTGGTCGAGCAAGCTGTCGAGGTGTTCCCAGAGCGATTCTTTTCGCAGGTAGCGCCGGGGGCCGAATGGGATGCGAACGATTTGGGCGCCCCGGCTGATCGGTTCGAAAGGCTGCGCGTAGATCGAATTGACGCGTTTGTCCTGAATCAGGCGGGTGACGACGTCGACGCGCTCGACCTCCGGATGCTTGGAGAGCGCTCTGGCCTGATCGACGACATACGAGACCTGCCCGCCCGTGTCCGCGTCGCGCCCAAGCTCGATGTCGGTCGCCCGAACCAGCCCGTGTATCGTCAGTGACAAGACGTACAAGGAATGCGCTCCGGGCGCGCTGATCGTGCCCGCGCTGGTGTCGATCGCCCATTCGGTCAGGTGCTTCTCGTAGAGCGCAAAGTCGGTCGTGGTGGCACCGCGGATACCGCAGAGGTCCGCTGCGAACGCTGCGGCGCGGTCGAGGGTCACCTGATCGCCCCATTCCTGAAGGAGCCCAAGGCATACGACAGCGCTGAACGCGTCTCCCGCGCCCACCGTGTCGACCAAGTTCTTCAGCGGCGCGGCATGCGCCTGGAACACGTCTTTGCCACCCGCGATCGAAAGCGCTCCTTTCGCCCCTCGCGTGATGATGATGCGGTCGATCGAGTGCTCGCGTGCAAGGCCGAGCGCCGCATCGCGACAGTCCTCGAAAGCGGCGGTGGGCTTCGAGGTAAGCTCGGAGAGCTCGTCGTCATTGAGCTTCACCCAGTTGCCGGTCGACAGGCACCACTGCACCTTCTCTTTGGTCCACCACGGGTCCCGAAGGTTGATGTCGACGAAGGATGGCGCGTCGGTCCGAGCTCTGAGCTCGCGAAGCGTCGCCCAGCTCTCTTCGGAGCGAAGGGCGAGCGACCCGTGGTAGAGCAGCCCTGCCGGGTCTTCGAAGGCAGTGCGGAGCGCGGGTTCAGCGCGGATGGCGTCCCAGGCTTGCCCGGGCGCGATCTCGAATCGGTTTTGCCCGCCCACCACCGAGGCGGTCACCCTGCCGGTCGGATGCTTCGGGTCGACCTGCACCCCCTGGGTCATCAGGTCCCAGCTCGTCATTCGTTCGAGGATCTCCGCGCCCTCGGCGTCGTCACCGACCGCGCTAATCACCAGCGGGTTCGAGTTGAACCCTCGCAAATGCCAGGCGACGTTGAATGGAGCGCCCCCGAGGATACGGCTGCCATCCGCAAAATGATCGAACAGCACCTCTCCGAAGATGACAGGTCGTTTGTGGAATCGGTGCACAGGCTCTCAGCTGAAGCTTTCCTGGGTGCAGGTGGGCTCAGTCCTCGCTAGGCTCATGCCGAAATGAACATAACACGGTCGCTGCTCGCGTCAGATTTGGATGGGACGCTCATTCCCCTCGAACGCGATCCTCAACGGTTACGCGAGGTCGCTGAGTTTGTACGCGCCGTCGCCGGGAGCGTCAACCTGATGTTGGCGTACGTCACGGGGCGGCATCTCTCGCTTGCGCGTGAAGGGATCGCCGAGGTGGGCCTGCCCTCGCCCAACTGGTTCGTCTGCGACGTCGGGACGAGCGTCTTTCGAAAGACAACGTCGGGCTTCGAGCCGGATGAGGGGTACCGCGAGGCGATGAGGTCGGCGTTGGGTGGCCTCGGTGGCGACGACGTCCGCACCGCGATTGGCGCCGTCAAAGGGCTGACGCTGCAAGAGGACGAAAAGCAAAGCGAGTTCAAAGTCAGCTACTACACCGAAGGCCGGCCCGAGCCCTACATCGACTCTGTGCAAGCCAGGTTAGACGCGGCCAAGGCCCGGGTGAACCTCGTCGCGAGCCACGATCCGGTCACCGGTCGCGGGCTTCTCGACGTGCTGCCGTTGGGGATCGCCAAAGACTACGCCGTCCGTTACCTGCACGACCAATGTGGTGTCGACGAGAAGCAACTCGTGTACGCGGGCGATTCGGGCAACGACCGCGCCGCAATGGTGGCTGGCTTTCGCGTCATCGTCGTCGGAAATGCCGACGAAGCGCTCAAAAAAGATTTGGGGATCGAAGCGGTCGGCCAGGGCATCGCCGAGAAGATCTATTTCGCGGAGCATCCGTACGCGAAGGGGGTGCTGGAGGGTCTGCGACATTTTGGGTTTGTTCCGTAAGGCGACACCCTCAC
>CBESWY010000123.1:0-8370 GCA_965533395.1 uncultured Myxococcales bacterium
AGGTTGAGCCAGGTCTTCATCGACCCGAGCGACCAGCGAGCAAGCCGGCGTCGCGCCAGGTAGAGCAGGTTGGCCAAAATCAGGATCGTTCCAACGATGCCGTAGCCGTGCCCGATGAGACCGCTCGGCCGGAGCGTCTCGTAATCGCTATGCTCGACCCGGGATTGGACGTCGGATAAATAGAAGCCGTCCCCCAACTTCCACAGCGCGTAGCCCAGCACGGACAGCGTCAACACGACGAGCAGCACCGTACCTCGCGCCTTACGACGTCGAGGCGTTTCTCTTGTTTTCGTCCCCACAGCCCCCTGGCGACAACGGGTCCCCACCCGCCGCGCATGTTAGACTCGCAGCATACCAAGCCGGCGAGATCCGGACAAAAGGACCAAGAAGAACTTACTATGATCACGTGGGTGGCGATTGGCTCATTCGTCGCGTTGGCGTTGGGGCTGAACCTTTTTTGGCAAAAAAGGGAAGAAGTGCGGACAGAGACAGGCCGCCAAGAGCTCGAAGAGCTTCGTGCCATGGGCGACGTCGTTCCCGCGAGCATTCATCCCTGGATCGATCCGATTCGCTGTATCGGTTCAGGTGCGTGTGTGTACGCCTGCCCGGAGAAAAGCGTGCTCACCGTCGTCAATGGCAGAGGTGTGCTCACCAATCCGCTCGGCTGCATCGGGCACGGGGCCTGCGCATCGGCGTGCCCGGTTCAGGCCATCACCTTGGTGTTCGGCACCGCCACGCGCGGGCTCGAGCTTCCCAACGTCGATCCCGACTTTCAAACGAACCAGCCAGGGGTATACATCGTCGGCGAGCTTGGCGGGATGGGGCTGATTCGCAACGCGGTGTCCCAGGGAAGGCAGGCAGCCGAACACATCATCGCGGGCGAACGGAGGGCAGCCGGCGAGGCTCTCGACGCCGTGGTCGTCGGCGCAGGCCCGGCCGGAACGAGTGCAACCCTCCGCTTGATGGAAGCAGGTTTGCGGGTTCTCCTGCTCGAACGTGAAGCGTTTGGCGGCACGATCACCCACTACCCGCGAGCGAAGGTGGTCATGACGGGGCCCCTCGAATTCCCGATGTACGGGCGTGTGTCCAAGAGAAAGATGAGCAAGGAACAGCTCGTAGCGCTCTGGGAAGACATCAGCGAGAAAACCGGATTGCAGGTCGCGGTCGGGGAGCTCGTCGAAAAGATCGAGCGCGGGGACGATGACAGCTGGCTCGTGTCCTCGACCGGTGGCGTGTTCAAGACCGCTAATGTCCTCTTGGCGCTCGGCCGTCGGGGCTCGCCACGGAAGCTCGACGTGCCCGGCGAGGAGCAGTCGAAAGTGGTCTACCGAGTCATCGAACCCGAGGTATTTGAGGATCAGCACGTCTTGGTGGTGGGCGGCGGCAATGCCGCGGTCGAGTCGGCGTTTGCATTGGTCGACGGAGGAAGATGCGCTTCTGTGACGATCAGCTACCGAAAGACCAACTTCGCTCGGTGCCGTCAACCGAACCGAAAACGCATCGAAGCGGAGATCGAGGCTGGCCGGCTGACAGCCTTGCTGGGCACTCAGGTCGAAGAGATTTTCGAGGACCGGGTCACGCTACGCAATGGGTCCGAAGAGCCGCTCTCCATTCAGAACGACGCGGTGGTGATCCAGGTGGGCGGAACAGCGCCAACCGGCTTGCTTCAAGACATCGGGATCGAGATCGTCACGAAGTACGGAGAGGCCTAGTCGTTGTTGCGGCCGTCGGCGTGGCAGTCCAGACAGAAGTTGGGAGGCGCCGCACCCTGGGGGTAATCGGGCTCTTCGCGGTGCTTTGGATCCATCTGTGCTCGCGTGTGCTCACCGTCATGACAGCCGACACAGTCTGCGTTTTCACCATCGACAGATGAGCCGAGATCCGGGTTGTGGCAGGATACACAGTCGTCGCGGTACTTCGAGTGCGGTCCGTTTTCGATCGGGAACGCGTTCTCTGGATGGTTGCCACCGACGGCCGGCTTCCAGGCGCTCGTTGTGTGGCAATTTTCGCAAGTGGTGGGAAAGTCGGCGTGGCCCAGGAAGGGACTGTTGTCGTAGTCATCCTGATGGCAGCCGACGCAAAGGGTGGGCGTTCCTTGGTACACAGGTGGGTCACCCAGATGACAGGAAGCGCAGGCGATCGTCTCGTGTGCGTCGGTCAATGGCCAGGCATGCGTGAAAGCGGCTGGCGACCAGGCATCCTGGCCGTGGCAAGTTCCGCAGGTCGAAGGAAAACTGTCGTGGGGCGGACTGGTGACCTGCTCCAAATCGCCTTGGTGGCAAACGAGGCATTCCCCCTGTCGCACGACAATGCGCGAATGATCCTGACCGCTCTCGCAGGCCGAGCCGAAGAGCGCAGCCCAAAGCAAACCCAACGTCACTACCCAAAGCGCTTTCGACGACCTGTTCTGGACCATACCGCCCTCCGAAGTATAGTCCGCTCGTCGCGAATACGCAGCGTGACGGTGATTTGTCACACAGTCAGAACGCTTTTCCTTCGCTCAGGCCAAAGCGCTTCGCGATCGTTGCCATGGGGCAAAAGCCGGTAAACGATGCTTGGAACATGTTCAGGCCGACGAAGGCCGGCAGGATGAGCCAGGCGGTGTGGTGACTGTAGGCGAGGACCACGCCGGCGGTGACCATGATTCCTGCGACTCGGAAAACCAGTTTGTCGATATTCATGTTTGCGTTCCTTTCGTTTTCAAATTCTCAGAACGAGTAGCGAAGCCTCGCGTACACGTTCGTATTCTCTTGGAGTTGGCCGAAGAAGGTGTAGTCGTCGCGACCGAACATGAGGTTCGCGCCAATGACGATCGCGAGCGGTTCGACGACCTTGTAGGTGATGCGCGGCCGGATGTAGGTGTCGAGCTCGTCCGGTGAGAAGAAGACGAAGAGCGAGAGCTCGAGCTTGTCCATGACCAAAAGCTGGTTGAGCCGCAGCGTGATGAGGTGCCGGAACTCGTGCTGTTCGTACTGAGGCCAGAACGAGCTCGCGATCAGCTCGTCGTACTTGAGCGTGTACTCGAGATAGTACTGCAGGCCCATCTGGAACTTGGGGAAGAGCTCGCGCTCGTAGCCCACCAGTCCTCGAAACTGCGAGTTCGGCGTTGCCGGAGTCGTGCCCGCCCGGTCCTTGAAGGAGTCGTAGAACGCTCCCTCGACGTTGAAAAGCCCGCCAAAAAGGGGCGTGCGTAGGCTCGCGCCGTAGACGGCAAGACGCGCGTAGGTAACCCCCACAATGCTGTTCGGATCCGCCGGATCGGTGAGTTCAAGCCCGTTCGGCTGCATCCAATAGCCGACATAACCATAGGCAGCGAGCTCGACCGCGCCGGCCGTGCCGTAAAGACGGCCGTGCACCGTTCCGTTTCGCAGTCGTTGGTCGGGCAAGAACGGATCGATCGGCGTGAGCGGGGATCGGTCGCCGATGATGTCTCCGACCAACGGATTGAAGAATGACAGACGCTGACCGTTGATGAACCGATCGGGCTCGAAGATCGGGGTCCAGATCAAGTCCAGTCCGACTTTCTTCATCATGAACGTGGTCTGCACCGAGTTGGATGGCGCCTTGAGATATTCGTCCGCGCGACCGATGAAGAAAGAATTGAAGTCCTTCGGAAAGAGATCGTTCAAGAACAGAAAGTCGCCCGTGCCCCAGGTGAGCACCTGCCTGCCAAACCTCATGCTGAACCAGCTTCCGCCGCGCACGAAGATCGACGCGTCTCGAATGTCGAACCAGATCCGACGCTCGACGGCGTCCGCGAAGACGTCGCCCCGGAAGCGCGCGCTGACGATCTCGTGCGTGGCGTCGAGGTTCAGACGAAAGCGCGCCTCGTTTGCGACGAATTCATTCGCGCTGGCGCTGCTTCGAACGACGCGCGGCGCAATGAGACCTTCGACGAAACCACCAATGTGAAAGTCCCAGGCTTTGCCCCCGGATTTCCCAGCAGCATCGCCACCGTCCTCCTCTTCCCAGTCGTCGAACTCGCCCCAGTCGTCCCCGGCGCCGTCCTCTTCGGTCGGCTCGACGTCGCCGGCAAGCTCCTCTGGGGACTCGGCGCTCGAAGCGCCGTCGACCGGACCTTCGGCCTCTGCTTCGAGAGTCTCCTCGGCCCGGGGCTCAGCTTGCGCGAACGCCCCAGAGGCCAGGGCGAGAGCAGCAAAGACAATCGCGGCAACCGCCAAGCAACTCAGGGAAGGGACGCCAGCGCGGCACTGCTTCGTCGTACAATTGGTCGGTTTCATCGAGCTATTCCCTCATGCCCGTCGCTGCACTTGCCTCAGCGAAGCCACTTCTGGGGCGGGTTGCGAAGTGAGCCCTCGACGAAGATGTCGTCGGGGATCCCCAGGTCGTAACTCACGTGGCTGACATCGCTCAGCGTGTATCCGCCCGACTCGAGGTCGCTGACCTTGAGGCGCGTAATGGTTGGCTGCCCTTGTACGGTGTCCACCTTGACGGTTTCGATGCGCCGATAGACCTTGCCCTGCGCGTTCACGTACTCGATCTTGCTCGGCAGGAAAGTCTTCTTGTTGATGCGCAGCGTGTAGTGCGCGAACTCCACCCCCTTGCTGCTCTTGGGGGTGCTCTTCACCACGTATTCTGTGTCCGTCGTTTCGAGAAGCTCGTGCTTGTCCTCGTCCGGATCCCGCCCGGAGATGTCCTCGTAGAAGAAGTGAGTGCCCACGAAGCTCGTGCGCTCGTCGCTCGCTGCGATTCGCTTGACGAGGTCGAGCCCCGGCAGGTACAGCCAGCGATCGTCGTCCTTGTTCGCGTGCTTCTTGACCAAGAACGCCGTGTTTCGAACATCGGCGGGCTGGTCAAAGACGACGAGGTAGTTCTGGTCGCCTCCATCCTTGAGGTCACGCCGAAGGACCGCGAACTGGCGACGCTGGGAGCGTCCCTTGCTGTCGACGATCTTCATGCGAACGAGCGCTCGGCCATCGTTAGCCGCGTAGTACTGGGCGTTGTTGGTGCGTATTACGATTTGGCTCGCGTCCTTCAGGTCGCCTGCCTCGGCAGGCACGGTAGGGGTCGAGAGAAGAATCGCTGCGGATAAGGCCGCCAACCAGGTCTTGCTGAGGGTCTTCATGCTGTTTGCTCCTTGTTGGTCGCGAGGGGCGCGGACGCATCGTCCTCGCTCGTTGCTACGGTCTCCTTCTTCGGGGAGAGCCGGTTTTGGATTTGCATCATGATCGCGGGCAGCAGAACCACCGTGACGATGCTCGAGACGGCCATGATGGCGGCCATCAGGAAGCCGACGGTGTTGTAGGGAACGAGCGGCGCGGCCAGCAGCGGAAGGAAACCGATGGCGATGACGATCGCATTGCGTGTGATCGCCCTACCGGGCTCCTGGAACATGAGCGCCATCGTCTCGCTCCAGTCGCCGGTCTCCCGGCGGATAGTCCGAGCGCGCTCGAGGAAATGAATCGCGAAGTCGACTGAGAGACCGAGCGTCAGCGAGGACAAGACAGCGACGGGCATGTCGTAGTCCTTGCCCACCAGGCCGATCAGCCCGTAGGTGAAGACGATCGTGATCGTTAGCGGGATCATCGCTAGCGCGCCGTACACCGGCGAACGGAACAAGATCACCATCATCAGGAACACGATGACGAACGCGCCCATCAAGCTCTCGAGCATCCCGCCCACCATTTCGTCCTGCCAAACGGTGTTGAGGAAGGTGAGCCCAGCCCATTGGGCGCGCAGGCCCTCGGGTGGGGGGTTGGCCGCGAGGAAGGTGTCCAGGTCGTTCTTCACCGACACCATGTCCTGGTTGTCGCCGCTCTTGAGCTGCACCCAGACGGCGCTTTCGCGGTAGTCGGGGCTCACCAAGTGCCAAAGATCGTTCGGCCGGTGAGACGACTGGAACTGCAAGAGCGTCTGCGCGACCCCCTCGGTCGAGCTGGGGATGCGGAAGTCTTTGTCTTCGCCGCTGATGAGCTCGCGGTAGACCGTTTTCACGACATCGGCGATCGAGCTCGTCTTACCGACGAGAGGCAGCGCCTCGGCTTGCTCTTGAAGCCGTTCGATATAGGCCAGGTGCTCTGGGTTCTGAAAGGTCTTGCTTGCGGTCTGTGCCTCTTCGAGCGCCGTCTGCACCAGCTGCCACTGCTTGGACTCTTCGCCAACCGTGTCGAACACGAGATCCGACGTCGCTTCGATCAAAGCGTCGGCAACATTCGTCACGCCTTCCTTGCTCGCAGTTTCGGCGTCGGCTTTGAGAACGTCCCAGCGAGTGCGCATCGCGTCGCTCGCGCCTTGCAGGGCTGCATCGCCGGCCGCGAGGATCTCACCCTTCGCGTTCGTATCCTGCTTCATGATGAGGAAGGCCATGTACGTGCCCGCCAGCTCTCGATTGAGCACCCTGTCGGCCACGCGGATCTTGTGAGACGGCTTGAACCAGCGAACCGGATTGTCATTGATGTTGATTTGCGTAATGCCGTATCCGCTGACGGCGATCGCGGCGACGGTCACCACGAGAATCGGCTTGGCGAAGCGAAGGCTCTTGGCGCCCACGGCCTCGACCACGCGACCAAGAAGGCCGCCCTCACTGGCATCACGTTTGGCTGAGAGCAGCGCGGTGAGGCGCTTCTCGGGAAGCGCAGCGATGTAGGCGGGGACGAAGAGAATCGTCAAGACGAACGCGACCCCGATGCCCATCGCAACGAACACGCCAAAAACGCGAACCGGAGGAATCGGCGTCAGAGTAAGGGAGAGGAAACCGGCGGCCGATGTCAGAGATGTGTAGAGCATTGGCGCGAACAGGTGGCCAACGACCTCTTTGATCGCGACCTTTCGATCGCCGGTCTTCGGATAGATGTCGACGAATTCCGACAGAAGGTGAACCGAGTCGACCACGGCGATGGGCATCAGGAAAATCGGGATCATCGAGCTCATGATGTGCACGGTGAACCCGCTCGCGATCAGCGTGCCCATCGTGATCGTCACCGTGCTCATCGCGACGATCATCGGCGACAAAACCAAGGAGAAGGAACGAAAGAACCACCACATCAGAAGGAAAATCACCAAAGCGGCAAGCGGCGCCGAGACGGCCATCTGCTTGAACATCTCGACTCCGAAGGTGTCCTCGGCGACCGGAAGGCCAGTGATGTAGAACTCGTCGGTGTTGTCGCCGAAGCCGGCGATGATCCCTTCGATTTCTTCGGAGATTCGGTGACTCTGGTCCTTGCTCTCAATGGGAACGTACAGCGCGACGCTGTCACCATCTTCGGAGACGACCGTGCCACGCAGCATCGGAAGCCGAAGCGCGGCCTCCTTGATCGCCAAGGCCTCCTCGGGAGTCTTGGGCGCTTCCTCCATCAGCCATTCGAAGCGAATCGTCCCAGGCCCAGCCTGCTCGATGTTGTCCATCGTGGAGGGTCCGAGAACGTCTCGCGCGATGACGCCGTCGATCGACTTGAGCTGCTCGTTGAGCTTGTGAATGCGGCCGAGCGACTCGGGGTTGAAGACACCGTGCGGCTCGGCATCGTTCACGACGCCCACGACGATCAGGTCGTGGAGAGCGAACTCCTCCTTGGTCTCGTTGTGAAAGACCCGGGCGGGGTCGTCGGCGGACAGCATCGTCTCCGGGTCGGTATCGATCTTGATCGAAGGAATCGCTGAACCGAGGCCGATCGTGAGGACGGCTAACCCGACGAAGACCAAGCGCGCGTGCTGAATCGGGAAATCGAGAATCTTTCGCTTCATGGACATCGGCTCCGTTTGAACTGGGACTACACTCGAACCCATCTATATGACCACATAATCATATAGTCAAGTGGTGATTTTTTCTAGAAATGGAGCTATAGATGGAGAGACATGGCCAAAACCGCCCTGAATCCGCAGAACTTAGAGTCGGTCGCCACCCGGTTCCGCATCCTGGGAGTCCCACTGCGGCTGCAGATTCTGAACGAGTTGGCCAACGGAGAGCGCACGGTGACGGCCCTGGTAGACGCGACCGGCAGCACCCAGCCCAACGTCTCCAAGCACCTGAGCACCCTGCTCGCGCACCGCCTGGTCAAACGCGAGAAGCGCGGGAATTCGGCCTACTACTCGGTGTCCGACCCAGCGGTCTTCAAGCTCTGCGAAATCGTCTGCGGCAACATCGAGCGCGCGCTCGACGAGGAACGCGCGGCGTTCAGCGGCAGTTAACAAGGAAGCGCCCCGGCGACTGCCGAGGCGCTTGGTACTTCATGGATTCGATTGCTCAGCGGCGGGCAAACGAAAGCCGATGCGGGTAGTGTAGGTTCGCTGCGGCGCGCTGCACCTGTCGCTCGGACAGCCTGACCAGCTCGTCGAGAATCAGAGCCTTCTTGGCCAGATAGCCACCTTGGTTGTGCCCGCGGTAGCGCTGCCCGCGGTTGCCGTGCCCACGGT
>CBESWY010000124.1:0-8207 GCA_965533395.1 uncultured Myxococcales bacterium
TCCAGCTGCAAGGGCGCGACACGCCCCGCGCTCCGTGTCGCGAAGAACCCGGTGCGGACGACCCGGGGGGCGAGCTCATCGATGCCCGTCAGCGCTTCAAGCGCTTCGCCTGGCCGGGGCGTGGTCTTTCCGCCTAGCCGAAGCGTGATGGTGATGGGCAGCAGTGCGCCTTCGAAGCCAGCCCGCCGCAGGGCGTCCGCGCCTTCGCCGACGCGGAGGTCGACCAGTGCGGCGCCAACGTCGACTCGCTTCTTGAGGCCTTTGATCTCGCGGTCGATGTAGAGCTCGGCTGGCCGCTTGCTGAGCATGGCTTTCAAGACGGCCTCATCTCCGATGCCGAGGCTCGAGAGCTCCTGCTTGGACAATGCGACCACGTAGTCGGTTTCTTCGATCACGCGGTTGAGCGCAGCGTCGTGCGGCCCGAGAACCCGGTGCTCGAAAAACTCGATGCCGTCGATCGCAGCCTCGTTGAGCCGCTCGCAGAGTCGCTCGAGGTCGGGGTTGTCGTCAGCCCGAAGCCGGACATCGACGTGCTCACAGAGGCTGGCCGTCCCGACCGGGAGGGCGGGACCAAAGGTGAGCCGTGGGAGCGGGCGGAAGCCTTCGCTGTAGTAGAGGGGAAGCCCCACCCGCCGCAGCATTCGCGGAAAGGCCCTGACGAGATCGAGGTGGGAGGTATAGGCCGTCCGGCCGAGCTTTCGGTAACCCAGCCGGACGCGCATCACCGGGCCCTGGTCGACGCCATGGAACGGTCGCCGGTCGACCGTGACCTCTTCGGCTTCATCGCTTGGCGCTGGCTGGTGGACCGGCTCGATGGCGTTCATGCTCTTCAAGTACTGAATCCGCTCGTCTTTCATCTGCGTGAGATCGCAGGCGATGCCGCAGTCGTAGCAAACCAACCGACGCTTCTCGGTCTCGGCGTCTTGAACGTTGCTGTGGTGAACGAAGCTGCCGACCGTCTTCCCGCACGGCGGGCTCAATCGATTCCGAAGGGCTTTGCGGTATTCCCGCGCAAGGAACCCCTGCTCGAGCCCGACGTCGATGTGCGACCAGGCCAGTTTCGCGGACACAGGGATCGTCCCGAGAAACCAGCTGGGATCGATGCCGGCCTCGTCGAGAGACGTCGTCCAAGCTTCGAGGTCGAGCATCTCGCCCCAGGAATCGAAGCGCGCGCCTCTCCGGTACGCGCCTTGAATCACGTCGGCCAAGCGGCGGTCGCCGCGCGCCAGCATTCCTTCGAGCCAGGACCCGTCTGACTTGTGCATCTTCAGCTGGACGCGCGTGCTTGCGGCCTCGTAGCGAAGCACCGACTGCTTGCGCAAGATTTCGTCGTGCGAATCCATCGCGCACCACTGAAACGGCGTGTGCGGTTTGGGGACGTGTGTCGAGACGCTGACGGTCACGCGCGCGCGCCTGTTGCGCTGAACGCGCCGGGCTACGTCCAGGGCCCTGGCGCCGGTTCGCACGATGTCTCGCACGTCCTCGTCCTCTTCGCTGGGGAGGCCAATCATGAAGTAGAGCTTCATTTTGTTCCAGCCGCGCGAGAACACGCGCTCGGCGGTCTCCATGAGCTGCGCGTCGGTGACGTTCTTATTCACCACGTCACGCATCCGCTGGCTGCCCGCCTCGGGCGCGAATGTCAGGCCCCCTGCACGCTGTTGCTTCATGTCGTCGAGCACGTTCTCGCTGAGCCCGTACGCACGAAGCGACGAGACGCTGAGGGACACCTGATATGGTGCGAGCGCCTCGATGGATTCGTGGACGAGGGGGGCAATCGCGCTGTAGTCCGCGGTCGACAGGGAGGTCAGGGAGGCTTCGTCGTAGCCGGCTTCGGCAACCGACCGCACCATGGCGTCGATGATGGCTTTGGGTTTTCGTTCTCGGACCGGGCGGTAGATCATGCCGGCCTGGCAAAACCGGCAACCTTCGGTGCACCCGCGGGCGACCTCGATCGAGGCGCGGTCGAAGACCGTCTGGCAGTTGGCGATCGGACCGTCCACCGGGAAGGGGTAGTCGTTGAGGTCCTCCACGATCGAACGGCGGACCGGGTAGGGCGCCTCCGGATGCTCGGGCTCGACGACATGGATCTTCGTTTCGTCGGACGGCACGCTCTTGTAGAGCGAAGGCACGTAAAACCCTCCGAGCTTGGCAACTTGGATCAGGCGTTCGGCCCGGGAAAGCCCGTCGCGCTTCATCTCGGCCCATGCGCGCATGAGCTCGGGCAGCTTGGCCTCGCCGTCGCCAATGAGAAACGCATCGATGAAAGGCGCAATCGGTTCGGCGTGTGTCGCGGTTGGGCCACCGGCGACGACCAGCGGGTCTTCGTTCGTACGCTCGTCCGCCCGCAGCGGGATCTTCCCGAGGTCGAGCATCTGCAGAATGTTCGTGTAGGTCAGCTCGTATTGAAGCGAGAAGCCAACGATGTCGAAATGGCAAAGAGGACGCGCGCTCTCGAGCGAGCACAGGGCCTGGCCGTGTGAACGCAGCTCCTGCTCCATATCGCCCCAGACCGCATACGCGCGCTCCGCCAAGAGCTCCGGCCGCCGATTCACGATGTCATAGAGGATCTTGTAGCCGAGGTGACTCATCCCGATCTCATAGAGATCGGGGAATGCCAGACAGATGCGGCAGCTCGCCTCACCCCAGGCTTTGTGCGCGATTCCCTGCTCTCCGCCCAGATATTGGGCTGGCTTATTCACGCGATCGATGAATGGGGCGTAGGGGTGATCTTGCATGGGAGCCGGCTGGGAACGAGCCTAGTTTGACCTGCTCCGGACAGTTTGCCACGCTCGCACCATGGCCTCGAAGCCGCAACCCACTCTGTCGATTCAGCTCCGCCGGGCGCCTACGCGCTACGAGCCGACCCAGCGAATCGCAGTGGGCGGCATGGCAGAGGTCTGGCGGGCCAATGCGCTCTTCGACGACGGGGGCGAACACCCGGTCGCGATCAAGCGGGTCCTCCCCTCGATCGCAGACCCCTTGTTCCGAACGATGTTCCTGGACGAAGCTCGCCTGGGGATGCTCCTGCGCCATCCCAACATCGTGCGCGTGTACGACGCGCGCGACATCGACGGCACCTACATCATGGTCATGGAGCTCGTCGACGGTGAGTCACTGCGTTCCCTGACGCGCGCTGCACACAGGGAGGAGCTTTCGATGGGTGTGCCGCTCGCCGTGCACATCATCCAAGAGGTCGCCAAGGCGCTCGCTTACGCGCATCGCGCCCGAGACGCGAGCGGGCGCGGGCTCGGGATCGTGCACCGAGACGTGTCTCCGCAAAACGTGCTCCTCGGTGCCAACGGGACGGTGAAGCTCACCGACTTCGGGCTCGCGGATGCGACGGTGCACGAACACGTTCGAGGGGACGACATGGTTGGCGGCAAGCTCGGCTACTTGCCTCCTGAAGTCATTCGGCGCGAGAGCAGCGATCACCGCTCCGATTTGTTCGCGCTCGGTGCGGTGTTCTGGGAGATGTTGGCGGGTCGCTCCTTGTTCGTGGGGGAAAGCGATCGCGAAACCATTCGGGCCATTGCCCGCTGCGAAGTGCCGGCGCTCGCCGGCACGATGCCCGGCGGCGAAGAGGCCGACGCGATCGTCCGTAAGCTCGTCACGAAGAATCCAGACGACCGGCTCAACGACGCTGCGATTCTTGCCTCTCAGCTTCGGCAGATCGTCGCCCGGAACGATTGGAACGTGGGTCCACAAGACGTCACAGCGGCGGTGCTGCAGCATCGCGCCGAGAGAAGCCGGCGGACTCAGGCGCCGCCGGTGACTACGCTGCTTGCCGACGAGCTCGCCAAGTTCGCCGAGGCCACCGCGGACACGCCGTTCGACATGGGCGCCATGCCGCTCGACCCTTCTCGGTTCTGACGCGGCACGCCCTAGGGTTGCAGCGGACGAGGGCCGTCGGGAGTGACGGCGAACAAAGAAGCGGAAACCGGATGCGGTGCGCGCTGGGCGGCGTCTTGTGCCCGCTTCGAAAGCTCTGAAAGCGCGGGCCTGCGTGCGAGGAGCAGCACGTCGCGGTGCGGGGCTGCCGCCAACCAGTCTCCCGGGCTCAGTCGCTCGAGACGCGCTGCGAGATCCGGCAGAAGCAGGCGTGCACCGTCCAGGCCGTCACTTTGACGCACGCGCAGGATGCCTTCGCTGACCGGTTCGAGGCGCAGGGCGCGCGACTTGGCGGCGAGGTTTTCGATTGACCGCCGTCGGATCGCCTCCCGATCGCGTTCCCAGCCGTCGACTTCGGAGCAGCGCAGATAGCGCGCACGTGTTCCGTATCGAAGCTGAAGCGCGAGCAGCACGTCGTGCCCGATGGCCTGGAGATACAAATCCTGCTCGGGTGGCAAGGAGTCCACGAACGTTTGAGAGACCAGACGCGGCAGCAATCGCGGCGCAGCTTCGCTCCAGGGCGTGGCTTCTCGAGCCTCGGCACCTGGAAGCATGCTGATGATGCGCCGTGCGGCCTCGGTCGCGGCGTCGTCTTCTTGGTCGCGCGCGACCCGCTCGAGCCGCGCCAGGTCGACGCTGGCACCGTTGTCGAGGTCGACCGTCAGCTCGAATTGCGATTCGATCGCAAGGTCGGGGCGAGCACGGCTCAGCTCTTCAGCAAAGATTCGAACGACGCGGGAGACAGGACCGTCGGCTCTGGCCTCGCGCTCTGCCACCGAGAGGTACTCGGACAGGCATTTGCGGGGGTCGTCGGCATCCAGGGCCTCTTGAATCGCGCCAAACGGATCGAACCAGCCGAAGCGCCCCAGCTGAACCCGGTGGCAGCCGTCACGCTCGTGGGTGCTGCCGCCCAGATGGTCGATCAACAAAAGACCAAGAAACGCGCCCGCACCCTCCACAAAGCGATCGTCTTCGGCTCCATCGCTATCGCGATCGACGAAATCCTCGAGCAAATCGGCGAGCCAGCGGACGCCCGTGGCGCCTTTCCCGGGTAAGGGAGGGAGCTGTGAGAGCAGGAAATCCCTTGCTTCAGGCACCAGACGCCCCCCGACGTCCTCCAGAGCATTGAGCCAATCTGCTCCCACCAGCTACCCCAAAGCGAAGTTAACATGACTCGGCTTGCGCGCATAGACGGCAGGCAGAATGAATGAGCCGATGAAGGACCGCGCCAAAGAGCTCGCTTTGGACCAACTCGTCAAGGTTCTTGATCGCGTGCCTCTGGTCTCGAGCGTCAAGAACGATCTGCTTGGGCTTCGCTCGCTGCTCTACCTGCGACGACCGCCGCGCATCGTGGCGCTTGGGCTTGGCGGCAGCGGGCGATCGTCCCTATTGCGATCGCTGATCGAACGACGACCGGTGCGCGATCCCCTGGACACCGATCATGGGCACTGGGTTCAGATCGAGCACGAAGGCGCGAAGGTTCACTGGCTCGAGATCGACGTGGACGATCCCGCCGCGAGATCGCAGTGGAAGGGCGCGCTCGAGAACGAAACACCGGACTTGGTGTTCCTCACGTTCGAGCCTCGCAACGTGCAGGACGCGAAACGAATCGTCGAACGAGCGAAGAGCTTGCTACCCGACCTGCCCGAAGGGACGGCGGCGTTGCGCGTGTTTCCGCTGCTGACGCATTCGGATTTAATCGGACGTGGAGGTGTCGAGGCCGAGCGCAAAGCGCTCGAGGCTAAGATCAGAGATTGCCGCCTCGATGCGGATCCGCCGCGTGCGGTGTCGGCGATCAGCGGTCACGGTCTCGAAGGACTTTCCGAGGCCATCGTCCTGGCGCTCCCCGAAGAAGCGAGGCTCGAAGCGGCCAGAGGTCTGACGCGCGCGAAGGAAGCGCGCATTCGCATTGGAAACGAAATCGTTCAAGCTTGCACGGCGGTTTCGGTCACGGTCGGCATCACGCCGATTCCATTCTCCGACATGGTCGTTCTCGGGCCGCTCCAAGCAATGATGGTGAGCTCCTTGGCATACTTGAGCGGCCGTAGCATGGGCAAAAAGACCGTAGCGGAGTGGCTCGGCAGCCTCGGGGTCGCCGGCGGTCTTGGGATGGGCCTCCGGTATTCCGCCCAAACCATCGCCAAGCTCGTGCCGGGCGCGGGCAATGTGATCTCTGCGGGCGTGGCCGGCGCGGGCACCACCGCCATGGGTCAAAGCGCGATTCGGTACTTCCTCAAGAGCTGACGCCGTCGGGGAGCCCGTCGTGCCATTCGATGTCGGCGTCGTAGAGCTCGGCGAAATGTTGCGCGAGCGGTCCGAATACGTTGCCTACGTGGACCGTGCGGCCGAGCTCGGTGGAAAGGGAGGTGACGCCTCTGTCTTGAATGCCACAGGGGACGATCATCTCGAACTCGCGAAGGTCGCTGTTCACGTTGAGGGCGAGCCCGTGCATCGTGACCCATCGGCTGATTCTCACGCCGACCGCGCCCACTTTGCGCTCACCGATCCAAGCTCCGTTCAGACCTTCGACACGCCCTGCCGCCAAACCAAAGTCAGCGCAGGTGCGAATCATCGTCTCTTCGAGCGACGCCACATACTTCCGCACGTCCTTCCGGTCGGGTTTGAGATCGATGATCGGATACGCCACGAGTTGCCCCGGGCCGTGATAGGTCACGTCTCCGCCTCGCCCCACCTCGTGCACCCGGATGCCGCGCGCCTCTAGGAGCTCAGGCGTTGCGAGGACGTGCTGCCCTTTGGCCGAGCGTCCCATCGTCAATACCGGCGGGTGTTCGAGGAGCAAGACGATGTCGCCGATCTCCCCGCCAACTCGTTTGCGCTGAAGCTCTTTCTGAAGACGATGCGCTTCGGCGTAGTCGATGGTACCGAGGCGACAAAACAGCACGGGCCTACGAGCGATTCATGATGTGGACCGCCTCGCCCAAGGCGTGTTTGAACGCTTCCATGACGCCTTCGCCGAGTGTGGGGTGCGGGTGCACGGTGAGCGCGACGTCTTCGGCAAACGCGCACATTTCGATGGCGAGCGCCGATTCGCTGATCAGGTCGCTGGCTTCGGGGCCGACGATCGCAACGCCGAGCAGCTGATGATCGGCTTCGTCGATGATCACCTTGATGAAGCCATCGGTTTCACTGACGGCCATGGCACGGCCGGACGCCGCGAAGGGGAACTTGCCAACTTTGACGTTCCTTCCTTCGTCCTTGGCTTGATTCTCGGTCATCCCGACCGTTGCGATCTCAGGGTCGGTGAAGATCGCGGCCGGCATCCCGCGATAGTCGCGGGCCGACTTGTGCCCAGCGATGACCTCTGCGGCGATTTCGCCTTCCTTGGAGGCCTTGTGCGCGAGGTAGGGGATCCCAGCCACATCGCCGATCGCGTAGATCGAGGGCACGTTGGTGCGCATCTGCTCATCGATGATGATGTGGCCGCGCGCATCGAGCTTCACACCCGTGCCTTCGAGGCCGAGGCCAGCGGAGTTGGGCTTGAAGCCGACGGCGACCAGCACCTTTTCGGCCTCGACGACCTGCTCCTTGCCGTCGGTTTCGATGGTGACTTTGGCTCGGCCGCCGCTCTTCTCGAGCTTCACGGCTTTGCTCTTGAGATGAACCTCGGCGCCATCCTTTTCGAGGTGCTTTTGCACGACGCGAACCAGATCGAGGTCGGTGCCCGGAAGCAGCTGATCCATAAGCTCGACGACGGTGAGCTTGGTGCCGAGCTTCTGGTACACCATGCCGAGCTCGAGCCCGATCACACCGCCGCCAATGATGACCATGCTTTCCGGCGCGCTCTGAAGGCTCACGGCCTCGCGCGCGGTGATCACGACGTCGCCGTCGGGTTCGAAGCCGGGGATGGTGATCATCTGCGTGCCGGTGCCAACGATGATGCCTTTGCTCGCCGTGTAGGTTTCGCGCTTTCCGTCCGCGCTCGTCACCTCGACGGAGTTGGGCCCGGTGATGTTCGCGGTGCCCATCACAATGGTGCCGCCGTTGCCCTTCACGAGGCTCGACACACCGCCGGTGAGCTTCTTGACGATGCCCTCTTTCCACTCCTGCATCTTGGCCACGTCGACTTCGAGGTCTTTCACCGTGATGCCCATGTGCCCTGCGTTGCGAACTTTGTTGGCGAGGTTCGCCGCCGCGATCAGGGCCTTGGATGGGATGCAGCCCCAGTTGAGACAGACCCCACCCATCGCCTCCTTTTCGACGCAGAGCGTTTTGACGCCGAGCTGCCCGAGCCGAATGGCAGCGACGTACCCCCCGGGGCCTCCGCCGATGACGATTGCTTCGTAGTCGTTAGACATTGG
>CBESWY010000125.1:0-8178 GCA_965533395.1 uncultured Myxococcales bacterium
CACCCCCTTCAAAACAGCAGGCGGCAGCGCGAGCCCAAAGGGCGAAGCCCGGCGCGAATGCGCCGGCAAGGCAGAGCACAGCGAATGCCGCGCCAGGGAGGACTACGGGTCGGGGTGGGCGGGCGGTGTAAGCAAACCAGCTCCCACTGACACTGCCGCTTAAAAAGGGTCGCCCGGTCGTTTGGAGGGGGGAGACACGACCGGGCGGGGAACAACCGAGGGACTTATGGGGGGGGTCCACCGGCGAAATATGTTGTTTTTTTGGTTTTGAGAACCGTATCGTCTTCAGCACCTACAATCTAAAGATTAGGACTGAACGCGTCAATGGTGGCGGTCGGTCCAGGTCTAGATTTGCAGTGCATTAGCTCACAGTTCTGTTCGAAAAAAGATGCGAGCCTGCGGCGCCGACGAGGCTGCCGAAGAGATCGGCAACGACATCGCTCAGCTCGGAGAAACGAGCGGGAACGAACGCCTGGTGAATCTCGTCGGACAGCCCCCAAAGGACGGAAACAAAGACCGCAAACGCTGCCGTTCGCCACGCCGAAGCGGAAGGCCAGCTCTGCCTGGACGCCGTGGCGCAAAGCCACCCCAGCACCGCATACTCGACGAAGTGGATACCCTTGTCGCGCAGCGGAATGTGCTGAATTCCTGGAGCTTCGACCTCGAACGACGAAATCACGAAAATCAGAGCCATGTACAGAAGCGCAAAGCGCCATGCGCGGAGGCTCTTCCGGAGCGAGTCGCTATTCAGACTGCGCCTCCAGCGCTGAGCACCGAGAGGCGCGTGCGCGGGCCGCGGTCCACGAGACCCTCTGCCCCGGTCATGTAGCCCGACAGGCTGTGGCGAAACGGCTCGTCGATCGTGACGGTGACCAACTCGCCGGTCGGGTCGTGACCCTCGGGCGCGATCAAGTGGACGATCTCGTTCCGCTCGCTGCGCCCGGCGAAGCGCCCCGTATCCCCCGGTGAAGGGCCTTCGACCAGGACCTGTACATCCTGGCCGACCAGCGATCGGAGGTGCGCCTGCTGTTGCGTTTCGACCAGGGCAAACAAGCGAGCAAGACGATCGTCTTTCACCTCTTCGGAGACCTCATCGCCGAGCTTGAGCGCCGGCGTATACGGCCGCGGCGAGTATTTGAACGCAAACGCGGCAACGAAGCCGACGCGCCGCACCAGCTCGAGCGTTTGTTCGAAGTCATCGTCGGTTTCCCCGGGGAAGCCGACGATGAAATCGGCAGAAAGCGTGAGACCTGGCTTGGCTTGCTTCAGCGCGTCCGTCCGCGCGATGTATTCCTCGGCCGTGTAGCGGCGTGCCATCCGCCGAAGCAGGCGATCGGAACCCGATTGCACCGGCAGGTGCACGTGCGAGGGAAGCACCCCGAGGTCAGCGTGGGCCGCGACCAGCTCAGCGGTGATGTGCCGCGGGTGAGGGGAGGTGTAGCGTAGCCGCCAGAGGTCAGGAACCTCTTCCGCGATCCGCCGGAGCAGCCCCGCAAAGCGAGACGTAGACGCGGCCAGCCGCGACCCGGCCTTGCTAGCCTCCGCATCCGCACCGGGCTCGTGCCAGGAGTTGACGGTCTGCCCGAGGAGGGTGATTTCCCGCACGCCCCCGCGGACGAGGTCGAGAATCTCGTCGATGATCTCGTCGGCGGGCCGATATCGCTCGGACCCACGGGTATAGGGAACGATACAAAACGTGCAGCGCTCGTCGCAGCCCTTCATGACGGTCACGTACGCGGTGACTTCCCGGCGCTCTGCGTGAGGCTTCGCCCGGAGGAATTGGGGGTCGTCCATGTCGAAGACAGTTCGGGCGATCGGCGGGGCTCCCTGCTCGACTTCGCGGATCAGCGCGGGGAGCTCCGGGATGTTGTCCGGCCCGAGGACGATGTCTATGAAGGGCGCTTTTCGAAGCAATCGATCGCCTTCCTGCTGGGCAACACAGCCCGTCACGGCCAGAATCGTGCCTCGCTGCGCCTCCTTGAAGGGTCGAAACGTGCCGAGAAGGCTCATCAGCTTGTGCTCCGCCTTCTCGCGCACGCTGCAGGTGTTGACGAGCAGGAGATCGGCCAAAGCAGGCTCGCTAGCCTCACGGTAGCCGCTCGCCCGCAGGACCTCCTCGATGCGACGGGAGTCGTGAACGTTCATCTGGCAGCCGAAGGTCTGGACGAAGTACCGCTTCATGACGAGGTGACGGTAGCTGTAGCAGCCGGCAGGACCGTCGCCAAATGGCCGAAATCACGCTGTTCGCTGGCGGAACTGGGGGTCCCCGCGCTACAAGCCCTAGGTAGATGGCTCGCCGGCGATGCATCTGTTTCCTGCTCGTTCTGGCGAGCGGGTGCAAGACGATCCCAGAGGATGCATACGGCATCGACCGGATCCGTTTCAATGGCATGGAACAGCTCGATCCCCAGGCCCTGAGGGCCTGTCTTGCCAGCCAGGAGCGGGATCGGGTCACGTTTGCGTTCGGGACCAGCGCGGACCCGAGCTGCGGGGCTCCACCCTTCGACGGGAACCGGGTGTCATTCGACCTCTGGAGAAAGCTTCGCAAGGGCTGGCCCACCTTGGATTCCGCGGTGTTCGACCGTGACGTGCAGCGAATCGAGCGCTGGTACCAGGCGCGCGGTTACTACGACGCGGCTGTCGTCAGCACCGAGTTCGACCCACCTTCGGCCGCAAACGACGACCGCATCGTCGTGGCGCCTGGCAGCCAAGCCCCCTGCGACCGAGAAGGCGCCGACGAAGGCTGCGAGCTCGGCATCTTGATCGAAATCGAAGAGGGCGAGCCGGTCTTGGTCAAATCGATCGAGGTCAGCGGCCACGAAGCGTGGGAATCGGAGAACCGGAAAAAGCTCGACAGCGCCGTCGAGCTCGAGGTTGGCAAACCGTTCGACGAGTCGGTCTACGAGAGGAGCAAGCGCGCGATTCGGCGCCAGCTGAAAGAGGCAAGCTACGCCTGCGGCAACGTCTCGGGGCGGGTCGAGATCGAACGGGAAACCAGAGAGGCTTCAGTCGGGCTCTTCGTCGAGACCGGACCGTCGTGCAGGCTCGGCGACATCACCGTCACCGGTACCGGCACGCAGCCTGCGGATACGATTTTGGATGTCGCCGACCTGAAAACCGGCGAAGTCTTTCGCTTGAGCGACATCGCGGACGCCCAGCGGGCGGTCTACGCGCTGGGCGCGCTCGCATCGGTGGACGTGACCTCGACTCCGCGACGCGACGGAGAGGAACAGTGTACGGGGGTGGTCGACGTCAACATCGCCGTCGAGCCCGGGAGGAACATTCGCTGGGGCATCGGCGCCGGAGTCCAGAGCGGCACGATCGCCACACTGACCCTCGAGCAGGACACGCGCATTTCGGACGTTCATTTGTTCGGGCTATTCGAGCATAGAAATCTCGGCGGGTTCCGGCGATTGCGTATCGAGGATCGCCCGAAAATCGTTGCCACGGACCCGTTCTTTCGCTTCGGCCGAGGATTCATCTTCGGAAATGAGCTCCGCGTCGAGTATCGGCGCCCGGCGTTTCTCGAGCCGCGCACCACGGCGGCGATTCAATTTCGCTACGACTGGGGCCCCGACCCCTACGAGCTCTTTCGCCGCCATGACCTCCAAGTTCGCGGAAGCCTTTCGCGACCATTCTTCGACGGCCGGCTCCTGCTCGTCGGCGCCTTGAACTACGATGCATACCTCGTTGTCGACAAAGACCCCCGGTTCCCGACCAGCTACCAGGTCGTGTTTTTCGACGAGAGCGTCATCGTCGACCTCCGGGACGACTCGCGAAGCCCACGCGCCGGGTTCTACCTTCGAGTCGGAAGCCAGCAATCGCCGGCCAAGTTGCGGCGCTCTTGGCAGTATGTTCGCGTCACCCCCGAGATTCGCGGCTACGCGCCCTTGCCTCTTTCGTCGACGCTGGCGTTTCGATTCAGCATGGGCGCGATGTTCATATTTTCTCGAGACCGCAATAGCTTGGACCTCATCGGGCAGGAGCTGGGGCCGCAAAACTACCGATTGCGCTCGGGCGGCCCCACCAGCCACCGTGGCTTCTTTGGCGGGTTTCTGGGCGACCCGGGGAACATCGATTCCCTGAACCGTGAGGGCTTTGACGCCAGAAACGACGGCGGGCTTCGCAGATGGGAGGCTGGCATCGAATGGCGCCTCCCCGTCACCCAATCTTTCGCCACGGCGTTGTTCATGGACTTCGGAGACGTGAACCGGGGCGAAGTGTGGCGCTTCAACTACATCCGCGCCGCGGCGGGTTTTGGGTTCCGCTACCAAACCCCGGTCGGCCCGATCCGCCTCGACTTCGGTTTCCTGATTCCCAAGTGGCAGATCGTCGGCGGCGAGCCGCCGCCCAACGCGTTCAACATCTTCCAATTCATTCGCGGGGGCGTGCCAGGTGCCTTCCATTTCACCATCGGTGAGGCCTACTGATGCGCTGGATCTCCCGCTTGGTGAGCTGGTTTCTCGGCTGGCCGCTGCTCGCCATCGTCTCGCTGCTCTCGAGCGTTCTGTTTCACCTGGATACCGACCTCGGCCGACGGATCGGCCGTGACATGCTGAACGAGTTCGTCTCCGACCAGATGGTTGGAACCATGCACTCCGGCTACATCACGCAGCTCCGGCTCTGGCACACGATCGTCAAAGACACGTTCGTCTACGACCCCGATGGCCGAGCGATCATCTACGGCGAAACGGTGGAGCTCGGTATCGATCCGATCGCCGCTCTACGTGGGCGCCTCCGTTTCTATTATGCGGACCTGACCAATGGCTGGGTGGACCTCATCGACGATGGCGAAGGCGCACCGACGTTCTTGGCGGCATTCGAGGCGGCCGACCAAACGCCGACGGTGGGAGAGCCCTTTCACGCCATCGTCGACAACATGGACCTTCGCAACCTCGACGTGACCGGAGAGCTGCTCGGCTTGGAGGACATCCGAGTCGTCGACCTCGACACCAAGGGTCGAATGGAGTTCTACTGGATTACCGATATCGAGATCTGGTCCGCCGAAGGCCGCATGGTCAGACCGTTTCCGTTCGAGGCGAGCATCGACAACATCGTCGGCAGCGTCCACACGGACGTGAGAGGCACGCAGGTCACCGCGGAAGCGAGCCGTGGCGAAGAGAAGTTGACCGCCGAGCTCCTCTACAGCCCACGCGAAGACAGCGCCCCCGAAGACCCGTGGGATCTCGATCTCTTCGTCCGCGTGGAACCCGTTCGCGCGGAAACCCTATACGAGGTCGGCTTCGACTGGGCGGAGTCGCTCAAAGGAGACGCGACGGGCTGGGTGCGCCTTTGGGGACCCGAGGAGGACTATCGCCTCCAATCGGACGTACAGACTGCTGGGGGGCGCGCACGAATCAACGGGGACCTTCCGACGGAGGGCGTGACTCGAATCGAGATCGCCAGCCCTCGCCTCGCGCTAGCCAACGTGATCGGCGGCGTACCAGAAATCGCGGTGGGGGGTCGCATCGAGATCACCAGCGACCCCACGAACGAGGATGTCCTCGGGGTCGAGATCGAAACGGAGGCTTTCAAATACGAAGACATCCACGTCCCGGCTCTCTTTGCAAAGATTCGATCGCGCGACGACGGGCTCGACATCGACTCGGTGGATGCAGAGTACGCGGGTGGTGACCTCCATCTGGATGGACAGGTTGAATACGCAGGCATCACGGACATTCACGTGGTTGGAAACATTCCCGAGGTGAGCGGCGATCCCAACTTCGAGCAATTCGTAGCGGGCATCGAGGGTGGCGCGGATTTCGACCTGCGCGTTCGCCAAACGGTCCGCGAGGACTTCGAGGCCAAGGGCCGCGTGCGCTTCGATCACTTCGCGTATGGAGCGCTCAGCGCGCACTTCATCATCCTCGAGGGGCGGGTCTGGGGTGATCCCTTCAAGCCCAAGGTCGATTTAGCGCTCGATGGGGCGGCGCTCCGGGTCGCGGGCTACCCACTCGGCAACGGGCGAGCGCTCCTCAAAGGAGGCCCCAAAGAGTATACGGCGAACGGCGAGTTCACGGCGCCCGGCGATCGCCGCGCCGAGTTTCAAGCCCGTGTGGCCGCCGATGAGGGCGTCTATCGGCTCGATGTCGACGAGGTCGAGCTCGCCGTGGGCGATCTCTCATGGAGGGGTTCGGTCAACAACGCGACGCTGGACCCCGATGAGGGGCTCTCGTTTGATCGGGTCCTGATCGGCAATGGCCCGCAGCGCCTCGACGCTCAGGGCGTGTGGCTTTTCGATGGGCCCGACGACATCCGCGCCGACCTCGAGAATTTCGATTTGGCCGTGTTGAAGATTCTCTATCCGCGAACGGCGCCAGATTTCACGGGCGGGGTCGACCTTCACTTCGAGTTTCGCGGGGACCTCGACCGAGAGCCGACGATCGTCGCGGAGGGAACCCTCACCGACGCGGTGCTCTGGGATATCTCTTCCGTCAACGCCGCTTATCTAATCAATTATGACAAGGGTCTGCTCGACGCCGATGCGCAGGTCGATTTCGGGGGGCGCGGGAACTTCACGCTGACCACCACGGGCTTCGTGGACCCGATGCCCGGAGGGGTTGCAGAGTCTCTACGGGAAGGCGTCTACGAGACGACTCTGAGCACCGGAGCGATGGACCTGACGCTGCTCGAGCTGATTCTGAAGGAAGACATGCCCAACGTTCGGGGCTACGCCGATGCCAGTATTCGCTTCTCGGGGCCAATCGATGCATCTGCATTCAAGGGTACCATCGAGATCCCGGGGTTCATCGTCGACCGCTGGGGGCCCGTGGAGCTCGCGTCGGATTTCCGATACGAGTACGGTGCGCTCCTCGCCCAAATTCGCATGGCGGATGACGAAGGCGAGCTGATCGAAGGCGAAGGCAGCCTGCTCGTCGACTTGGTTAACCTGGCTCAAAACCCGAGCGAAGCTGTGGAAGCACTGGCGACTTCACCGTGGCGAGTTTCGGTGCGCATGCCGCCGAGGCGGTTGAGCGCGTACCCAAAGAAACTCAGCGAGCTCTTCGTACCAGATGCGGACCGTCTTCGGCTCGCAGCGAGCTTCACGCTCGCAGGTGGCGCATTCCGGACGAGAGGCGATTTCCATTCCAGCGTCGATTGGCTCTCGGATTCCTCGGAGGGCCTGTGCGGGAGCGAAGCGCACCCCCGCGCGACGGTCAGAGCGCGACTGGAAAACGGGATGACCGAGCTGTCCATGGACGGCGTCGTGGGGAACGCAAAGGTACTCGACCTGCAGGCCTCTTTGGTGACGCCGCTCGACGATTGGTTGCAGAACGCGGAGATTCCCCCATGGCCGGTTACTCAAATCAGCGCGGACTTCTATGACGCGCCCACGGAGAACTTGCCTTACCTCTGTCGGTACGCCGCGGGCGTTCTTTCGGCGCAACTCAAAGCCACCGGCCTCTTCAGCGATGATCCGGATCTCTCGTTCTCGATGGAGTCCGACGAGCTTCGGGCGCGCCGCCTCGAGCCGGGCCGTCGGGCCGGGATGGTAAATACGATCGTCGAGACGCCGCCCTCTCTCAACCGGGTCTCCGGCGGGTACCATGACGGGGTTGGAGCCATCGATATGGACATGCGCTGGTGGAACGGGGGCTCCTCGAAGATTACGGCGAAAGTCCCGCTGCTTTGGGACAGCGAACATCCGGTCCCGGAGCTCGCGAAGAGGGGCGACGTGGACGCGAAGGCGAATTTCAACCGGATGCCGCTGCAAGCGGTGCTCGCCTGGATGGCCGGCGTGGTCAACGTCGAAGGAATCCTTCAGGGCAGCGTGACTGCACAAGGCCGCGTGCAGGACCCGAAGCTCGTGGGAAGCGTCGACCTCACCGACGGCCGAGTCAACATTCGAGCGGTGGGTCAGACGCTCGAGAACGTGGAGGGACGTGCAATCTTCGACGAGGACGGCATTGCGATCACGGGTCTGAAAGTCACAGACACAAACGGCTCGGCGAAGCTCAACGGCCGCGTAGGGATCAAGAAACTGCGCCTCGAGGACGCGGACTTCGTCGTCGACGCGAAGGATTTCCCGCTACGCCAAGAGGGCTCGATCATCGCGCGGCTCGCCGGGACCGCGCGGCTGAGAGCGAAGTTCGAAGACGAGGGCCTCGATGGAGAGGTAAGCCTGCGGAAGCTGGTGCTCGACATCCCGGAAACCTCGGCGACCCCACAAGACCTGGC
>CBESWY010000126.1:0-8157 GCA_965533395.1 uncultured Myxococcales bacterium
ATCTACATCGGCACGCCCTACTTGATCCCAGCCCAGCCGGGAGGCGAGCACTTCGTGATGGCAACGGTGAAGGTCGTGCACTTCTACACGGCCATCATCTTTGCGCTCGCGGTGTTGTCACGCATCCTCTGGATGTTCGTGGGCTCGTACTACGCGCGCTGGCACCAGTTCGTGCCCGTGGGCAAGCGACGACGCGGCGACGTCTTCAAGATGTTGAAGTTCTATTCGTTCGTGAGCAAAGAACCACCGCTCAACGTCGGTCACAACCCTCTCGCGGGCATGACCTACCTCGCGGTGTTCGCGCTGTACATCACGCTGATTCTGACCGGGTTTGCGCTCTATTCGGTGAGCGCAACGGGCTACATGGAGTTTTGGGAATTTCTGCTTCCAATCTTCGGTGGTGCGCAGATGGCACGTTGGATCCATCACCTGACGATGTGGTTCCTACTCGGCTTCGTTGCGCACCACATCTGGAGCGCGATGCTGGTGTCTCGCGTAGAAGGGATGGGCCTCATCGACTCGTTGTTCAGCGGTTACAAGTTCCTACCCAAGAGCTGGCGCAACCGGGATGACTGACCGCACGCCGGTCCTCGTTCTGGGGCTCGGCAACGTTGTCTGTACGGACGACGGGGCGGGGATTGCCGCCGTACACAAGCTCATCCGGGAGTACGATTTCCCAGAAGGTGTGATGGTCGTGGACGGCGGCACGCTCGGTCTCTCGCTCTTGCCTCTGGTCGACAGCGCCGATCAGGTGATTCTCGTCGACGCCATCGGGGCCGACGGACCGCCTGGGACACAGGTTCGGATCGAAGGCGAGGAGGTGGCACCCGCGGTCTACGAGCGACTTTCGCCCCACCAAATTGGGGTTGCGGACCTCCTGGCAGGAGCCAGTCTGCTCGATCGGTACCCGGACAGGGTGGTGATTCTCGGGGTGGTTCCCGACTCGATCGAGCTCGGGCTCGAACGAACGCCTGCCGTTCATGCAAGCATCCCTGAGCTCGCTGAGCGCGTGGTCGAAGAGCTCAGGTCACTCGGGTATCCACCGGTCCCATCTACGGAGAGTCGCGATGAAGGCCATGGGAGTACTGCTCATGTCGCTCGCACTCTTGGGGTGTAGCGCCAAAGTCGAGTCGTCGGCGGTCGACTACGCCAAAGTCGAGGTCCCCATTGCCCAACTTTCGTCTGACGAAGCGCGTGCACGCGGAAGGAAACTGTTCGAAGAGAAGTGCGCGTTGTGCCATGGCGATCGGGCAGACGGTAACGGAGTGCGGAGCAAAGGGCTGTCTGGGAAAGCCGTGAATTTCGGCAGCAGCAACTGGCGATCAAACACGAGCGCAATCGCGGTGTTTGAAGTTCTGAGCGAAGGCAATCGCGGTACTTCGATGCCCGCCTGGCCGACGCTGAGTGACTGGCAGAAGTGGGACCTCGTCGCTTATGTTCTCAGCGTCGCTGAAGATGGACCGTGATGGCAGGGCATCGCATCGAGATTCGAGGGACCGTGCAAGGGGTCGGTTTTCGGCCATGGGTCTACCAGCTGGCGCGCCGTGCTGGGGTCGTCGGAAGAGTGCGCAACGACCCACGGGGTGTGACGATTGAAGCCTTCGGAAGCAAGGCGACCCTTGTGCAATTTAAGCAGGAATTACGAAGAGATACATTGCCTGCGGCACAGATCGCAGAGCTCCGCGAGACGACGATTCCGGACGAGGAGCTCGATGCCTTCGTGATCGAGCCGAGCGATGCGAACGGCCACAGGGCGCTGTCGATTCCGCCGGACCTCGCGACCTGTGGGGACTGCAAAAAAGAGGTGTTCAATCGTCATGACCGGCGATTCGGATATGCCTTCACCAACTGCACGGCGTGCGGGCCTCGCTTCACGATCGCCACCGACATTCCGTACGATCGCGCGACCACGACCATGTCGCCGTTCGTGATGTGCGCGGCATGCAAGGCGGAATACGACGACGTCGAAGACCGGCGCTTTCATGCACAGCCCAATGCCTGTCCGGAATGCGGACCGGCGCTCAGCTTGGATCGACTCGATGGTCGAGGGGCGACCGAGCTCAATGCGCTCGCGGACGCGGCGGCGCTCTTGTCGCGCGGCGAAGTGGTTGCGGTCAAGGGCTTGGGGGGGTTTCATCTCGCATGTGATGCTACCGATGGAGCGGCCGTTGGTCGCCTGCGGGAACGTAAGCATCGAGACGAAAAGCCATTCGCCATCATGGTAGGGAGCCTCGCTGCCGCACGGGCACTCGCGGAGATCAGTGCCGAGGAAGAGGCGCTTCTCACGGCGGCCGAGCGTCCGGTGGTCCTTCTGCGCGGGCGCCAAGACGCGGGTCTCGCGGTCGAAGTCAGCCCTGACACCACGCTTTTGGGCCTGTTCTTGCCGTATACGCCGCTCCACCACCTTCTTCTCGAGGCGGTTCAACGACCTCTCGTCATGACTTCGGCCAACGTATCCGAAGAGCCGATCTGCTGCGACAACGACGAAGCCCGGCATCGTCTGGAGGGGATTGCGGATGCGATCTTGCTCCACGATCGTGAGATTTCGATGCGCTGCGACGACTCCGTGGGCCGTGTCATCGCTGGGATACCTACCATCATGCGCCGGTCGCGCGGCTTCGTGCCACGTCCGTTCTATTTGTCGCGTCCGGTGGCGCGTCCCGTCCTCGCTTGCGGTGCGCATTTGAAAAACACGTTCTGCATTGCGATGGGCGACACCGCCTATTTTGGTCCGCACATCGGGGACCTCGAAACCGTTGCGGCACTCGATTTTTTCGAAGAGGCAATCGAGCGGATGCAAACGATCCTCTCGGTTCGTCCAGATATCGTTGCACATGATTTGCACCCCGGGTACTTGTCGACGCGCTACGCGAACACGCGCGACGATGTCACCCTGGTCGGCGTTCAGCATCACCACGCACACGTCGTGAGCCTGATGGCGGAGCACGGAATGGAGGGCCCCGTGCTGGGCGTCGCGTACGATGGCACCGGTTTTGGCGAGGATGGAACGTCCTGGGGCGGAGAGTTTCTGCTTTCTTTTGCGGAGCGATACGAGCGCTTGGCGACGTTTCGGCCGCTCCGTCTGGCCGGAGGCGATCTTGCAATGCGCGAGGTTTGGAGAATCGGCTACGCGCTCTTGCACGACGCGTACGACGGCGCGCCGCCACGGGATTCGATTGCGCTCTTGGGCGATGTGCCCTCGGAGTCCATTCGGCTGGTCAAGCAAATGATCGAGCGCGGGCTCAACGCGCCGCAAGCGCGAGGTGTCGGACGTTACTTCGATGCCTTTGGCGCCCTGGCGCTAGGTAGAGCGCGTTCCACCTACGAAGGCCAGGTGGCGATTGCATGGGACCAGGTCGCAAACGAATCGGTCTTGGACGCGTACCCCTTCGAGATTGACTGCACGCGCACGCCCTGGGAGGTGGACCTTCGGCCGGCGGTGCGCGCAGCGGTCCATGACCTCGGGGCGGCAGTGCCTGCCGGGGACGTTTCGGCGCGTTTCCACAACGCGCTCGTGGCGGTCACGGTAGGGCTGCTCGAGACGCTTTGGGCAGACCACGGCGACTTGCCCGTCGCGTTGACGGGCGGGGTTTTCCAAAACGCCTGGTTGGCGGGCGGAATCGAGAGAAAAATATCCAACAAAAACAAGGTTTTGCGTCATCGCAACGTTCCGCCAGGCGACGGTGGAATCGCCCTCGGTCAGGCCTTGATCGCGGACGCCATTCTGGGAGACAAAGGTTGATGCCCCAAGGAGCTTTTCCATGTGCCTAGGTGTTCCCGGCAAGGTGGTCGAAGTCGACCGCGAAAACCAGATCGCGACCGTCGATTTTTGGGGCGTGAAGAAACAGGTGCGCCTCGAAGTCTGTGATGCGCCGGTCGCTCCAGGCGACTTCATCTTGAATCACGTTGGCTTTGCGATCCGGCGAATTCCACCCGAGGAGGCCGCCGAGACCTTGGCCTTGTACGACGAGCTTCTTCGGCTTGCCGACGAGCAGGACCTGATGGCAGCCGATGTGCGCGCCGAGATCGCGGCAGCGCCCGATGCAACGGATCGCTCCAAGAGAACGTCCAATGAATCCCAGTGACTCATTGGCTCAGTTGAAGTTTCGCGATCCGGAGCGGGCGCGAGGCCTCCGCGACGCGCTCGATCGCCTAGTCGACCAAGCCGACCACGCACCGGTGTCGGTGATGCACGTGTGCGGAAGCCATGAGCAGGCGATCGCAAAGTTTGGGCTACGAGCTGCATTTCCCCTGGATTTGAATGTGATTATGGGTCCTGGGTGCCCGGTGTGTGTGACGGACGTGCCCGAGGTGGACGAGGCCGTCGCGCTTGCAAAACAGGGTGTTCGAATCGCTTCATACGGCGACATGCTGCGGGTGCCTGGCACCTCGCAGTCGCTTGCGGACGCCAAAGCCGAGGGCGCGAACGTAGACGTGGTGTACAGCGTGACGCAGGCCGTGGAGCTCGCCCGGGATCACGACGAGGAGATCGTCTTTTTTGCGTCTGGATTTGAAACGACGGCGGTCGCAACGGCGGCCGTGTTGGTCGACGATCCGCCCGACAACTTTTCGGTGCTCTCTGCGCACAAGTACATTCCCCCGGTGATGGAGATCGTCGCCGAGATGCCGGAGACCAAAATCGAAGGCTTCCTTGCAGCCGGGCACGCCGCGACGATTACGGGCTCGGCCGTGTTCGAGAAGTTCGTCGAACGGCATCGCTTGCCCGTGGTGATCGCAGGCTTCGAGCCACTCGACGTCATGGCAGGCCTGGTGAAGCTCATGGAGGTCATCAACAGCGGCAGGCCAAGGGTGGAAAACGCCTTTCCGCGCTGCGTATCACGCGAAGGGAACGTTCACGCACAGAAGCTCCTGTGGAGGGTGTTCCGGGCGACCGGAGGACGCTGGCGTGGCATCGCCCATGTGCCGAACGGGAACCTTCGCCTCCGCGATGAGTTCGCGCAGTACGACACGAGGAAGCGCTTCACCATCGACGCGTCGGCGCTCTGGAGTTACGCACCGCCGAAGCTGGTTCAGCAGTGTCAGTGTGGTGACATCATGGCGGGCATCGCATCGCCAGCCGACTGTCCGCTGTTTGGGAAGGAATGTACGCCCGACACGCCGGTGGGCGCCTGCATGGTGAGCGCGGAAGGCACCTGTAGGATCTGGCATCAGTACGGCGGTCGACCCGATCTTCGTTCGATCAAGCGAGGGGCCGCATGACGCGCAACGCCCGCTTCGTCGACGAACGCATCACGCTCAAGTACGGGACGGGCGGTGGCGCGATGCGTGCGCTGATCGAGCAGGTATTTGCAAAGGGCCTCGGCGAGGTTGAAGACGGCATCGGCCTCGGTGCCATGGACGACGGGGCGGCGATTCGCATCGGCGACCAGTACCTCGTGATCGCGACCGACTCGCACGTCGTGCAGCCAATCGAGTTTCCTGGCGGCGACATTGGACGCCTGGCGATTTCTGGAACGGTCAATGATCTCGCGATGATGGGAGCAACCGAGCCCTTGGCGTTGACCTGCGCGGCGATCATCGAAGACGGCTTCCCAAGAGATGATCTGATTCGGATATGGGCGTCGATCCGCGCAACCTGTGAAGAGGCAGGAACCACGATCGTCACCGGCGACACGAAGGTGATGGGCCACGGTGAGCTCGATGGCCTGGTGCTGAACACGACAGGCGTCGCGCTGACGTCGCGCTTGGTTTCTGATTCAGGCCTGCGCCCGGGCGATCGGATTTTGGTCACCGGAACGATGGGTGATCACGGGCTTGCGATCATGGCGACGCGCAACGAGCTCGCACTGGAGACGACTCTGGAGTCCGACGTCGCGCCGATACACACGCTAGTCCGCCGAGCGTTGGACGTCGGCGGGGAGGGCGTCGTCGCCCTCAAGGATCCGACGCGCGGTGGGCTGTCGAGCGCGCTCCACGAAATGGCAGAGAAGAGCGGCGTCGGAATCATCGTAGACGAGACCGCCGTACCGCTGCGGGACGAGGTTCGCGCCGTCGGCGAGCTGCTCGGAATCGACCCCCTCGTCTCCGCGAACGAGGGCAAGGCGGTCTTTGGTCTTCGGCCCGCGGCCGCAGCGGGAGTGCTCGATGCGATCCGCTCGCACCCGCTGGGGCGGAACGCCGCAATTGTGGGCGAATGCGTTGCTGAGCGACCTGGATTCGTGATTCTCGACACCGGGTTTGGGAGCCGTTTGTTGGCGGAAGCGGAGGGCGAGCTCCTCCCGAGGATTTGCTGAGCAATGGGCGACATGAAGCATATCCGGGTGGAGCGGGACGGGGCGGTTGGGATCTTGACGATCGCGCGCCGTGAACGTTTGAACTCCCTCGATGTGGAAACCGCGCAGGACTTCCGAAGAGCAGGCCTGCAGCTCGCGCGCGATCGCGACGTTCGCGCGGTGGTCATCCGAGGCGAGGGCGGCGTGTTCTGCAGCGGCGCCGACTTGAAGTACATCCGCGACGGCGGCGATCGCGATGACCTCGGTTACCTGCAACCAGAGACCCGCAAACCAGACGAAGGCTACGGAGAGATTTTCAAACAAATTCTCGAATACATCCACAGCACGATCTCGGAGATACGGCGTGCACCGAAACCGTTCATCGCTGCGGTCGATGGCCCTGCCGCCGCCGGAGGTTTTGGAATCGCGATGAGCTGCGACCTGGTCATCGCCTCCGAGCGCGCCTGGTTCGAGTGGGCGTACCTCAAGACGGGGCTGACCGGCGCGGAGAGCTCGACGTTCTTTTTGCCTCGCCTCGTCGGGCTTCGGAAGGCGCTCGAGCTCGTGCTTCTGAACCCGCGTTTGAGCGCTCGCGAGGCGCTCGACTGGGGCCTGATTAACCGAGTGGTTTCGCATGGTTCACTTGATTCGGAAGCCTCCCGAATCGCTGCCGAGCTGGCGGAGTCACCAACGGCGGCGGTGGGTGTGGCAAAGGGCCTGCTCAATCAGGCTGCCGGCATGGATCGTCTCGACGTTCACCTCGACGCAGAGCTCACCGAGCTCGCGCGTATCGCTAACGGCCCCAACTTCGCGGAAGGTCTCGCGGCTTTCTTCGACAAACGCTCACCGGAGTTTGAAAGCGAGTAGCGCGTGCACGAGTATTCCATCGTCGCTTCTCTGATCGATCGCGTGCAGCACGAAGCCACCGTGCACGGCGGTACTCGGGTGCATCGATTGCATGTGAAGATCGGTGAGCTGTCGGGCGTGGAAGTCGACCTGTTGAAGACCGCGTTCGATACATTCCGCGAGCGAACAATTTGTGATGGCGCTGAGCTTGCGATCGACACGGTCGCCCCGGCTTGGGCCTGTCCATCATGCGACCGGAGCCTCGCACCTGGTGCGATCTTGCGGTGCGACGATTGCGGCAAGCCAGCGCGGATGGTGCAGGGCGACGAGATCATCTTGGAACGGATTGAAATGGAGGCCCCCGATGTGTGAAACCTGCGGATGCGGTGACCCGGAAATCGTGCCGATCGAGGTGCAGGAGCGAATCCTCTCCGACAACGACGCCCAGGCAGGGCATAATCGTATTCATTTCGAAGGTTTAGGTGTCTTGGCGATCAACCTGATGGGTTCGCCCGGGGCCGGGAAAACCGCCGTTCTGGAAGCGACTTCCAAGGCGGCAGCGGGGCGCCTCAAGCTCGGCGCGGTCAGCGGTGACCTTGCAACCGAGCGCGACGCCGATCGCCTCAACGCCGCGGGCATCGTCTCGTCGACCATCACCACGGGGTCCGCATGCCATCTCGATGCGAGGCTCGTGCACAACGCCCTGCACCACTTCCCGTCGAGCGACCGCGATATCTTTTTCATCGAGAACGTCGGCAACTTGGTGTGCCCCGCGATCTACGATCTCGGCCAAGCCGCCAACGTGGTGACGCTCTCGGTGACCGAAGGCGAAGACAAGCCGCTGAAGTACCCGGTCATGTTTCAAAAGGCAGATCTGGTTTTGCTGACCAAGGTCGATTTGATTCCGCATTTGGATTTCGACTTGAACGCGGTCGAAGATGGGCTCGCCCGCGTGATGCCCGGGGCCAAGATGCTGAAGGTCTCGGCGAAAACGGGCGAGGGAATCGACGCTTGGCTGCACTGGTTGGAGGAGCGCCGGCCTGCAGCCGTGGAGAGGCCGCCGCAAGCCCATGCGCAT
>CBESWY010000127.1:0-8127 GCA_965533395.1 uncultured Myxococcales bacterium
TCAGACAGCCAGCCGCCACCCCAGACCCAGTGACCGACGACCGGATAGATGATGATGGTCGCGATCGCCGTGAAAAAGAAGAAGGTCAGCAACCGCGCTCGTTCGGCAACGGCACCCGACACGATCGTGCAGGCGGTCGCCGCGAAGACGAGCTGGAAGAAGAGGAAGACGTAAGGCGGTAGGTCCGCGTCGGCTCCTCCGTTGTTCGGGAAAAAGCTCGCGAGCCCCATAAAGGCATTGCCTTCGCCGAACATCACGCCGTAGCCCACCAGGTAGAAGATGAGCGATGAAATCGCGATTACACCGAAGTTCTTCATCAACACCATCACCGCATTTTTCTTGCGGCAGAACCCGCTCTCGACGAGGGCAAAGCCCGCGTGCATGAAGAAAACGAGTGCGGCGCTAACGAGAACCCACAATGCGTTTGCATACGTTGTCAGTTCCGAAAGTTGTTCTTCCATGATCTTTGCACCTCTTAGTCATGGCCGCGGCGCACCCTCGGCAGCGGCTCGAGGGGATCTATGGCTTCGCCATATTTCCAGTGTGTTTCCCTGAGGAATCGGTTTGGGAAAAACCGATCCGGCTATCCGCGAGTTGCGCCCTAGTCGGCTGGGCCACATGCTCGGATCATGAATAGTTTCCCGCATTTGGCGTACGGAACGCCCCGCAAGCTGCCTAAGCCTGGCGGTCTGCCCGGGCGCGTAGTCGTGCTGGATGTGGCGTTCGCCGCGAACGCAGGAGGAGCAAGCTACGAAAAGACGACGCTGCCGTTCATCTCGGGCCTCGGCTCTCGGCTGGCGATGTGGATCGATCACCATGATCACGATCGGCACGCGGACTATGCCGACGACCCGCGTTTTGTACTGAGGACCAAAGCACAGCACGGGGCCTGCCCAGAATTGGTCACGCCGGAGCGTGTCGCGGCCGCCGGTGAAGTCGATACGATTTGCTGCCACGTGGACTTCGACGGGCTCTGCTCGGCGGCTAAGTGGATTCGCGGCGGGGTCGAGCCCTACGAAGGAGCGGATGACGATGCTCGGGCGATCGACACACGCCTCGGCGAGCCGAGTGAACGCGCTCGGGTGCTCGACCGCGCGTTGCGCGCGCGACCGCGCGACGAAGGCCTCCGAGGCCTGATGGTGCGCTACTTGGCCGACGGAGCACACGACGCGGCGATTTACCACGAGTTCCAAGCCGCGGCGGAAGCTCTCGAGGAGAGGGAACGCGAGGCCAAGCGGCTTTCGAGCCGTTACCAAGTTCGCGGCCGGCTCGCGATCTGCGACGCGACGCGGCGGGACGGCCCCTACGATAAGACCGAGCTGCTCCTGATCGGGCAGCGGCTCGCGCCGATTTCCCTGGTTCACGACGAGACCACGGTCACCGTCGCGGCACGCTTCGACAGTGGAATCGACCTGGTGCGCGCCCTTGGCCTCAACGGGGGCATGCCCACACGGGTGAGCGTTGCAGCGAAGAAACTCGGCGAAGTCATTGAGGTTTTGGGCCGTTTCGAGCCGGCGGGTTGAGGGCGTTCAAACGGGTTACAATGAAGGGGATGGAGCTGACGCTCTCCCAGATTCAAGCCCTTCCGAAGACGGACCTACACGTTCACTTGGACGGCTCGCTGCGGCTGTCCACGATGCTCGAGCTTGCGGAGGCGCAGAACATCAAGCTGCCTGCGAACGATCCGGATGCTCTGAAGAAGGCCCTGCACTGCGGCGAGCATGCCGGCTCCTTGGTCGAATACCTCAAGGCGTTCGACACGACGCTCAAGGTTCTGCAAAGCGCGGACGCGCTGTACCGGGTTGCCTACGAGCTCAGCGAGGACGCCGCTGCAGAAAACGTTCGTTACATGGAGGTGCGTTACTCGCCCATCCTCCACGCGCGAGGTGGGCTTCGGCTCACGACGGTAGTCGAAGCCGTACTCGCGGGGCTCTGGGACGCGCAAAAGGACCACGGCATCATCGCGAACGTCATCCTTTGCGGAATTCGAAACATCTCGCCCGAGTCGTCCTTCGAAATGGCCCAGTTGGCCGTCGCGTACAAGAACCGCGGCGTCGTTGCATTCGACCTGGCGGGCGCCGAGTACGATCACCCGGCCAAACACCATCTTCGCGCGTTCAAGCTGGTCCGCGACAACAACATCGCCGTGACGATTCATGCCGGTGAGGCTTATGGCCCCGCCTCGATTCACCAGGCGATCCACGTCTGTGGCGCGCATCGAATCGGCCACGGTTGCAGGCTTCGCGAGGACGGCGATCTGCTCCACTACGTCAACGACCATCGGATTGCGCTCGAGTGCTGTCCGTCCTCAAATGTGCAGACTGGCGCGGTCAAAGACCTTCGAACGCACCCGCTCAAGCTCTATCACGATCTCGGTTTACGGGTGACGATCAACACCGACAACCGTCTGATCGCCGACACGACCGTGTCGCGTGAGCTCTGGCTTTGCCACAGCCGGATGGGCATGGATCGCGACGACATTCACCGGATGATCATCAACGGCTTCAAAGCGGCGTTCCTGCCGTTTCACCAGAAGCAGACTATGGTTCGGGCTGTTTTCCGGGAGCTGTCCAACGCAGCACAGGCTTCCGAGCAGCCTGGGTCTCATCGAGCCGACGCAAACGCGTGAGTTGGGGCGCCGACTTGGCGAGGTCGGGCTCGGCGTTTGCCTCGTCGCTGATCGTCTTCATGACGTCTACGAACTCATCGAGGGTTTGCAGGCTCTCGGTTTCGGTCGGCTCGACGAGCATGGCGCCCTTCACCACCAGCGGGAAGTACACCGTCGGCGGGTGAAAGCCGTAATCCATGAGCCGTTTTGCGACGTCCATCGTGGTGACGTGCGAATCTTTGAGATGGCGATCGCTGATCACCACTTCGTGCATGCAGATTCGCTCGTAAGGGACGTGCCAAACCTCGCCCAGGCGGACTCGCAGGTAGTTCGCGTTGAGGACCGCCAACTCCGTGGCCTGCTTCAGACCTTCCGCGCCCATCTCGCGCAGATACGCATAGGCCCGCACCATCATGCCGAAGTTGCCTTGAAAAGAGCGCAACCTGCCGACCGACGCCGGCCGGCTGTCGTAGTCGAGGACAAAACGCCCGTCCCTCTGCTCTACCACCGGGACGGGTGCGAAAGGATCCAGAAGCGCCTTGTATCCAACAGGACCGCAGCCGGGGCCACCGCCCCCGTGAGGGGTCGTGAAGGTCTTGTGCAGATTGAACTGCATCACGTCGATCCCCAGGTCGCCTGGCCGAGCTTTGCCCATCAAGGCATTGAGGTTCGCACCGTCCCCGTAGACGAGGCCGCCCTTGCTGTGCACGAGCTCCGAGATCGACGCCATCTCCGATTCGAAGAGGCCCACGGTGTTTGGATTGGTTGCCATGATGGCCGCGACGTCGTCGTCCATGAATGGCGCAAGGGCTCCCGTGGTGACGATCCCTTCCTCGCCAACTGGAAAGGGCACGGCCTGCAAGCCATTGAGCGCACAGGATGCCGGATTGGTTCCATGCGCCGTGTCGGGGATCAGCACCTTCTTTGGGTCGCGGCCCTGCGCTCGGTGGTAAGCCCGAATCATCATCAGGCCGGTTAGCTCGCCTTGCGCCCCTGCGGCAGGATGCAGCGACACGCGATCCATCCCGCAAACCTCTGCCAAGCCCTGCTCGAGACGCCACATCAGCTCGAGGGCGCCCTGGACGAGCTCGTCGGGCATGTAAGGGTGGAGGTTGGCGAAACCACTCAAGCGCGCCGCCCACTCGTTGACCTTGGGGTTGTACTTCATCGTGCAACTGCCAAGCGGATACATCCCGATGTCGATCGCGAAGTTCTGCTGGCTCAAGCGCACGTAGTGGCGGACGACCTCAGGCTCGGACACCTCGGGAAGCTGCGGTGGGCTCTGTCGCGCCATGTCACCGAATGCACGCTTTGGGTCGACGTCGGGAAAGTCGCCGGCGCTGAGCGATGCGCCGCTGCGTCCGGGCGAGCCTTGCTCGAAAATGAGCGGTGTCTGAAAGGAAAGACCTGACGTAGCCGAGCCGGGCATGATCACCTCGACGCGCACGCTAGTGGATTGTCGGCTGCCCGCAAGCGATCATAGAGTCCGCAGGAGGGCATCGCTCAGCGCATCGATGATGGCCGGGTCCTTTTCCAAACCGCTGTAGTAGGGCAGCTCGCTGCAAGGGGCGTCGATGTGGGTGCACACCTGCCGCACCGCCCGCGCCTGAACCGTTTCGCGAAGGACCCGTCGCATGCCGGCTATGGCCAGCCCGCGGATCTCGCTATCGGCTGCGAGCTCCGAAGGGAGGCTTTCGAGAACCGGTCGTTCCTTTTCGGCGAAGAGCACGTTGAGCACACGGTTGATGACGAGTTGCAGCACCGGGATCCCTAGCTCGTTCGAGAGCGCGTCCGAGAGCTCGATGGTTTCACTCGCGGGCATGTACTCGGGGAGCGTGACCAGGACAGCACCGGATCGCTCGGGATCGCGGAACATAGCGACTGCGCGCGCCGCATCCCGTCGCAAGAGCCCCGGTGGCGCAACGTTTTCGATGACGAACGGCACCCGAAGCATGTCCAGTGCGTGTCCAGTTGCGGGTGCATCTAGGATCACCAGGTCGTAGTCTGGCTCTCCCCTCGGCGGGCAGGCATGGTAAAATGCCTTTCCGAGCATCGACCAAGCTTCGAGGCCGGGGGTGCCCTTCAGGAATGCGCGCACGAGTCGGTTCCTGAAGACCGCATTGAAGACTGCTCTAACCTTCAAGATCATCAGCCCGTATTCTTCGAGAGCCGCGTCGGGGGTCATGTTCACCACGTCGAGGTTCTCGCGGATCGTCACGATTTTCGGGCCGATCGGTTCGGTGTCGAGGAGCTCGCTGACGCGCTCCTGGCAGTTGACGAGCGCCAGCAGGACTTTCTTGCCGCGGCGACTTGCCGCGAGCGCGAGCCCGGTCGCCACGGTCGTCTTCCCGACGCCGCCCTTGCCCACAACGAAAAGGAACCGCCGGTCGAGCAAATCCATCTGCGCCGTCTTTAGCGGCGCTCTGCAGGAGCAGCAAGCCCGACCGGATCTATTCCTGTAATTTGGTGGGCTGGAGAGGCTGACGCCCTAGCGGCTGCATGCTAGCGTCCGACCCAGCGCAATCATGAACCGTCCACGCCAATCCGGTAGCGCAACCGCCTGGTCGCTCCTTTTGTTCGCGACCCTCGCGCTTTTCGCCGTGACCCTGTACACGATTTTCGTCGTTGCCCCCGTCGAGCAACAGATGGGGATCGTGCAGAAGATCTTCTATTTCCACGTTCCGAGCGCCTACGCGATGTATATCGGCTTCGGCGTATCGGCCGTCGGCAGCGCGGGATACCTCCTCAAGCGTGACCCCAAGTGGGACGCCTTGGGAGTTGCGGGGGCAGAAGTCGGCTCGCTGTTCTGTCTGATCGTCTTGCTCACCGGTCCGCTCTGGGCCCGCAAGGCCTGGGGCGTTTGGTGGACTTGGGACCCGAGACTCACGACGACGCTGTTGGCTGGAATGATCTTCGCCGCGTACCTGTCGCTTCGATCGATGGGCAACGCAGGTGAAGTCGAGAAACGCTTCGCCGCCGGCTTGGCGCTTTTCGGGCTGGTGGACCTGCCGTTGATTCACTACAGCGTACAGCGTTGGAGGGGTGTTCACCCGACCGTCATCACCGGCAAGGGGGGCGGGCTCGAGTCAGAGATGTACTGGGCACTCGGTCTCAGCTTCGTCGCATTCACCGGCTTGGCCGTACTCTTGATTTGGGCACGGGCCTCTGCAGAACGACAGCGTGAACAAACCACAAAGCTACGATTCGAGCTGATGCACCGATGAAGGAACCGACATGCGAGCTCTGATCGCCGCGCTCGTGCTGGGAAGCACGATGCTCATCACTCCACTCGCTCTTGCAGATGAGCAGCCGGCCGAGCCGGATGGCGGGTCCGCCGATACGAAGGAAGACGCGGCCGAAGAGAGGGCCGCACAATTTGTCGGAGTTCGCGGTCCCGAAGCCGAGAGCGTTCCCGGCGGTGCGCTGATGCTAGGCGCCTACGCGATCGTTTGGGCGCTGCTCTTTCTCTATTTGATGCGACTGCGCGGCTTGCAGCGCAATACGGCGGAAGAGCTCGAGCGGCTCAGCGCCGAGATTCGAGCCAGCGGTGGCGGCTGATGCCATCCGTCGGCCATATCATTTACATCCCGGGCATATTGCTGATCGGCTTTGCGCTTGGGTTTCGAATGGGAGCGAAGGCCGTGAGGGCCGAGCTGGGGCGCCGCGAGCAAGAACGGCGACGTTGATCGAGAGGTAGCAACATGTTGGATTTCGAGTTGACCGCCGAACAGAAGGCCCTCGTGGAGGCAAGCCGCCGCTTCACACGCGAGAAGATCATCCCCATCGCCGGTGAGGCGGACAAGACCCACGAGTTCCCGATGGACGTCTTCAAAGAGGCCTGGGAGCTCGGCTTCGTCGGGCCGAACATTCCAGAAGCGTATGGCGGCGCGGGCATGGGCGAAGTCGATCACGTGCTTCTCACCGAAGAGCTCGCGTTCGGCTGCACGGGCATCCAGACCAGCATGACGGCCAACGTGCTTGCTGCAACGCCGCTCCTCATCGCGGGTAGCGAAGCGCAAAAGAAGAAGTACCTCGGGATGCTGACCTCGGAGCCCATTTTCGCGTCGTATGCGATCACGGAATCTGTCGCGGGAAGCGATTCGGCCGGGATCCAAACGCGCTGCCGAAAAGATGGCAATGATTGGATCCTAAACGGTGAGAAAGTCTACATCACCAACGCAGCGTGGGCCAGCTGGTACATCGTGTTCGCGACGGTCGACCCGTCGCTACGCCACAGCGGCATCATGGGTTTCGTCGTCGACCGCGACGCGAACGGCGTCACCATCGGGAAGACCGAAGACAAACTCGGCCAGCGCGCCAGCAACACCGCCGTCGTCAACTTCGAAGACGTCCGCGTTTCGTCCGACAACGTGCTCGCTGAACAAGGGCACGGCTTCAAGCTGGCGATGCAGACCTTCGACCGCACTCGACCCGACATCAGCGCCGGCGCTTGCGGTCTCATGCGGCGCGCGCTCGAGGAATCGATCGCCTACGCGCTCGAGCGAAAGACTTTTGGCGTTCCCATCGCCGAACATCAGATGGTTCAGGCCATGATCGCCGAGATGGGCATCAAGTACGAGGCCACCCGACTCCTCGTCTGGAAGGCGGCCTGGCAGATCGACCAGGGTGGCCGGAACTCGCTGGTAGCATCGTACAGCAAGGCGTTCGGCGCAGACAGTGCGATGCAGGTGGCGACCGACGCGGTTCAGGTCTTCGGCGGCAACGGTTACATCACCGAGTACCCGGTGGAGAAGCTGATGCGCGATGCGAAGATCCTCCAAATCTACGAAGGCACCTCTCAGATCCAACGGATGGTCATTGCGAAGAATCTGTTCGCAGGCGTCCGCTAGCGTCACGCTCACGGCGGCCGCGGCAATTCTGCTGAGCTCGGGTGCAAGCGCCGAGCCCGGTCGGCTGCCGAGGTTCGTCGGAACCGACCTCGAACAAGACGAGATTCTCGAAGTCATCTCGTCGGCTGATTCAAGGAGCTTCAAACCCGTCGGTCACAGCGCTGTCGTATTGCGGATGCGCACAGTCGAGCGAGTGACCGCCGCCCTCAGGATCAGAAGCCACGAAATCCAGGACGGCTACCGCTACGAGATTGCCGCGTATCGGATCAGCCGGCTGCTGGGTCTGGACAACGTCCCCCCAGCGATTTACCGCCGCGCGACCTGGAAAGAGATCAATCGGCGGTTTCACGAAGACATGCTCGATCGCCGAGGCGCGATTCGACGTGCGGTCTTGTGGGACGAAGACGGCTCGGCGCCCGGTGCTGCCGTCTATTGGGTCAAAGGTCTCCGATCGGTCGGGCTCGAAAACAAAGCAAGCTGGCAGAGCTGGCTCCGGGATGGAGACATTCCTCGGGGCAAGGCAGCGCTCGCCCGGGACCTGTCGAACATGATCGTGTTCGACTTGCTCATCGGCAACTGGGATCGGTTCAGCGGTGGAAACCTGCCGATGGATCGAGAGCGGCAGCGTGCCTTGTTGCGAGACAACGACCGCGCGTTTTCGACGCCTCT
>CBESWY010000128.1:0-8096 GCA_965533395.1 uncultured Myxococcales bacterium
AAGGAGACCATTCGCGAGGAGCTGACACGGCTGCGTGATGCGGTTCGCTACGTCCACGATCAAACCGTGCGGGGTATGAATCACGGCAAGGACGTCCACAGCCTCATGCGCGAGATTCAGCTGCCGCCGGAGCTGGAGGTCGGCGAGGGGTACGGAAAAGTGTCCTGGAGCGTGCGAGCGATTTGGGAGAACTATGCGGGCTGGTTTCACCACAGCTCGACGACAGAGCTGTATTCGGTGCCCGCGTCGAGCGTATCCGGCGATTGGGTCGAGCTCGCCGGCGGTGCGGATCTGGTGGCGCGGCGCGCCGACGAGAAGTTGAGCTCCGGCGAGCCGCTCCAGGCGATTCACCTCGCTGAGGCCGCGCTCCACGCATCGCCCAGGAACATTGCCGCGTTCGCGGTCATGATCCGCGCGCACGAGCAGCTCGAACGCGAGAGCGAGAACTTCTGGCTGACGCAGTGGCTTCGCAAGCAGCTCGCTGCGCTCCGTGCGAGCCTCGAGGGCGCAGAGGGTAGGGATTCGAAGTGATCGCGCGGGCGAACGACATTCGAATCGACGACCTCGGTGCGCCGGTCTTGACCCCCATGCAAAAGATGGTGGTCGGCGGCTTTGCCGGCGCAGAGGTTGATTTCGCTGAAGGTGCCGTGCTGAATGAGGCCTGCGAACGAACTGGGCTTTCCGATTTCGGATCGGAGGATTTCCGCGAGCGCCTGGTCGTCTGGTGCCGGGCGGCCGACGAGGACGCAGAGCTCGGTCCGATGGGGCGGGCTCGGTTCTTTGGCGACATGGTGCGCTACGCCGCGAACCGCCTGCGGTTTCATGACCTTCTCCGGCGACACCCGGAAATTCTCGACGTGGAGATCCGAGCGCCGATCATCATCGCCGGGCTTCCCCGCTCGGGGACCACGCACCTGCTCAACTTGATCGCCGCAGACAGCCGTCTCCGCTCGCTTCCCTATTGGGAGAGCCTCGAACCGATTCCCGACCCGAGCCAGGCGCCCGCGCGCAAAGAGGAGGATCCGCGCTACCTGAAGTGCGCCTCCGAACATCAGATGCTCGGTCAGGTCGCCCCCTTGCTCAAGAACATGCACGACCTGGCTCCGGACCATGTTCACGAAGAAATCGAGGTCGCAAATCTCGATTTTTCGTCCTACCAGCCCGAGTGGCTTGCCGTGGTTCCGCGTTGGCGTGACTACTACTACGCCCACGATCAACGCCCGCACTACGCGTACATGAAGAACGTGCTCAAGGCTTTGCAGTGGATGCGAGGTCCGGATCGATGGGTCCTGAAGTCGCCGCAACATTTGGAGCAGCTTGGTCCGTTGATCGAGACGTTTCCGGACGCGACCGTGGCCATCACGCATCGAGACCCGGTGTCCGTAGTCGCTTCGGCGATCACGATGCTCACCTACGGGGACCGCCTTCGGCGCACCAGGGTCGATCCGCCCGCCGTGGCGGCGTATTGGAGCGATCGCGTCGAACGCCTTCTGCGCGCCTGCGTGCGGGACCGGGAGCTCTTGCCTGAATCGCAAAGCATCGACGTGCTCTTCCACGAGTTCATGGCGGACGATGTGGCGACAGTGGAGCGCATCTACGAGGTGGCGGGCATCGAAATGAACGATGACGCGAAGTCCGAGCTCGAACGCTACATGGACGGGAACCCACGCGGGAAGCACGGCCGCATCGTCTACGATCTTCCAGGCGATTTTGGGGTTGATCCCGAGCTGCTTCGCAAGCGCTTCGATTTCTACTACGAACGATTCCCTATCGAGGCGGAGAGATGATCAAGCAGGTCAAGATTCACGGTCCGGGCAAGGTTGTGCTCGATGATGCGGAGAAACCCACGCCTGGGCCTCGTGACGCCGTCGTGCGTGTTGCCGCTTGCGGCGTCTGCGGCACCGACGTTCGATACGTTCGCATGGGGGGTCTCGGTCGTGCCATGCCGCTCGGGCACGAGCTCTCCGGGGTCATCGCGTCGGTGGGCGCCGAAGTGTCCAATCTAGAGCCCGGAATGCGGGTCGTGCTCAACCCCACCGCGTTGGCGAACATGATCGGCAACGGCGGCTCCGAAGGTGGCTTCACGCACGAGCTCCTCGTTCGAAACGCTGCCGACGGCGGTTGCCTGTTTCCAATCCCCGATGCGCTTCCGATGCACCTTGCCGCGCTCTCGGAGCCGCTTGGCGTTGGGATGAACGCGGTCGACCGGACGGACGTTGCGCCGGGGGACAAAGTCGCGGTCTTCGGGGCGGGACCCATCGGGCTTTCCGCGATCGCCACCCTGCGTGACCGAGACATCACAGATGTCGTCGCCATCGATCTCTCGTCACGGCGGTTGGAGCTGGCCTCCGCACTCGGCGCACGCGCGACGGTGAACGCCTCGGAGCAGGACCCTTGGGTCGAGCTCAAGAAACTTCATGGCGAGGCCGCGCTGATGGGTGCGCCGATGGCGGGGACCGACGCGTACATCGAGGCGTCTGGCGCGGGCAAGGTGATCACCGACGTCCTGCAAAACGCAAAGGCCGAGTCGCGGCTCACGGTGGTGGCGCTCCACGAGCAGTTGGTCAACGTGAGCTTTCTCTGGGTCATGATGAAGCAGATGACGATCCGCGGCGCAATGGAGTATCCGGCGGACTATAGCGAGGCGGTCGAGCTGCTGACCCGTTGGGACCTCTCGCCGATGATCACCCATCGGTTCCCGCTGGAGCGAATCAGCGAAGGAATCGAAGTGGCTAGCGATCCAAATGCAGGCGGCAAAGTCATGATCGATATCGACCTCGAGGTGCGCTAGTGAGCAACGCGGTAAACTTTGATTTCTCGGGTGCGCGAGTCCTGGTCACCGGAGGCTCCAACGGGATAGGCGCGGCCATTTCGAAAGCCTTTGCCGATGCCGGCGCCGATGTCGCGATCACCGGGACGCGCGCTTCGGCGAGCAAGTACGAGGGCGACCTGTCCGCCTACGAGTACCATCAGCTCGAGCTCGCCGACAAAGCCGCAATCGAGGCGCTGGCCGCTTCGCTCGAATGCCTGGACGTTTTGGTCAACAACGCAGGCGCGAATTTCCCCGGTGGGAAGCACGAAGCGGTGCCAGATGTCTTCGAGGAGTCGGTTGGCATCAATCTGTTTGGTGCGTACCGACTTGCAGTCGGCTGCAAAGACAAGCTGGCCGCGAGCGAGCTCGAAGGTGGCGCGAGCGTCGTCAATTTGGCCTCCATGGGCGCCTTCCACGCGGTCCCGATCGTGCCCGGTTACAGCGCAGCCAAGGCAGGCATCGTTCAACTCACCAAGAATCTCGCGGCGACCTGGGCCGGCGAGGGCATTCGCGTCAACGCCGTCGCTCCCGGCCTCATCGAAAGCAACATGACCAAGCTCATGAAGGGCGTGGAGCCGCTCGAAAAGCCCTTCCTCGACCGTACCCCGCTCGGGCGCTGGGGCGCACCGGACGACATCGCGCCCGTCGTGCTCTTCTTGGCTAGCTCGTCGGCCCGGTTCATGACGGGGCAAACGGTTCTCGTCGATGGGGGCTACTCGATCACCTAGGCCGTGCGATGACGAAGATTTCCAAGCCCACGCTCATCGACGCCGCCCTCACGTACGGAACCTTTCCCGCGGTGTTTGGCGGCGCGATGGGGCTCGGGATCTACGGTGTCGCGCAGGGTTGGAATCCGGTCTTCACCGCGATGGGACTCGTAGGCGCCGTCGTCCTTCTTCTGCTCGTCCTCGAGCGGGTCCACCCCTACCAAGAGGAATGGCTTCACAGCCATGGAGACCTTCGGACCGATCTCATCCACAACCTGGTGAACTTCTGGATTCCCGAGGTGTACACGGTTGCGTTCGTCGGCGCGCTCACCGTCGCCGCTGCTTGGCTGTCGAATGCTGTTGGCGCCGATCTTTGGCCCAAGGAGTGGCCGCTGCTCGCGCAGCTGTTGCTCGCCCTCGTGATCGCCGAGCTCGGGACGTATTGGATTCATCGCCTGATGCACGAGCACCCCTTGCTCTGGCGTTTCCACGCGGCGCACCACAGCGCGCCACGGCTCTACTGGCTCAACGCGGGACGCTTTCATCCGCTGGACTTGTTCGCACAGCAGTTTCTGGCGCTGACGCCTTTGATTCTCCTAGGTGCCGACATGCGCATCATTGCCTTGCACACGCTCTTCACAGCAATACACGGCATGTTTCAACACGCCAACGTGGACATTCGGCTTGGCCCGCTCAACTGGTTCTTCAGCATGGCGGAGCTCCACCGTTGGCATCACTCCAAGCATCTCGAAGAGGCGAACACGAACTACGGCGCCAATCTCATCTGCTGGGATATCGTGTTTCGTTCCCGGTTCTTGCCACGCGACCGTCAGCCGCCTACCGAGATCGGCATCGCATCGTTGCCAAACTTCCCCGGTGGCTACTGGGCCCATTTGCTTTCCCCTTTTCGCTGGAAAAAGATCGAAGCGAGCACTCCCACCAAGTAGGCGCGTGCTCGGGTTTGGGTGATCCGTCGTTTTCCGCTACAGAACAGTGATGGGGTGTAGGCAAACCGGGGGCTGCCTTTTGCTGATCTTTTTGTTCGGCTGCGGAGGGGAGGGCTCGACCCGGTCCGGGCCTGCCCTGCAGCCGCGCCCAGAGACGCAGACCTGCCTGCCCGACCCGTCCCAGCCCATGCCTGCGCGTCTTTCCGACACCGGTTGCTTCACCGACCTCGAGGCGCTCACACCGGGGCCGGATCTGATTCCGTATGAAGTGAGCTCGGCGCTGTGGACCGATGGTGCGTTCAAGCCACGGTACATGGTCGTCCCGATTCCAAAGCGGATTACCGTCGCCGAGGACGGCGCTTGGGACTTTCCGAACGGCAGCGTGTTGATCAAGGTCTTCGGCTTCGAGTTCGCTGCAGGCGACCCTGAAAGCCGCCGTCCCGTCGAGACGCGGTTCATGGTTCGGAACGATGGGCGTTGGGACTACTTCACCTACGAATGGAACGAAGAGGGTGCCGATGGCGAGCTGCTCGACGCGCGGAAGACGGTTGAGTACACGATTGCAGGAAGCGCAGGGCCAGAGGTCATCCAATACCTGTTCCCGCAGCGCGAGGACTGTACCACGTGTCACTTCGAGTCGGTGCACGAGGTGCTCGGCCCGAAGACGTCGCAGATCAACCGCAACCATGACTACGATGGAGTGGTTGAGAACCAGCTCGTTGCGATGGCGGCGATCGATCTCCTCGACATCGGCGAAGACGGTGCGATCGATCCAAGCGCGCTGCCTAAGATGGCAAACCCACGTGCCGGCGAGGGAAGCATCGAGGAGCGAGCCCGAGCCTATCTCGACGCGAACTGCGCTCACTGCCACCGCCCCGGGGTTTACGCGGACACGGCGCTCCACGGACTCGACCTGCGCTACGAGGTCTCCCTCGAAGAGAGCGGTTTGTGCGAGCCGATGAGGTACTTCCCGGCCTGGGCGGGCTTGCCGCGCGTCGCTCCCGGAGATCCAGAAGGCTCCGGCATCCTCCAGCGATTTATCCTCGAAGACGCGCAGCGAATGCCTTCGATCGGCACCTCGATCGTCGATCCATTTGGCACCACGCTGCTCCGCGACTGGATCGCGCGCCTCCCAAGCTGCCCATAGATCGCCGCGCTGTCGCCAACATGCTATGGCAGCCGCGATGACGCGCTACGATCCAGCGACGATTGAGCCCAAGTGGCAGGCCTTTTGGGACAAGGACGACACGTTCCGCACGCCCGAAGAGACGGGCCGCCCGAAGACGTACATTCTAGACATGTTTCCCTATCCGTCGGGCTCGGGATTGCACGTGGGGCATCCGGAGGGCTACACGGCGACCGATATCATGGCGCGCTATCGCCGCGCCACCGGCCACGACGTGTTGCACCCGATGGGCTGGGATGCCTTCGGCCTGCCCGCCGAGCAGCATGCGATCGTCACCGGCACCCATCCCCGCGACACGACGTCCGAGAACATCGCGACGTTCAAGCGTCAGCTCAAGATGCTGGGCTTCAGCTACGATTGGGCTCGTGAGATCGACACGACCTCACCGGACTACGTCAAGTGGACGCAGTGGATCTTCCTCAAGCTCTTCGAGCGCGGCCTAGCCTACCAGAGCGAGATTCCGGTCAACTGGTGCCCAGCGCTCGGCACGGTTCTCGCGAACGAAGAGGTGATCAATGGGCTGAGCGAGCGGGGCGGACATCCGGTCGAGCGGGTGCCGCTTCGGCAATGGGTGCTCAAGATCACCGCCTATGCGGACCGGCTTCTTGCGGACCTCGAAGCCGTCGAATGGCCCAACAGCACCCGTATCATGCAGCAGGAATGGATCGGACGTTCCGAAGGGGCCGAGGTTAAGTTCGATGTCGTTGGCCACGACGCGAGCATTGAGGTCTTCACGACGCGGCCGGACACGCTCTTCGGCGCGACCTTCATGGTGCTGGCGCCGGAGCATCCACTGGTCGAGAAGGTCACCACCGATGAACTGCGCGGCGAGGTCGAGTTTTACGTCGAGCAGGCCAAGAACAAGAGCGAACGCGACCGCCAGGCAAACAAGGAGAAGACCGGCGTCTTCACCGGTGGCCTTGCGATCAACCCCGTCAATGGCGCCGAGGTTCCCATTTACATCGCCGACTACGTGCTTTGGGGCTACGGCACCGGCGCAATCATGGCTGTCCCCGCGCACGACGACCGCGACTTCGAATTCGCGACCGCACACGGGATTCCCATTGTCGAGGTGGTGAGCAAGACCGGTACGCCAAGCCCGGTCCCGATGAAGGAAGCGATGATCGAGCAGGGCGTCGCGGTGAACTCCGGCAAGTACGACGGTTTGGAGACGCCGGAGTTCAAGCAGCGGGTTACGACGGACCTGGAGGCAGCGGGGCACGGGACCGCGCGGGTCGAGTACAAGCTTCGCGATTGGAACTTCTCGAGGCAGCGATACTGGGGCGAGCCGATTCCGATCTATTTCCCGGTCGAAGCCGATGGCGATCCGCGGGCTGGCGCCGACTTCCGGATTCGATACGACCAGCCGATGGCGGTAGACGAGGCCGCGTTGCCTCTTCGCTTGCCCGAGCTGGATGACTACAAGCCCGGCGAAGACCCGGCCGGGGTTCTCGCGCGCGCACGGGATTGGCGCTTCTTCCAAAAGGACGGCGCCTGGTTTGCGCGTGAGACCAACACGATGCCGCAGTGGGCGGGCTCCTGTTGGTACTACCTTCGCTTCATCGACCCCAACAACTCCGAGGCGCTTTGTTCCCCAGAGCTCGCGAAAGCGTGGCTTCCGGTCGACCTCTACGTTGGCGGCGCCGAGCACGCGGTCTTGCACCTCTTGTATGCGCGCTTCTGGCACAAGGTGCTCTACGACGCAGGGGTCGTTCCTACGAAAGAGCCGTTCAAGAAGCTCGTCCATCAAGGGATGATTCTGGGCGAGGGCGGACAGAAGATGAGCAAGTCGCGGGGCAACGTCGTGAATCCCGACGACATCGTGCGGGAGTTCGGCGCCGACGCGATGCGTATCTACGAGATGTTCATGGGGCCGCTCGAGGCGACAAAGCCTTGGAGCACCAGCTCGATCGCCGGCGTGCGCCGCTTCCTCGACCGCGTGTTCAACGCCACCATGCGAGCTGACAGGGTTGTGAAACCCGACGCTGCACTCACGCGTCTTTTGCATCGAACGATCCGCAAAGTCACCGAAGACATCGAAGGCATGCGCTTCAACACGGCGATCAGCGCCATGATGGTGCTCAGCAACGAGCTCCTGAAGCTCGACAAAGTACCGACCGAAGCCCTCGAAGTGCTTGCCAAGCTTCTGCACCCGTTCGCCCCGCACCTCGGCGAAGAGGTTTGGGAGATGCTCGGCCACCGCCCAAGCATTCAAAACGAGCCCTGGCCCGCGTACGACCCGGCGCTCTGCGAAGAAGACGAAGTGGAAGTCCCGGTCCAGATCAACGGCAAAGTCCGAGGCCGCATCACCCTCCCGAAGGACGCCACCGAGGCTCAAGCCCTAGCCGCCGCCCGCCAAGCCCTCGCCAGCCAGCTAGAAGGCAAACCCCTCCGCAAAACAATCTGGGTCCCAGGAAAAATCCTAAACATCATCCTCTAGGGAC
>CBESWY010000129.1:0-8059 GCA_965533395.1 uncultured Myxococcales bacterium
CGCTAGTACTGGCACGGCGCTTGCTCATCCCAACGGTGAACCGGCTACCTCTGTGCCAACCTGCGCCCAGCGCCTCAAAAGGATGACAAAAATGTCTCGAATTCACCTCCTCGTTGGATTTGGCTCGGCCTTGGCGCTGGGCCTGATTGCCCTGCCCGGCCCCGCCCAAGCCTGTGGCGGGCTTTTTTGCTCCGCCTCCGCGCCGGTCAACCAGGCTGCCGAACGCATCATCTTCTCGAAGAACGCCGACGAGACGGTGACCGCGGTCGTTCAGATCCAGTACGAAGGCCCCTCCGAGGAGTTCGCATGGGTTCTCCCCGTGCCAGGGATTCCAGAGGTCAAGGTGTCCTCGGATCTGGCGTTCGCCCGGCTCCAGCAAGCGAGCAACCCGCAATACACCTTCACTACGGAAGTCCAAGGTAGGTGCAAGCAACCGCGGGGCGACTCCGCGTCGAGCGGCGCAGCGCCAGGAGGCACGTTCACCGACAGCGGCTCCGGCGGCACTGGTGGCAACGGCGGGGTCAACGTCCTCGCATCCGGCACGGTGGGCCCGTACGACTACGTGGTCATCGAACCAAAGGCGAGCTCGGAGAAAATCGGCGACGTCGCGGTCGAATGGCTGACCTTGGAAGGGTACGACGTGGTGCCACCTGGCGGAGATCCAGACGACATCGCGAACCTGCTCGGCGACTACCTTCAAGACGCGATGAATCTGCTCGCGTTCCGGCTCACCAAAGGAAATGACACCGGCACCATTCGCCCGGTTTGGATCACCTACGAATCCGACCAACCGATGATTCCTATCCGGCCGACCGCCGTCGCCGCAAACGACGACATGGGCGTGATGGTGTGGGTGCTGGGGGAGAGTCGCGCTGTTCCCGTCAACTACAAAGGGCTCGAGCTAAACCAAGCGCTCATCAACTGGCTCAACGGTGCGGGGAACTACAACCAGGTCGTGATCGCGGCAGCAAACGAGGCAGGCGGTCAAGGATTCGTGTCGGAGCGCGCAGGACCGAGCTCGGACTATGACGACCTTCTGATCTTCGAGTTCGAGAGAGTCGATTGGGAGGCGCTCCGGATGAGCGTGGACGTTCTCTCGGCATCCGAGCTGGTCTCCGAGAGCAGCCGGCGATTCGTCGGCTGGGATGGCTACCGAGCTCTGGTCGATCGCTTTCTTCCTGACGACGTCGACGTCGATGATTTCATTTTATGCCCCGCATGTAACCCCGCAGCCGTAGCAGATTTGGACAAGCAGGCGTTCGTCGCTGCCCTCGGGGAGGAGGTCGTCGAGCCGATGATCGCCACGCAGGAGCTGGTGCTTTCGCGACCCTACGTGACCCGCATGTATACGACTCTGTCGGCGCCCGAAATGGACGTCGACCCCCTGTTCGACTTCAACCCGGACCTGCCGGACATCTCGAACATCCATACGGCGCGTCGGGTGATCGAGTGTCACCGAAGCGTCTACCGCTGGGAGGCGCCGTCTCGTTTCGAGCTCGAGGACGGCCGCGTCGTTCGCCTCAACCCTGGCGATCCCTGGCCCTTCCTCGTGGGGGATGAAGATGCGCCGCCCGCCAATGCGCTGGTCCTCTCGCTGACGACGAGTGGGGCGGGAACGGTCGTGCAGGACAACTCAGCAGCGATCAACCGGGCCCTTGCGGAGCACAACGCCACGGTTCCCTCACCGAGTGGGTGCGGATGTGGGGTGGTGTCGCCTCGTTCGCACGCAGCAACCTGGGCCAGCTTGGCGTTGTTCGTCCTCCTCATGAGGCGTCGGCGCCGGCCAGCCTAGGTGCCCAGACCTGGAATCGAACCAGGGACACGAGGATTTTCAGTCCACTGCTCTACCAACTGAGCTATCTGGGCCCGGAAATGAGGCGCGGAGCCTAGCTGCGGATAGGGGCCTGTCAAGGGTCTGAGAAAATTTGCGTTCCGGTCCGGGTTCACGATTACAATGTGAAACGGATGGTGTGATCGGGATGGAGAGCCCACTAGATGAACCCGGCAGCGATGCGTTTCGCATTCTGCTGAGCGCGGGTGCGAAAGGTCCCGGACCCAAGTCCGAAGCCCTCGAGGCGCTTTCGCTGAGACCGGTCTGGTTGGCGACCTGGGAACCGCGCGCCGAGGGGTTTCGTACGCTGATCAACGCGGATGGAGAAGAGGCCCTAGCGGTGTTCAGCTCGGAGGCCGAGCTCAAAAGCGCAGCGAAGCAATTCGAGTGGCTGGAGACCGATGGGACGGTAGCGACCCACCGCGCGATCGGTGGAGACATCCTACGCCATGCGTGGACGCGCGAATACGCCTTCGTCGTGATCGACATCGGCACCGCGCATTCACTCGAGTACGCGCGCGACGAGCTCAAGTCGATCCTTCGCGAGATGGACAGCACCGGGCCATTCCGTACTTCGCGACCACCGGCTCCTCCGAGCTCGGAGAAGCCTTCAAAGCCCGCGGCTCAGAGCTCGTTCCCTCCGCCCGTCGAGCGGATCTCGACGCTGTACAGCATGGGACCTGGCCAGGTCGAGAAGATCGAGCGCCTAAGCGAGTTGCCAACGCAGCCGCATGCGATTCCATACGACAGCGAGCCTCCGACACAACCGCGCGCAGCGCTGCAGCCAAGCCAAGCAGCGCCGACGAAAGAGAAAGCGCCGGCAACGCAGCGCAAGAGCTCACGCCCGACGCACAAGCCCCAGAGTGAGCGGCCCGGCGCAAACATCGAAGAGGTGCGGGCGGATTCAGCTCAGCTCGGTGAAGGTGGAACCTATGGCGCGGCGAGCGTCGCCCCGACGGCCGGACGGCAATCCATGCCGATCACCCCTTCGATGCTGGTGAAGTCTAAAGATGCGAAGGAAGGCGAGTCGGAGCGTCCGTTGAGCTCCAGCGCACCAAGACTCACCTCCGACGCCCCGACCGCGCCGGCGGCTCAGCCCCTACCCTCGCTGGAGCCCCAGAAACTGAATCTACCCCCGGTCGAACCGGTCGCGCCGCCACCTGTGGCACCCCAAGCCAAGGCATCGACGGTACCTCCGGGGGAGCGCACCGTGCCCGACGCGAAGCCACCCGCGGTACCCCCCCCACGGATTCCGGCACCTTCGATCGGAGACGGAATCAAACTGATGGAGCTTCGGGACCCACCCAACGAAGACTGGCTCAAAGCCATGGCCGATGCCCTGCGCGGCTTTTTCGAGATCGAGTGGGCCTCGTACTGCGAGGTCGCCCGCAAAGGCGGCGGCTCGACTCCGGCCGTCGGCCTACGGATCACCGACAACTACCGCGACAACGTGACGGCGATCATCAAGGATCTCATCGAGATTAGTCAAGAGCACGAGATGGAAATCGACGTGTTGCTGATCGACGGCCACGACCTGCTCCGCAAAGCGCGTGAGCGCGGTTTCGTCTTTTATCCCTGGAAGCCGAAACCGTTTGCCCGATAGCGGATCGTGCGGGACCGCAGAGGCGGGGCCAACCTCCACCATAGGCGCCCCGTGCTAAGACACCCGCGTGCCGCCCGGTGACGCCCTTCCATCCATTCGACACCCGATCCCATCGGCCGTCGGTCGATCGTGGGTAGAACGCCTCGCGGCCAGTGAATGCCCTGCGCTGACGACTCGGCGCAAACGACGCGAAGAGCTCACCGGTGCAAGTCACGATCCCATCGTCTGGGTCGAAGCGCAGGGTGCGAACGTGGTCGATTCCGACGGCAATCGATATGTCGACTTCACCTCCGGATTTGGAGTGGCGTTCGTGGGCCATCGTCATCCCGATGTCGTCGAAGCCGTCAAGCGGCAGGCGGATCGACTTCTGCACGCACTCGGCGACCTGCACCCGTCCGACGTGAAGATCAAGCTGCTCGAAAAGCTCTGTACGCTGGCACCTTGGCCGCAAGCCCGAGCCATGCTTTCGCTCAGCGGTGCGGATGCGGTCACTGCGGCGCTCAAGACAGCCGTGATGGCGACAGCAAAGACCGGCGTCGTCGCGTTTGAGGGCAGCTACCACGGGCTCAACTACGGTCCGCTCGCAGTGTCCGGCTTCGCTAATCGCTTTCGCGAACCGTTTTTGGCGCAACTGCAGTCCGACGTGCACTTTGCTGCATGGCCCGGCCCCGATCTCGGCGTCGAAGAAGCACTCGGAACGCTACCCGAAGACTGGAGCGGCGTCGGCGCCGTCATCGTCGAGCCCATTCAGGGGCGCGCCGGGGTTCGCTTTCCGCCGCCAGGCTTTCTCGAAGCGTTGGGCCAGGCGTGCAAGAAGAACGGCGCCCTTCTCATCGTGGATGAGATTTTCACGGGTGTCGGCCGCTGCGGCGCCTGGTGGAGGTCGGTTGACCAAGGCCTCGTTCCGGATCTGATTTGCGCGGGCAAGGCCCTGGGTGGTGGGCTGCCTGTCAGCGCATGCATCGGGCGTGAGGACGTCATGCGCGCGTGGGGTGACCCCGATCGTGAGGCGATTCACACCGGTACTTTTTACGGAGACCCACTGGGCTCCGCGGCCGCGCTTGCCACCATCGAGTTGATCGAACGAGACGAGCTTGCCCAACGAGCCGTCGATCGAGGCAAGGCGTTCGCTACGATGCTGCGCGCCGAGGCACCCGCGTCGGTGACCGAAGTACGTCAGGCAGGCATGATGCTGGGGCTTCAATTGAAGGGCAGCATGGAGGCCTTGCGCGTCAGCCGCGCGCTGCTCGAACGCGGCTACCTCGTGCTTCCCGCCGGCGCAGAGGCCGACGTGATTCAACTAGCCCCACCGGTCACCGTGAACGACAGCCAGCTCGAGGGCTTCGTCGCATCTCTGCGAGACGCGCTCGGGGGCCCATGACCTCACGAAGCGACCTCAAGAGCCGCATCGAAGCGATGATGGCGAGCTTCGAGAGAGGCGAGGAAGTCGATCCCACGCTTCGGGATGCGCTGATCGAAGACCTCGCGACATGGCAGGCGACCCGCATCCCGGAGTACAGCCGATTGGAACGCCAGGGCGCCTGGCCGCCTGCGCTTCCAACCGATGTCTTTCGGTTTCGACGAGTCGCAGCCCACACGAAAGAAGAGGATGTTCGCGTCTTCCTGAGCTCGGGCACGACCTCCTCCGAGCGGAGCGTCCATGCCTATGTTGACCTGAGCTTGTATGACCTCGCCGCCCGGGTGGCGGCGCGCCGAATGCTCTTTCCGGACGTTGACGAGCTCCGACTGGTGATGCTCGCTCCGCACGAGAAGGAAGCGCCGGATTCGTCCCTCGAATACATGCTGACTCGATTCGCGGAATGGTTTGGGGCCAAATGTACGTGGGCCTGGCGCCAAGGGGAGCTGGACCTCGATCTGCTGGCGGACGTGCTCAGCCGCGCGGAGGTTGCGCGCGAGCCGATCGCCTTGCTCGGCACCTCGTTTGCCTTCGTTCATGCCGAGGACGGGCTCGGTCAACGGCGCTTCGAGCTCGCATCCGGGAGCCGAGTCATGCAAACCGGCGGCTACAAGGGCCGCTCTCGCGAGGTGGATTCCGAAGTCCTGCTCGAGGCGATCAGCAATCGCTACGGCATCGCCGCTCCCTGGATCATCAACGAGTTTGGCGCGACCGAGCTCAGCTCGCAGCTCTACGAGACGACCTTGCGCGAAACCGTTCACGGCCCGAAGGGGCCTCGAAGGCTCTGGGTGCCGCCCTGGGTGCGTGCAACACCGGTCGACCCGGACACCCTCCTGCCGGTCGAAGGAGACACGGTCGGCATCCTCCGAATCGACGACACCGCCAACTTGGATTCGGTTTGCTGCATCCAAACCGCGGACTTGGCCAAGCGTGTCGACGACGGGATCGTCGTGCTCGGACGGGCCCCGGGTGCCACACCGCGCGGCTGTTCGCTCGCGGCGGATCAAGCCCTGGGGGCGCGTTGACCGACGACGCTCCCACGATTCGGGGTCGCGCCACTGCGGTTCTGAATGGAGCGCACGCCCTGCGCGCAGCGAGCACCGAGGAACGGGCGGCCTGGATTGCCGAAGCGGCCGTGGTTTTGAAACAGCGTGCCGGGCAGGCGGGCCCGAAGCTTTCCAACGCGACAGGCTTGACCCTTCCGATGGTCGATTGGGCCAGCCGCACGACGCTCGACACCGTCCGACAGGACACCCTGCTCGCGCTCGAACGAACAGCCAGTCTCGAAAGCGGGCAGTCGTCTGGGCCAATCACGATGTTGGCCGTCGTGCTTGCCGGCAATGTGTTCACCGCTTCGGTGCGAAGCATCGTCGTTCCGCTACTCCTGGGCGTTCCGGTTCTCGTCAAAGCCTCCTCGAAGGAAGTTATGTTCCCGACGTTGTTGAGGGACGCCCTGCGCCGAAACAACGCCACCTTAGGTGCGGCGATCGATATCGTGGCGTTCCCGGGAGGCGATGCTGGTTGCGAAACCGCCCTCGTCGAACGCGCCGAGGCGGTTTCGGTCTACGGCAGCGACGAGACCGTTGCCGCGGTGTCGTCGCGCGTCGGCCGTGCTTCGCTCATCCCTCACGGGCACGGAGTGAGTGTGGCGTACTGTGGCGCCGCTGCGTTGGGCGATGCACAGGGAAGCGACACTATCGCAAATCTGTCACTCGACATCTGCGCCTACGACCAGCGCGGATGTCTCTCCCCGCAGCTGGTCTTCATCGAGGCGGCCACCGAACGATCGGCGAGAGATTTCGCACTTCGTCTAGCTGAAGAGGGCCTCGAACCAATGAGTCAGATTCTGCCTCGTGGCCAGCTGCCGGCGTCGGTCGGCGCCGAACAGACGCAGTGGCGCGGTCTCGCCGAGGTCGAAGGAACCCTGATTCGAGGCAAGAGCTTCGGGCTGGCGATTCGTTCGGCGCAGACGGCTCGCTGGAGCCCTGGGTATCGAAACGTGTCGATCGTACCGGTTCGGACGATGGCCGAGGCCTTCAGCGTGATCGAACCTATCGGCGCCGCGCTGAAGTGCGTCGGCGCCGACCTGGCATCGATCTCCGAAGTCCGAGCGCGCCTGCACGAAAGCCGAACCCTCAGCGGGTACCCCTGCAGCGTCGGGTCGATGCAAACACCCGCCCTCGACGCACCGGCGGATGGGTTTCCGATCTGGCACGGGCTGCTCCGGCCGCGATAGACGACCCGAAGCGCGGCGACTAGACCCCGATGAAGAGTCGTTGCCCGAAGTTGCGCTCTAGCTTGGCGCCGAAGATCTTCGAAGCAGCGCCTTCGATGTCGTATTCGATGCGCTTGAAATGAAACGAGCGCGTGTCGCTGTCATACACCGTGTAGCTTGCGCGGTTGTCGTAGTCGCGAGGCTGGCCGACTGAGCCGACGCTGACGATGTACTTGATACCGTCCTCGAGCGTGAAATCCTCGGGCGGCAACTCCTGTACGTCGCCCGGTCGAAGTGCGAACACCTTGCAGAGATGCGAGTGCCCAATGAACGTGATGTGGCCAAGCTCATTCAAAATCGGGAGGCACTCGGCAGCCTGGTCGGGAGCGAAAATGTACTCGAACTCTTCGAGCCGCACCGGGGAGCCATGGCACAAATCAACGCCGGTCCCTTCCACGATGTGCTTGTATGGAAGCTGTTTCAGCCAGGCCATGTTCTCCGGCGTCAGCGAGCGGGCGTGCAGGTCCAGCGCCTGGCGGGCAGCCTCGTAGTAGTACGAGTAGTCCATTCGGCCCGCGACCGCGGCGTCGTGGTTTCCCAGGATGGTAACCTCGGCCACGTCGCGCACGATGTCCGCGCACTCATTCGGGCTTCCGCCATAGCCGACGACGTCGCCCAAGCAGTAGTAGGTATCGATATCCTCGCTGCCGTAGGCCTCCATGACGGAGGACATGGCTTCGAGATTCGCGTGTACATCGCTAAATATGCCGAGCCGCATGATTGGTTCGTCAGAGTTCCCTAATGTTCCATGTTACACGATAGCTCGGGTGCGGTCGAAGTACCGTGCATCTGGCGAAGGCGCGCCAGACCCTTGCGAATAGCCTGAATCTGCGAGTCGGAGAGGCCGTGTGCAGACGCTGCGGACAGGGTTTGCGAGAAGTTCCGGTCCAGGACGGCCACCAGCTGCTGGGCGTCTGGAGCCAAACCGAATCG
>CBESWY010000130.1:0-7954 GCA_965533395.1 uncultured Myxococcales bacterium
CCAAAGCCTAGCGCGTGGGCCAAAGCTTCTCCAAGGGTATACTGGCGGCCTCGCTGCTCAGGAATGTGATGGGAACGCTGAAAGCGGATCTCGAGGCCAGCGGCTTCGAGCTGGTGGAGACGCATATCTCTTGGGTCTTCTTGGGCGCCGAGGAGGTCTTCAAAGTGAAAAGACCCGTCGACTTGGGCTTCCTCGACTTCACGACGCTCGAGAAGCGACGAGCGGCGTGCGACGCAGAGCTGCAGCTCAACCGTCGGCTCGCGCCGGACGTCTATCTCGATGCGGTGCCAATCACGGTCGACGCTTCGGGCGTTCATCGAATCGCAGGCGCGGGCAAGGCCGTGGACTGGGCCGTTCGGATGCGCCGTCTCTCCATTGAAAGCCAGGCAGACGAGCTCTTGCGATCCAATTTGTTGACGCCGAAACACATCGACTCGCTCGCGGCCCACATCGCGCGGTTTCACGACAGCGTGCGCTGCGATGCGGAAACCTCCAAGCACGGTGAGATCGAGATGATCCGCAAAAACGTGGAGGAGAACTTCGAACAAACCCGGGACTCGATCGGGGACTATCTGACGCCGGAGCAAGTCCGCGACGTCGAGGCCTGGCAAGTGCAGACACTCCGCAACGACGCTCCTTTCGTGGCGAGAATCGCTGCCAGGCGTGTCCGAGACGGCCACGGGGACTTGAGACTCGAGCACGTGTACTTCGAGTCCGACGGGTCTATCTCGATCATCGACTGCATCGAGTTCAACGACCGTTTCCGATACGGAGACGTCTGCGCGGACATTGCGTTTTTGTCGATGGACCTTGCCTGGCACGGCCGGGTGGACCTTGCGGAGCGGTTTCTCGCCCGGTATGCACGCGAATCGAACGACTACGAGCTCTATTCGGTGGTCAACTTCTACGAGAGCTACCGGGCCTTCGTGCGCGGCAAGGTTGCATCACTGCTCGCCGCGGACACCGAGGCGTCCCCCGAGGCAAGGGAACGGGCAGGGCTGGAGGCGAGGCGCTACTTCCTTCTAGCTCTGGCGTTCGAGCGCCCACCGCTCGTGCCCCCGCGGGTCGTCGCGGTGGGAGGGATGATCGCCGCCGGAAAGAGCCAGACCTCGGCGACGATCGGTGACCTGCTCGCCGCCCCAGTGCTCAGCTCGGACCGGACTCGGAAGCAACTCATGGACCGAAAGCCGACCGAACCACTGTCAGGCGGAGCTTGGTCGGGGGCTTACTCGCCAAGCGCTACAAAATTCGTCTACGAGGCGATTTTGAAACGTGCCGACATCGTACTCTCGTCCGGACGTCCGGTCGTGATCGACGCTTCTCTTCGCACCCGCGCGATGCGAGATGCAGCGCGGCGCTTGGCGAACCAGCACAAAGTCCCCTTCATACTGGTCGAGTGCAGAGCCCCCCGCGCACTGATTTTGGATCGTCTCGCCGCGCGTGAAAGCGGGGGGCCGCACGAGAGTGACGCGAGAACCGATTTGTTGGAGGAGTTCGAGAAGCGATTCGAGCCGGTCGAGGAGCTTAGGGCGTCCGAGCATCTAGCGCTGGACACCTCGCGATCCGTGCACGAGGTGCGACGCGTGCTCGAAGCGACATTCAACGGCTAGCGCTCGCTTCACGGACGAACCGTGAGAACCGGAACCGGCGAATAGCGAAGGCAGTATTGCGAGGCGCTGCCAAGCATCATGCCTCGAAGCCTGCCCTGCCCCCTGCAGCCGACAAACACCAGGTCCGCGTTGATGCTCGCCGTGGCATTGCAGATCGTCTTCCCTATCGGCCCGTCCAGTACCTGTACCGTCGTGCTTGGCTTCAGGCCTTCGCTCAAGATGAGCTGCTCGAGCCGCGAGCGTGCCGCGGACGCGAGGCCTTCGAGCACGCTTGGCCACTCCGTCGGCATCCTGCTCTCCGTGATCGGGTGCGGCACGACGTGGAGCAAGGACACCTCGCCGTCAATCACGCTGGCCACATCGCGCGCCCAGCGAACGGCCTCGACCCCATGCGGAGAGAAATCAACGCCCACGGCGATACGCGCCCCGCTGTAGTCTGCGCGAAGGCGCCCACACGAAACCAGCACCGAGCAAGGGGCTTGCCTCACGACGCGTTCCGCCGTCGACCCAAGCAGGCGCTCAGGCAGGCCGATGGCTCCGACCGGATCCCCCACGGCGATCAGATCGGCATTGACCGAAACGGCGGTGCGCAAGATCGTTTCCCAGGGACGGCCTTCTTCGCAGGACGTCTGGCAACTCAGGCCCAGGTCTTCGCACGCCTTGCGCTCGCTTTCGAGCTCTTGCAGCGAGTTCTCGAAGCGGCCCTTCAATCGCTCGCGAAGGGCTTGAGCAGCGGACCGCGCACCAACCGGCAGGTCAGGCCACGCATGCTCCAACCCCATCTCGCTCGCGTGCACCAGCCAAAGGGTTGCGTTGCTTGCCCGAGCAGTCGCGATCGCAAGCCGCATCGCCCGGTGGCCAGACTCACCGAGGTCGGTCCCCACAACGATCGTCTTGATGGCCATAGGTCGAATCTTACAGCAAGCGCCGTGCCAGTTCGATGCGGCACGAGCAATGGCTTGGCAGTCCCCGATTCACAGGCCGGGATCGGAAAGCGTCTTAATCGCATATTCGACGAAATCCGAGTCGGTTAGCATGCCAACGAGCCTGCCATTCTCGACCACCGGAACACAGCCGTAGGCATGCGACCGTAGGGTCTGCGCAGCATCCAACGCAGGTGTATCGGGATACACCGTGCGCACGTCTTTCGTCATGACCCATCGGGCTTCGATCCAGCGGTTCATGTGCGCCTGTTCGGTCGACAGGGCACCGGAGAGACTTCCTTCCTGACTGCGCAGGACATCTCGATGAGAAATCAGCCCCAGTGGGCGCCCAGAGTCGTCGACGACAGCCACGTGGCGGATATGGCCTGCGTCCATCAACTGGATGACCTCCCGAAGGGGGCTCGTCGGACCGACCGTCTTGACCGGCTGCGTCATGAGATCTCGGACCAAAAGCTGCGCCATGCCCCGCAGTCGAAGCATGTTCTGTGCCACTGCCAAGCCGAGCACAGTGGGACGCGTATTTTGCGCTTGCCAAGATCGAGAACGCAGAATATGCGTCTCCAGAGGGCATCCTACACCGAAGAATCGGTCTATTGGCTACCAGATACGTGGGCTCACATCTTGCTAGTCCTCTTCACGCTATGCCGGAAACATTCTACGAGCGATTGAGCGCTCTGGACGCGACGTTCCTCGACGTCGAGAGCAAGTCCGCTCCGATGCATGTGGGCGCCGCTCTGATTTTCGATGCGAGGCCTCTCAAGCTCGAGCACGGAGGTCTCGATATCGAACGCCTCACCCGATACACCGAGGCGGCAGTGGACTCGATTCCCCGCTACCGACAGCGCGTGGAGTGGATCCCTGGGTATGGGCACCCGGTCTGGGTCGATGACGACCGTTTCAACATGCACTTTCATCTGCGCCACACCCGCTTGCCTCTGCCCGGTGATGAGCGTTCGCTCAAACGACTGGTGGGTCGACTCTTTTCGCAGCATCTCGATCGAAGCCGTCCACTTTGGGAATTCTGGGTGGTCGAGGGCGTCGAGAACGACCGCTTTGCCCTGATCATCAAAGTGCACCACTGCATGGTCGACGGCATCGCCGGGGTTGAGCTTCTGCAGGCCTTGTTGACAGTCAGCCCTGACGCCCCGGAGCGCGATCCGCAGGAATGGAAGCCACGCCCAGCTCCTAGCCGCACACAGCTTCTCGTTGGCGAGACCAACCACCGCATCGACGGCCTTCGCAAGCTCAGCCACTTCTTGCCGCGGGTTCGGCAGAACTTCCAGGGCCTATCGAGCTTGCTTCGCTCGGGCATGAAGCCAGCTCCGAGGACGATTTTTACGGAGCAGGATATCAGCCCCTACCGCCGATTCGATTGGGTTCAATTCGCGCTCGACGACGTGAAGGCGGTCAAGAACGCGCTGGGTGGAACGATCAACGACATGGTCGTTGCCACGGTGACGGGCGCAGTACGTCGCTTCCTTTTGCGGCGGGGCTCGGACGTCGACTCGATCGAAGGGTTTCGTACCGCTCTGCCGGTGAACATTCGCAAAGCCGGTGGGTCGACCGTCGGCAATCAGGTAGCGCTCCTCCTCGCAGACCTGCCGGTGTCCGAACCGGATCCCCTCCAGCGCCTCAGGAAGGTCATTCATGTGACGACCGAGCTGAAGAAGGAGTCCAACCAAACCGGCGGCGCCGCGCTGATCGAAGAAGTCGCGGACCTGACGACCAAACGTATCGTATCCGAGCTCTACCTCGTCGCCATGAAGCTTCGCACGTACAACTTGATCATCACAAACGTGCCGGGCCCGCCCTTCCCCCTTTACCTGCTCAACGCGCCCATGAAGGCGATCTATCCGATGGTTCCGCTGATGCAAAACCAGAATCTGGGCATCGCTTTGTTCAGCTACGCCGGCGGGCTTCACTTTGGGTTGAACGCGGACTGGGAGTCATTTCCAGACGTCCACGAGTTCGTCGAGGATCTCGAGGCTTCGTTCGCGGAGTACACGCAGCTCGCCGCCGCCCGCTCGGCAGGACTCCCGGGAGCCGAAGACGCACCCGCCCGCGCCTAAAAATCGAAGTGCCAGATCCTGGCGCGTCAACCGCAAAGCAGAGTAACTATGACTAGTGTAAACACAGCATCCGACTTCACCGACACCGCCAATCGAACAAATGTCGCAAGCTCGAAAGGCCGTGTGTTGATCGTCGACGATGAAGCGAACGCGCGAAACGCGCTCGCGGAGCTCCTGGACGACGCTGGCTATTCCGTGAGCACCGCTGCCGACGGACGCACGGCGCTCCTGCAGTTGGGCCAGGTCGATCCCGATGTCGTTTTGACCGACCTCAAGATGCCGGGGATGGACGGCTTGTCGCTGATCGAACGCGGACGGCCGATGTCGCCCCACACAACGTTCATCGTGATGACGGCGTTTGCAACCATCGATACCGCCGTCAAAGCGATCAAGCTCGGCGCCGAGAGCTATCTCACCAAGCCGCTCGAGCTCGATGCCGTGATGGCGCTCGTCGACCGCGCGCTCGATCGGACCCGTCTATCACGAGAAGCCGCGCAGCTACGAGAACGATTCGACGAGCGCTTTCAACTTGGCAACATTCTGGGCGAGCATCCGTCGATGCAGCGCCTGATGAAGAACATCGCGCAGGTCGCGCGGAGTCGAGCGACCGTGCTGATCCATGGCGAAACCGGCACGGGCAAGGAGCTGATCGCCGCGGCCATACACCAGAACTCGAAGCGCAAAGACAAGCCCTTCATCAAGCTCAACTGCGCATCCTTGAGCGAAACACTGCTCGAGTCCGAGCTTTTCGGCCACGAACGGGGCTCTTTCACGGGCGCGATGACGCGGCGCGAGGGGCGGTTCAAGCAGGCCGACGGCGGCACGCTTTTTCTCGACGAGGTGAGCGAAATCCCAGTAAGCGTCCAAATCAAGCTCCTGCGTTTCCTTCAAGAGCGCGAATTAGAGCGGGTCGGAGGAAATGAAACGCTCAAAGTCGATGTCCGAGTCGTGGCGGCCACCAACCGCAACTTGAAGCAACGGGTAGACGAGGGAAAGTTCCGCGAAGACCTCTACTATAGGCTCAAGGTAGTTCAGCTCGACGTGCCGCCACTCCGGGTTCGACGAAGCGACATTCCATTGCTGGCCCATGCGTTTCTGCGCAAGTACGCTGGGCAGAACGACCGCCCGGTCCAAGGTCTGTCCGAAGAAGCGTTGCAGCACCTGATGATCTATCCCTGGCCCGGCAACGTTCGAGAGCTCGAAAACGCGATCGAACGGGCCGTGGTCATGTGCGAAAACGAGCTTATCCAACGCGAAGACTTGCCCACCTCAGCCCACGGGGACCTGCAGAACGGTTCGGTGATGGCGCTGATTCCAGGCATCACGATGTCCGAGCTCGAACGGGTCGCGATTCTACGGACGCTGGATGCAGTCGATGGTTCGACCGCGCGCGCAGCCGAGATCCTCGGCATCAGTCAGCGAAAAATCCAGTACCGAGTCAAAGAATGGGGCTACCAAAACCCAATCCTGGACTAGGTCCCCGTCGGAATCCAAAACGAGGCGCAGGTGCCGCCATCGGGTAGAGACGTCAGCTTAGCCGCGCCTCCGTGCAAGTCGACGATTCGCTTGACGATCGCAAGGCCAAGGCCGGTGCCGGCCTCTTTGGTCGTGACGAAGGATTCGAATGCCCGCCCCGCGACCTCGCTCGGCACCCCGGAACCGTTATCGATCACCGCGACTTCCCACCGGTCATCGCTGAGCATCCGACTGCCGATCTGAATACTCGGCTGATTGCACTTGGCCACCGCTTCGACGGCATTGGTGATTAGGTTGTTGACGACCTGTTTGAGACGATCGCGCTCCGCGAAAAGGACGCAGGATACAGAATCGATGTTTTCGATGAAATCGATGCCCTGTGATTCTATCTCCGGTCGACGCAGCTCCAGAACCTCGCTGAGCAGCGTGCTGGCATTACAACGGATCGGCTCCATGCGCTGCGTGCGCGCCAAGTTCAGAAAATCGTCGAGTAAGAGTGACAAGCGCCGGAGCTCGTCCTGCACTACGTTCGTTCGCCTTTCGATCTTCCGGCGTGTCGACGCGTCCTCTACGTGGGAGGCCGTGCGTCGAAGAACATCGAGCTGAAGCTTGGCAGCGTTGAGGGGATTTCGTACCTCGTGGGCCAACCCGGCGGTCAGCCTCCCCATCACGGCGAGTGACTCCGCTTCCGCGGTCTTCTTCAGGACATAGTCTTCTCGGTAGGTCTCGAGCATGATCGCGAGCTCGATGTCGCAAATCTGGTCGATGACGCTGTGATCTTCGAAGACCCCGAGACCGTCCGGAGACGAATCCGATACCGCGCGATGAAGCCCGATTCGGATCAGATTCATCGCGCCGAGCATGTAGCGCTGCTCGAGCCCAACCTTCACGTGAACGCGGCCGATTTGGGCGCGCTTTTCGTAGTACGCAGTTTCGTACGGTCCGGTGAAAAGGCCTTCGAGCCAATGCAGCAAGGACGACCGAAGCCGCCGGATCTGGTCTTCGCTCTTTAGGACGGCGCGCGCGCCCGGGTCCTTGAGGATGGCCTCGTAGAATTGGTCGACAATGCCCTCGTGATAGGGCTGCATCCGAGTACGCATCGCCTGGAGGCGGCGGGCGCAGTCGGCGTCAAACCCCACGTAATCCTTGAGCGCCGAGAGAAGGCTGGCGTCGGCCATTCGGCCTGGCTAAGAAACTGCGACCCTCCTGTCAAGGGCTAGCAGGCCGTGACCCTGTCAAAAAGAGGCGAGCGCCGGGAGCCTGACCATGCTCACCGGACAGGGAGCTTCCGCGGCGAGCCTCCGGATGTCGATCGGATTGGGCTGGTCCGAGCCGCCGCTCAGCTGAATGCCAAGCAGAATCAGGTCGACCCGGGAGCGCTTGGCACTCTGCAATACGTAGTCCGGCCAGTGCCCGTCTTCATAGAGCTCGGCCCGGCAGCGAACACCGCGATCGGCGCACCATTGCCGTTGCCGCTCCAAAAGCTGCCCCTCCTGGCGTAGCCTGGCCTCGACGCGGTCGCGCCAGCCGTCGGCATTGTCACGCATCGAGGGGGGAGGCTCGGAGCGCCGGCTCCCACCGCCCCCGTAGGTTGAAACCAGGACCACCTCGCCGTCGGTAGCGCCCGCAATGAGGGCAGCAAAGCCCACGAGCTTGTAGCTCGCAGAGGTCAGGTCGGTAACCGTCAGAACGCTGGAGGCCATTTGGTACATGAAATCCAGTTAAAAGCGTCAGCAAAGTGCGTGCCATTTCATAAAGCCCCCGCGAGAGCCTATTGCTCCCTCGCCGTTCGGCAACGCTTGCGGGCAGATCTCCAAATACGCAGTTTTTGCGCCGGACGCGAGGGTACGCCGAC
>CBESWY010000131.1:0-7850 GCA_965533395.1 uncultured Myxococcales bacterium
GCGTCCGCCTTCTTCTTGGCGTCCGCCTTCTTACGCTTGATCACGTCGGCCTTTGCCTTCGCCTCCGCCTTCTTGCGCGCTAGCTCGGCTTTCTTTTCCGCAGCGATTCGCCTGGCCTCGGCCTGCTTGAGCTTCAGCACCTCGGCCTTCTTCTTGGCCTCCAGCTTTCGCTGAACGGCTTCCGCCTGCTTGCGCGCCGCTTCGGCCTTCTTCTTGGTTTCGGCCTTCTTGCGAGCGGCCAACTTCCGGGCTTGAGCCTGAGCCTGCGCTAGCTCCCGAAGGTCGATCGGCTTGGTCTCGACACGCTTGCGGGTCTTTTTCGGACGCTCCTCGTCCTCGTCCTCGTCGTCGCCCGGCTCCTCGGCGGGAGGCTGTGGTGCGGGAACGAAAGGCCGCCTCGGCCCCGGCCGGCTCGCCTTGATTCCAGAGAGGGGCAGGTGGCCCGCCTTCTTGGCGGCCCAGTAGGCTGCCCGCATGGCGTCCGGCTCACCGAAATACTTCGTCATGGGACCCAGATAGAACGATTTCCAGATCTTCTCGCAGGCCTTTCCGAGGCCGGCGGGGATCTTGCTGTGGGCCACCTCGACCTTGGTGCCGCCAGCCACCGGAGAAAACGAGATGTCGACCTGCGAGTCGTTGGCCCCCTTGGGAAAATCCCGGGTACGCCAAGTCATGGCGATGCGGCTACCGGTCACCAAATAGACCTGCGTAGCGTCGATGAAACCATCGTCTGCAACCACTCGACCGCCCACCCAGGGGTCCACCGTAGCCCGCGCTCCCGTAAAAGCGGAATGATGGCGCTCATCCATCCATGCGGAATAAATACGATTTGGACTCGCAGGTATCACGGACGAGACAGTAAATTCTTCCGTGTCCATCGTCCTTGGTTCCCTTGTCTTGCTGGCCTGTATATGTCCAGGAAACTCGTTTGAAAACCAGAAAAATTCTCGGCTCTGCGCCGCACTCACTCAATTATCGACCTTGTGTAGCTCTTTAGGCTTAGTTTTCGGCGTTCTGTTTTAGATCGCAGCGCCGCTCTTGACCCCGGGGGGCAGCGTGCTTCGATGCAGGGCTGGATGTCCCCGCCGAACCCCCGGCACCAGTTCTGGATCGACCGCGGAGGAACCTTCACGGACTGCATCCATCGAGATCGGCTCACTGGGGCCATCGGGGTGACCAAGGTGCTCTCGTCCGACCAGGCGCCCCTCCTGGGCATCCGTGCGCTCCTTGGCATCGAGGCCAGCGAGCCGATTCCCTCGGCGGAGATCCGAATGGGAACGACTCTGGCCACCAACGCGCTGCTCGAGCGCGGTGGCTGCCGGACCGTGCTGATCGCCGACGAAGGCTTCGGGGAGCTGAGCTGGATCGGTGATCAGACGCGGCCCGAGCTCTTCGCGCTCGAGATCGAGAAGCCTGAACCACTTGCCGAGGAGGTCGTTGAAGTTGGTGCGCGGATGGCCGCCGATGGCTCCTTGCTGCGCCCGCTCGACCTGACTGCGCTCCGCCGGGCGCTCGAAGAAGCCCGTCAGCACGGCACTGAATCGGTAGCAGTCTCGCTGATGCACGCGTACCGCGACGGGGCGCTCGAGGGGCAGGTCGCCGCGATCGCAGCGGAGCTCGGTTTCGCCCATGTCTCGGTGTCGCACGAGATCTCGAACGAGCTCGGTCTGCTTGGCCGCACCGACACCACCACCGCCAACGCGTACCTGACCCCGTTGCTGACGCGGTACATGCACGAGCTCGAAGAAGAGCTCGGGCGAGGGCGACTGCGCATGATGCAGAGCAACGGTGGCCTGGTCGACGCAGACGCGTTCATCGGGCGCAACGCGGTTCTATCTGGCCCGGCCGCAGGGGTGGTGGCGACCGGCGCAGTAGCCGACGAGCTTGGCCTGGCCGAAGCCATCGGCTTCGACATGGGCGGCACTTCAACGGACGTGTCGCGCTACGCGGGCCAGGTGTCACGGGTCTTCGAAAGCCAGATTGGAGGCGTCCGAATCCGAGCGCCGATGATCGAGGTCCACACAGTCGCTGCGGGCGGGGGCTCGATCTGCAGGCTCGAATCGAAACGCATGACCGTCGGCCCGCAAAGCGCCGGTGCGGACCCGGGACCGATTTCCTACGGAAAACCGGACGCCGAAGAGCTGACGCTGACCGACGTTTCGCTCTGCCTCGGGCGGCTCGTGGGAGACCGGTTTCCATTCGCATTGAACCAAGAAAAACCTCGAAAGAAGCTCGAGCAAATCGCTTCCGCGCTCCGAGCGAATGGCATCGAGCGCGACGCGGACCAGGTTGCACACGGCTTCCTGCGGGTTGCGACGGAGAACATGGCGGCCGCCATTCAAAAAGTGTCCGTTGGCCGCGGCCACGACGTGCGCACGCATGCGATGGTGGTCTTCGGCGGCGCAGGTGGCCAGTACGCATGTCTGATCGCGCGACGACTCGGGATTCGACGCTTGGTTTTCCACCCGTACGCCGGCGCACTCTCGGCATTTGGAATGGGAGTCGCCAACTTCGAGTGGCACGGTGAGCGCGACGCGGGGCGCGTGAGCCTCGATGCGCCCCTGCCCAAGCGATGGGAGGACGACTTCTCTTTGCTCGAGAGGTCGGGCCGCGCGGCGCTCGAGCGCGATGCCGGGCCCGAGGCAAACTGGAACATCCGGCGCCAGGTCGCACTTCGCTACCCAGGAACCGAGGCAACGCTTTCGGTCGACTGGGCCGACGCGGCCCAGATGCGCTCGGCGTTCGACGCGCTCCATCAGCGCGAGTTTGGATACACCCGGCCCGATCGCCCGGTCGAAGCGGCCACGCTGCGACTCGCGGTGGAGTTGAGCAGCGAGAATCCGAAGCTTCCCGAGGTGGAGGCGGGCACCGGCGAGCCGGTTCGCCGCACCAAGCTTTGGTCGGCCGGGGCCTTGGTCGAAGCGCCGGTCTACTTCCGGGAAAGCCTTCCAATCGACGCGGAGATCCCGGGCCCAGCGCTCGTGCTTGACGCCACCGGAACCGTCGTCGTGGATGTCGGCTTTGTCGCGATTCGAACCGAGCGCGACTACCTGATTCTGCGCGACACACAGATTGGGGGCGCGCACGAGCTCGCCGAGACTGGCGTCGACCCGGTGCTGCTCGAGGTCTTCCACAACCAGTTCAAGTCGATCGCTGAACAGATGGGCGTCGTTCTGCAGCGCACCGCGATGAGCACGAACATCCGCGACCGCCTCGACTTTTCGTGCGCGGTCTTCGATGCGCGAGGGGGCCTTGTGGCTAACGCGCCGCACATCCCCGTCCACCTTGGTGCCATGAGCGAATCGGTTCGCGCCGTACTCGCGGAGCATCCCGCCATGAAGCCCGGCCAGGTGTTCGCGACCAATGATCCGGCCGCCGGCGGGTCACACCTGCCCGACATTACGGTCGTCACTCCCGTGCACGACGCCGACGGGGCACTCCAGTTCGTGGTCGCGTCGCGCGGACATCACGCCGACGTTGGTGGGGTCACGCCCGGATCCATGCCACCGTTCTCGACCCGGCTCGAAGAAGAGGGCGTCGTCCTGCGGAACCTCGCGATCGTCGAACACGGCGCCTTCAGAGAGCAGCTCGTGCGCGACGCGCTGAACGCTGGCCCTCATCCGGCGCGCAATCCCGACGAAAACCTGGCGGACATCCAGGCACAGATCGCGGCCAATGAGAAAGGCATGCAGCTGCTCGACGGGCTTCTCGCGCGCTACGGCATCGAGGTGGTCAGCGCGTACATGCAACACATCCAGGACAATGCGGCGGAGTTGACGACCCGGGCGATCGAAAATCTGCCCGACGGAGAGCACGAGTTCGAAGATCAAATGGACGACGGGGCGCGCATCGCGGTGCGAGTCACCGTTCGCGGCGGCGTCATGGAGATCGACTTCGAGGGGACGGACCGCGCGCTCGACAACAATCTGAACGCACCGCGCGCGGTCACGATGGCGGCGATCCTCTACGTGCTTCGGGTGCTGGTCGGTAAACCCATTCCCCTCAACAGCGGCTGCATGCGCCCAGTCCGCGTTCGCATTCCCGAAGGTTCCTTGCTGAGCCCAGAGCCTGAACGGGCGGTCGCCGCGGGCAACGTGGAGACCTCGCAGCGGATCGTGGACGTTCTTTTAGGCGCCCTCGGACTGGCCGCTGCGAGCCAAGGGACCATGAACAACATCACTTTTGGCGATGATCGCTTCGCATACTACGAAACCCTCGGCGGCGGAGCCGGCGCGACGAAGGATCGCGCGGGCGCCTCCGGGGTGCATACGCACATGACCAACTCCAAGTGCACCGATGCTGAGGTTCTCGAAAACAGGTTCCCAATTCGGGTTCGCCGCTTCGAGCTGCGACATGGTTCCGGCGGAGCGGGGGCCCAGCCGGGTGGCGATGGCTTGGTCCGCGAGCTCGAATTCCTATCGCCCATGCGCGTTTCCGTGCTCTCCGAGCGGCGCAGGGTCCCGCCCTATGGTATGCGGGGCGGCGATCCAGGGACTCCGGGCATGAATCTACTCAACGGCAAGCAGCTCGCTCACCGCGTCAGCGTGGAAGTCTCGCCCGGCGACGTGCTCCGTGTCGAAACGCCCGGAGGTGGTGGTTGGGGTGTTCCCCAATGAACGTCCGCGACCTGTGGCGACGGCTCCAGCAGATCGTCTTCCACAACATTCTTCACCTCGACGACACGCCGCACCGAATCGCCTGGGGCGTCTTCCTCGGCACGATGATCGCGTTCACGCCAACCCTCGGCCTTCAGATCGTCCTGTACATCCCGATCGCGGCTCTGCTGCGCGCCAACAAGATTTCGGGGATCCCGGTCTTGTTCATCAGCAACCCCTTCACCGCAGTACCGCTCTACTACACGACCTGGTCGGTCGGAGCCGCTGTCTTGCATCCCGAAAAAGAAGTCACGCGTGCGACGATCAAGACCTGGCTAGGCAATACCGGACGCGCGCTCAAGAACGGCAACCTCGATCGCCTGCTCGAAGGCCAGTTCTGGGCCGACGTCGGGGGGCTCTTGGCGAACACCGGCGGGGAGCTTTGGATAGGCGCGCTCGTGTGCGGGCTGTTCGTCGCGCCTCCCCTTTATTTCCTAACTCGCTGGGGCATCAACGCATTTCGGCACCTTCGCGAAGCGCGTCATCTCCCGCATGGGCCCATGGACCAAAAGACCGCGCCCGGTTCACCGAAAACCCCGTAGCCGACGGGCCGGCGGCGCGGCGATAAAACGCCGCCCCCGCCGAACCTCGAACGGTGCTGCGGTCCGTCGGCTTGGGATCAGGCCTTCTTCGTCGTGCCCTGGAGGCGGTCAGAAAGCGCGCCCATGGACTCCGCGATCGCGCTGACGACCTCGGAGGTGGACGTGAGGGTGTCTGCCGCCGCTTCGATTGCGGTGCGCGTCACCCCCAGCCATAGCCCCGCGACCCTGCGGCTCAACGTCACGACGCCTTCCGCGGTCTTGCCGACCTGGCCGGCGGCTGCGTTGACGTTGTCTTCGATGGTGGATTGGATCTTCTGTTGTTCAGTCATCGGCTTTCTCCTCGTTGGGTGTCGATGCGCGGGGCAGGACGTCCCTGCCCGTAATTAGCTGTCGGCCCGCCTCCTCGAAAAGGACCATGTAGGCCTCGGACCCGGCGGCGAGCGTTGCGCCCGTGACGCCACACACGGCGTCGTGAACCAGAATGATGGGCGTGACCCCAACGGCGCCCTCCAGCGGGTCCGAGGCGGGCTTCGGGGGAGCTGCGATCTCGATCGCATCGGACAGCGGTTCGCGGGTCCCGGGGATCTTGCTCAGCTGCTCGGAAGACTTCCGGCGAAACCGGTGGCGCTCGGAGGCAAGCAGCTTGGCCACTTCGCGAAGCTCACCCTCTGCCTTGGCGCCAACGACGTCGATGGTGTCGAGCGCATCCTCGAGGAGCGCTCGCACGACGTTGGAAACCGGGACGCGCCACGCGCTGGCAACCCGCTTCAGCTCCTGTTCGAGAACCGCCGGCACACGGGTATGGAGCACCCGCTCTTTTCGCCCGGTCTTCTGCCTCTTCTTCTCATCCTCGTCGCCCATGCGCCAGGTGTAACACAATGTGATACAGCCGCAATCGCGCTTGTGTCACAATCTTGTAAAAGTCTGTAATTATAGCGTTTTCACTGAAAATAGGTCGATTTGACCCCATCGGCCCAACTGTTACAGTCGCCGGCCGTGACTCGCACACCGCGCTCCCGAAAGGCACTGGTCCTGTGCCTCGCCGCCATCGGCGTCCTGACCGCCATGGACCTGGGCACGAAGCAGTGGGCGCTCGAGCGGCTTTCACAGCCGTCCCCACGGGCCTCGGACCCGGCCTGCGAGCCCAATGAATTCGGGCGGACCGAGGCCCAGCGAAGTCAGCGCCCGCCGGTCGTGCTGATCGACGGCCTGCTCGAGTTTCGCTACGCCGAAAACTGTGGTGCCGCGTTCGGATTCATGCGCGACATGCCAAGCGCGGTGCGCAAGGGCGTGTTCTACTTCGCCGCCGCGGGTGCTGTCGTTCTCCTCCTCTGGATGTTCGTCACCGGACGCGGGGGCAGCCTATTTGCCATCAGCGTTCCCCTGATCGTCGCCGGTGCGATCGGTAACTTCGTCGACCGAGTCAACCTTGGCTATGTCGTCGACTTCGTCCGGTTCCACCTCGATAACCGCTGGGCGTACCCCACGTTCAACGTTGCCGACGCTTGGATCACAATCGGTGTCACCCTGATCCTCATCGAAGGCTTCATGGACGGGCGGCGCGAGAAGCGACTGGCCGCCAAACGCGCTGAGACGCAGGCAGGCTGAGCGCGCGTGTTAGAGTCCGGCTGAATGCTCCCGACGCTCGCGGAGATCTTCGGGGAGCCGATCCCAGCGTACTTCACACTCCTTCTGATCGGCTTTGCCTTGGCGACCTGGCTGTCCGCCCGGCTCGCTCGGAACGACGGGCTCAACCCGGACACCTTCATTGACCTCGGTCTTTTCTCCGTGATCCTCGGCGTCCTCGGCGCTCGTCTCTTGCACGTCTTCGTCGACGGCTACTTCTGGGACTACGTGCACCTGTGCACCGACCCGAGCAAGGTCGCCTGGGAGATCACCGCCGCACAGTGCGCGCGTGCCGAGGGGATTTGGGACGCCGCCCGTGAGCTGTGCCAACCGTCCGAGCGCGACTGCTTCGCCTGGGCCGCATTCTGGAGGGGTGGTCTGACCTATTACGGCGGCCTCATCGCGGCGGCGGCGTTCGGAATTTGGTTCTTGAAACGAGAAGGCGTTCCGCTCTACCGGGGAATGGACATCGCTGCGATCGGTATCTCTTTGGGCTTGGTGTTCGGCCGGCTGGGCTGCTTTTTGGGGGGCTGCTGCTTTGGCGTGATGACCGCCGGACCGGCAGGCGTGAGCTTTCCCCCGTTCTCGCCTGCGAGCGAGTCGCAGTGGCGCGCGGGATTGCTGGACGCTCCGCATTTGCCGTCGCTTCCAGTCCATCCGACGCAGCTCTACGAAGCCTTGGGCTGCGTGGTGATCACGGCCTTTCTGCTCTTCTGGCTTCGACCGAGGAAACGTTTCGCAGGCCAGGTGATGCTTGCGTTCATCGGGCTCTACGCGATTCTCCGATTCCTCCTGGAGTTCTTGCGGGCCGATGAACGCGGCGAGTTGATCGGCCTCAGCACGTCGCAGCTCCTCGCCATCCCAGCGCTGTTGCTGGTAGCCACCCTCTGGCCCCGCTGGCGCCGCGCATAGCGGGGCACGGAAAAACCTCACAGGCCAGCAGGCGGCAGCGCGAGCCCAAAGGGCGAAGCTCGGCGCAAAGCGCCGGCAAGGCAGAGCAAAGCGAATGCCGCGCCAGGGAGGATTA
>CBESWY010000132.1:0-7820 GCA_965533395.1 uncultured Myxococcales bacterium
CGGCCTAAGGCTCGAGGAGGCCCAACACGTCACGGACGCGAGCCTCCCACGGAATCAGCGGTCCGACGACCCGTTCCGTGGCCGAAATGTCCAAGACGCTGTAGGCGGGACGCGGCGCGGGGCGCGGGAACTCTTCGCTCGTACAGGGCTCGACACGGCACTCTGGATTCACGGTGTCGGCGATCAGGGCGGCAAGCTCGAACCAGCTGCACTCCCCCCCGTCCGTCACGTGAAAGACGCCGCGGCTGCCCTGCTCGGCGAGTGCCAGGCTCACCTCGGCGAGCTGCCGGCTGTCGGTCGGCCGGCCTCGCTGGTCGTCGACCACGCGAAGACTTTGCCGGGTCCTCGCCAAATCGCGGATCGTGAGCACGAAGTTTTTCGCCCACGGGGCATAAAGCCAGCTGCTGCGAACCAGAAGGTGCTCAACGCCCGAACGCTCGATGAGCTCCTCCGCGATCGCCTTGCTTCGACCATAGGCATTCACCGGATTTCGGGGATGGTTGGTCGGATAGGGCACCCGGGCCGTTCCGTCGAAGACATAGTCGGTGCTGTAGTGAAGCAGCTTGGAACCCACTTGCTTACACTGGTCTGCCAATCGACCGACAGCATGCCCGTTGACCTCGTTCGCAAGGGCTTCGTTTTCTTCGGCTGCATCGACGAGCGTGTAAGCTGCGCAGTTGACGACCCACTTCGTCCCGGGCTCGATGAAGCGATTGAGCGCTGCCCGATCTCGAATGTCGAGATCCTCGAGCATCGTCGCCCTGTGATCAATTCCGCGGCTTTCGAGGAGCTCGGTCCAGCAGCGGCCCAGCATGCCATCGGCTCCGATGACGAGAATGTCACTCATAGTGCGGAAGCTTCGCGGCCGGGATGTCCTTCAGCCTGAGGTTTGCTTGGTCCTTGCCCGACAGCGTTGGCGATGAAATGGGCCAGTCGATGCCGATCTCGGGGTCGTCCCAGGCGATCCCGAGCTCGCTCGGCGCCGAGTAGAAGTCCGTGCACTTGTACGAGAACATCGCTCGCTCGCTGAGGACGCAGAAGCCATGAGCGAAACCGGGCGGAACGTAAAACTGCCGTTTGTTCTGCGACGAAAGCGTCACGCCGACCCATCGGCCAAAGGTGGGTGAGCCAACGCGTACGTCCACCGCCACGTCGAACACCTCGCCATCGAGGACGCCGCAGAGCTTGCCCTGATCGTTCGGGTGCTGGAGGTGAAGGCCGCGCAAAATGCCCTTCGCAGACAGAGACAGGTTGTCTTGAACGAAGTCGCTTGGAAGCCCGGCCGCGGCATATCGATCCCGCGAATACGTTTCCATGAAGAAGCCGCGCTCATCGCCGTGAACCGCAGGATCGATGATCAGCGGACCGGGGATGCTGGTCGACTCGACCCTCATCAGATGTCCAGCCCGGCCGCCAGCGCGTGCAAGTACTGCCCGTACTCGGTCTTCTCGAGAGGCTTGGCGAGTCGCGCCAGCTGCTCGGTGTCGATCCAGCCCCTTCGAAACGAAATCTCTTCTGGGCAAGAGGCGCGTAAACCTTGGCGCTCCTGAATCGTCTGAACGAAGTTGGCGGCTTGAAGCAACGCGACCGGTGTCCCCGTGTCGAGCCAGGCGACTCCCCTCCCGAACTTCTGCAGATGAAGCTTGCCGGCGTCCAGGTACCTGCGGTTGAGGTCGGTGATTTCGAGCTCTCCGCGCGCGGAGGGTGCGAGCGCCTTGGCATGCGCGACGACATCCTGATCGTAGAAGTAGAGTCCGGCAACCGCGTAGTTGGACTTCGGTCGCTGCGGCTTTTCTTCGAGCCCGATCACCACGCCGTCGTCGTTGAATTCGGCGACGCCGTATGCGCTCGGGTTGCTCACGTAGTAGCCGAAGACGGTCGCTCCATCGCCCTGCTGGGCGCTCTCCTCCAGCAGCCCTTGAAGCCCATGTCCGTAGAAAATGTTGTCGCCGAGCACGAGCGCGCAGGCGTCGCCATCGATGAAGTCCTCGCCGATCAAGAAGGCTTGCGCCAGGCCATCGGGGCTCGGCTGCACCGCGTACTCGATGCGCATGCCCCAGCTTTGACCATCGCCGAGGAGACCCTGAAACAGCGTCCGCTCATGCGGCGTCGTGATGATCAGCACCTCGCGAATCCCAGCGAGCATCAGCGTCGACAGGGGGTAGTAGATCATGGGCTTGTCGTAGATCGGCATGAGTTGCTTGCTCAAGCCTTTGGTGAGCGGATGCAGCCTGGTGCCGGTTCCTCCCGCCAAGATGATGCCCTTGCTGATCATGCTTACCCTCTATCCCGCCCGGTCGCCGTAGTTCAGGTCCATCCACTTACGGTACTCGCCCGACAGCACGTCCCGCACCCAGTCCTCGTTCGACAGGTACCATTGGACGGTCTTGCGAATGCCGGTGTCAAAGGTTTCCTTCGGTTCCCAGCCGCACTCTTCGCGGATTCGCGAGGCATCGATGGCGTAGCGCAGGTCGTGCCCGGGGCGATCGGTGACGAACTCTTTCAGCGCGAAAATTTCGGTGACGTTTGTGTCGGTTTCTTCGGCTACGATCTGACAAAGGGTGTCGACCACCTCGATGTTCTGCATTTCGTTGTTTCCGCCGATGTTGTAGGTGCGACCGACGCGACCCTTCTGGATCACCGACCAAATCGCTTCGCAGTGGTCGGTGACATAGAGCCAGTCGCGCACGTTGAGCCCCTTGCCGTAAATCGGCAGAGGCTTTCGCGAGACCGCGTTCAAAATAATCAGAGGGATCAGCTTCTCCGGAAACTGCATCGGTCCGTAATTGTTCGAGCAGTTCGTGATCTTGATCGGCAGCCCGAAAGTTCGGTGGTGGGCCCGAACGATGTGGTCGCTTGCGGCCTTCGACGCGGAGTAGGGGCTCGACGGGTCGTACGCCGTGGTTTCCTCGAAGAGCCCGGTGTCGCCGAGCGAGCCGTAAACCTCGTCCGTGCTCACGTGATGAAAAAGCCGGTTGTCATCGCCCGACCAGCGCTTCCGGCAAGCCTCGAGAAGGTTGAACGTGCCTTCGATGTTGGTGCGGACGAATTCGCGGGGGCCCAGAATGCTTCGGTCCACGTGGCTTTCGGCGGCGAAGTGCACGACGAGGTCCGGGTCAAACTCGTCGAACACGGCATCGACGCCGTCCATGTCGGTGATGTCCACCCTGCGAAGCGCGTAGTTCGGCAACGCGTCGATCGCCTTCAAACTGCCGAGATTGGCAGCGTAGGTGAGCTTGTCGACGTTGATGAATTGGTGGTCTTGGAGCTCGGGTACCAAGCCGTTCAAAAAGTTGGCACCAATGAAGCCGGCGCCACCGGTGACCATGATCTTCATCGACTGCTTTCGGCCTCGCGAATCAGCATAACCGGAACTTTTGGCCGGCGCCACGTGGCTTGAAGACGTCGGGGGCTAGCCGCCCAGGTGCACCGTCAGGGCAAACGTCCCTGCGATGGCGGTGCCGGCGGTGCCGGCGGTGAAGTTGCCCCCGGCCGAGCCCAATCCCGGCACGTCCACGTTGTAGTTGCCGCGAAAAATCAGGCCGATGATCGAGTAATCGAAATCTGCGGCGATCGACAACCATCTCACAATCGGGATTCGAAGGCCGGCGCCAATGGATGCACCTCCGCCCTGGCTCCGTACGTTGCTCACGAGACCGTCGTAGCCGGGAATCACCAAGCCACCTGTCGTCGTGTAGTAGTTGAAGCCGAGCCGAATCGACGGGTGCACGTACGGTACCGCACGAATCAGAAATCCTAGGTCCAGGCCGATCGAGGTGAGATCAAAGGGCTCGTAGTCCGCGCGCTTGAACCGGGCGCCAATCGTCGTCGAGCCTGCGCGAAAGCGAAGCGCAGCCCCAAACTCCGGGCCCTTCACGACGACGCGCGGGATGAGCGACTGCACCTCTGCCGGAACGATTTGGAGCGATCGAAACTGCGTGGCGTTGAAGCGGGACGGGCCAGCCGTGGCCTCCAGCCAGACGATGCCGCCAACCTTCTTCTCGTAAGCCTTTCTGGTCTCCGGGCTGTCTTCGACGACTTCCGCATCCTCTCCGGTGAGCGACACGCCGTTCTGCTCCACTGAGAACGTCCCCGGCAGCTCCTGCGCGCTCGCGCCCAGTGTCGTCATCCAAAATGCCCCAAAAACAAAAGCGAAGCGCGTCATCGAATCCCCCCAAACTGCGGCGGGCGGCGCTCCTTCGAGTCCACCTCGCCTCTACACAGTGTCGAGGTGTATTTTTACAGCGTCAATGAGAAGGGCACGGCACTGTGTCTTGGATCACAGATTGTCGACCACCTGCCGGTGCTCACGCCAGGATTTCGCTGACCGGCTGCGTCGCTTCCATCGATCGGCTGCCCCAGCTCTCGGTGTTCAAACCCATGACCTGCTGAATCGTCAGCCCGACGCGCGTGGTCGGCGAAGTCGCGCCCCCCACGTGTACGCCTGGCTTCAACGCGCCTCGTGCTGTCCCCGCGATCATCATGGGGATTCCGGTGATGCCGTGGGCCTTCGCCAGCGAAACGTCCGAGTGGCCAAAGACGAGGCAGCTGTCGAGCAGCGTCCCATCGCCTTCGGGAATCGCAGCGAGGCGTTCCACGAAGTCGGCCCAAGCTTCCATGGAAATGTAGACGAACTCGGTTGCTTCGGGTTGGTAGCCGATCGCCGGGTCCAGCGCTTCATCGTGGGTGAGCTGATGGTGCTGCGCGCTCGACCCCGGTTGGCGGAGGCCCGAAATGCGATCCGAGAACATCATGCTGAAGACGCGGGTCTGGTCACAGGCGAGCGCGAAGGAAAGAAGGCTGGCCATTAGCTGGTTGGTCGCCATCGACTGGCGGACTTCGGTTCCTGGGCTCTCCGGCCCCGGTGCGGGCGCGCGGGCGCAACTCTCGAGGTCCGCCGGCCCTGCAAGCAAGATGTCGAGCTGCTGCTCGAGCTGTCGGACCGAGGTGAAGTACTGGTCGAGCCGCTGCTTGTCGTGTGCGCCAACCCGCTGAAGCAGTCGTTCGCGATCGTCCTTGACCGCAGAGAGCACGCTTTGCCGCAGCATGACGCGTGGGTCCGGTGTGAAGGGACCGGCGTTCGGGTCGGCGAACTCCGGCCCAAATACGCGAGTGTACAAGGCCATCGGCGAAATTTCGGGTGCGTTGAACACGCTTTGACTCTCGTAGCTGTAGCTCTGATTGGGATTGCCGGTGCACGACATCTCGAGCGAGCGAAATCGCGTCGAGCCGCCGATTTCACCTGCGATGATCGTATCGAGCGTCGGCGCGGGCACCGTGTAGTCCTGTAGCGGCAGGCTGCCGGTCAGGGTTCCCATCAAGCCGGCCGTATGAGGAAAGTTCGGACGTCCGTCGAGACGAACGTCGAAGCCGCTCAGGATGCTGACCTGGTCGCGAAGCTTGCCGCCCGTTGCGAGCTCACGGTCGAGGGCTTGCAGCTCGATCGGCAGTTCGAAGCCGATGCCCTCGCTGCTTGGAGTCCAGCGGGAAGGGTTCACGCCGCAGCCCCACATCCAAGCGCCGAACCGGAGCGGCAAGGGCGCGCCCTGGGCGAGCGCGGTCCCGTTCGCGTTCAGGAAACAGTCGAGCAGGGGAAGCCCCATCGAGACCGCGCCACCTGCGAGGGCTCCGCGAAGAAGCGCTCTCCGATCAAACCGCTTCATGGCTCGTCTCCGCTCGGTTCGGCGTCGCGGGGACCGGAGGTCGTGCGGAACCCATCGCTCAGCACGATTTCTCGCAGGAGCTCGGTCACACGGTAGCCCGAATTGGTAAAGCGTTCGGCCAGCGATTCGAGGAGCGCTTCTTCACCTGGTTCGGCGCTCCGGCCGACGGCGTAGCGGAACAGGGTCCGTACCAGGCAGGGCCCGAGCGCTGGATTGTCTCGGAGCGCCTCGCCCATGCCGATAGCGTCCTCGTATGAGATTCCGTCCAGCTCGCCGGATGTGTCGATCGGAGCGCCGTTTTCCTCCTCGCGAAACATGCCGATTGCATCGAAGCTCTCGAGCGCGAGGCCGATCGGATCGGTCAGCGTGTGGCACCCTGAACAGGCGGGGCTCGCGACGTGCGTCTCCAAACGCTCCCGCGCGGTTCGCAGCTCGCCCTGGGTGTTTTCGACGATCGAGAAGTCGATGTTGGCTGGCGGGGTTGGGATGTCCTGACAGAGCAGCACCTCGCGGACGAACTTGCCGCGAAGCGTGGCCGAGCTTCTTCCAGGATGGGAGTGGAGCGCGTTGAAGCTGATGTGCGAAAGAAGCCCAGCTCTCTGAGACTCCTCGGGAAAGGTGTACGGCTCCCACCCGTTCGCCGTTGCGACAGGCAGGCGATACGCTACGCCGAGCCCTCGGGTCATGAACGTCTCGCGCGTCGTGAAGAGGTCTCGGTAGTCCTCGTCTGCAGTCAGGTGCGCAACGATGGTAAGCAGGGTTTGTTCCTTGGCCTCCACGACCATCGTTTGCGTGTAAACGGGAAACAGCGCGTTGTCTTTGCGAACGAGGCCTTCGTCAAACTGCTTGAAATCGTAGAGGTCTGAGAAGATGGCTCGAATGCCGGTTTCGAATTTTGGAGAGACCAGCATTCGCTCGACCTGCGCTGCCAAACCGCTTTCGGTCGCCAGCTCGCCGTCTTCTCCTGCCGACAAGAGCTCGTCGTCTGGGGTGCTGTCCCACAAGAGGTAGCTGAGACGCGAAGCCATCGAGATGCTGCTGAGGCGCATGGTCGACGGACGCGCAGGGTCTGCCTCTGCCAGCTCGACGCGAAAGAGGAACTCAGGCGAGACGAGGAGGCTCATGAGCCCTAGCTCGAGGCCCGCGTAGAAGTCCCGGAGCGTGTCCGCGGCCTGATTGGCGATCTCGACTCGCGCGTCCGCCTCGTTTTGGGTCAGGGAACGGCGAAACAGCCGACGTCCAATGCCCTCGATGAACGTTCTGGCACAAGCCGCGTCGCTGCTGGTGACATCGGCAGGCTGGCACTGGACCAGGTCATCGCGATGCGACACGTCGAGCGCTTGCTCTGCCACGGCAGCGGCAGCGGCTTCGTACTTCTCGAAGCCCGACGGCGTCACGCTCGCAAAAGAAGCTCCGACCGCAAGAAGCCCCGAGCGTCGATCGTCGGGGTCGATGCGGCTTGGCACCGTCACGTGCTCGCCGAGCACGTCGTGGACGCTGCGTGTGAATTGCTCAGCCGTGAGGCGCCGAAGCGCCACCGGCCCCGCGTCTACGGGAACCGCCGGCGAGGAGCTGCTGCACCCCGCAGCGGCGAGCAGCAGCAATCCGGCAGCCGCGGTCAGTCGAGCGAGTGTGAAGTGGATCGTGCGCACGGGGGTCCTCGAAATCGTTGCCCGACAGCCGCAGACGGTACGCTCTGGCAGCAAACCGCGCAACGGCCAGCTCGCCGCTTCTTCCAGGAACCCAGTGACAGCCGCAAGCAGCTGGCCTAAAGTCGCTCCGCCGCCCGGTTCGGGGCGCGAAAGCGAGTGCAGAGTGCTTAGAAAATTCGTATTGATTACCGGTTTCCTGGATATTCCGATCGGCCTTGCGACCTGGGCCGCAGCAATCCTCGAAGCACAGGACGCTCACTTTGGCGCACTGATGACCGTCGGCGCGTTTCTAATCTTCGCCGGCGCAGCGCTCGTCTGGTCAGCCCAGGACATGTCGGCCCGGGCGCCGATCATCTTCTGGCAAGGGTTCGTGCGACTTACCGCGGTCGTCAGCATCCTCTACATGATCCCCAAAGGCCTGGCCGAGTCATGGCAGTACGGCATCGTCGCCTTCGACGGCATCATCGCACTCGTCTACATCATCGGAATAATGAAACACACCAGC
>CBESWY010000133.1:0-7783 GCA_965533395.1 uncultured Myxococcales bacterium
CGCGTCGAAGTGAGCGCAAGGCCGTCTGGAAATCGCCCGGAGGCTCGGTTTCGAATCGCATCGCCTCGCCGCTCACCGGATGGGCGAACGAAAGGACGGCAGCGTGAAGCGCCTGGCGCCCCAGCTGACTGGCTGCGCGGCGGAGCCTCGGGTCCCCAATCGACTTTCCATAGAGCGGATCTCCGAGGACAGGGTGCCCGTGGTCGGCGAGATGCACCCGAATCTGATGCGTACGACCGGTCTCGAGACGGCAGCGCACCAAAGCGCTTCCGTGCAAAAGCTCGATTGATTCTAGATCCGTGACCGCTCGGCGGCCTCGATCGGAGCGCGAGGTGAACTTCTTTCGATTCGCCGGATGCCGCGCATGCAGGGTCTCGTAGCGGATCGACTGCGGCGGCCTTCCTAGTGCGATGGCGAGGTAGGCCCGCTCCAGGCTGTGTGCCTGAAACATCTCGACCAGCCGCTCGTGGGCCTGGGGGGTTTTCGCGACCACCATCACCCCGCTGGTGTCCTTATCGAGCCGGTGTACGATGCCGGGGCGCAGCGGATCCGAGCCGCCCTGAACCTGGGCGTGGTGCAGCAGCGCGTTGACGAGGGTGCCGTCGGGGTGTCCCGGAGCCGGGTGAACCACGAGCCCGGCCGGCTTGTCGACGATGATTACGTGGTCATCCTCGAACATCACCTGTAGCGGAATCGCTTGGGGCTCGGCGCTCATCGCCTCGGGCGGGGCCGGGTGAATCGAGACCTCCGCCCCGTTCACAGCCTTGGTCTTGCGCGAAACCACCTCGCCGGACTGCTCAACCCGCCCTTGTTCGATCCAGCGCTGGAGTGCGCTGCGCGAGAATTCAGGGCAGAGCCGAGCCAGGACTCGATCGATCCGCTCTCCCGCTTCGTCCGCGGAGAGCGTGAGGACCGTCGGCGTCGGCGCCGATTCCGACATCGCTTACTCGAGTCTCTTGGTGAGCTGATGGGCGTTCGTCTGCATGTCGATGTTTCGGAACACGCAGATGCCCAGCTCTGGATCGAGGCTGTTGCAGTGATCGGCGATCTTGGCGACCGACGCCTCGTCGTACCGCGACCGATGGCCTGCCGGCCCCGGCAGGCGAAGGTACACGATCTTCGAATCCGGGGGCGGGTCGTCGGTCAGCGGGTCGTAGGCGGCGATGGCCGGCCGGTCGCCGCACGCGGCAGCGATGTCGGCGGGCTTCCAAGCCTCCAAGTCAAAGACGACCGGAGGCATGTCCGATGGAAGAAAACCTAGAAACGCTCGAAGAGCGGCGCGGTTTGCCTTGCCGTGCTTGAAAGTTTCATCGGCGTGAAAAATCAACGCCTTGGCCTTGAGGTCGCTTGCCAGCGCGGCCACTTCCTCGCAGGTCGCCTTGTTCTCTTTGGTACGCCGAAAACCAGATTCGCTCACCGAGCCGGGCACCACCACCGTGAAGAGGAAGCCCTTGGGCGCCTCCCGAATCCAGCGCCGCACGGTGCCGGCGCCCGGAATGGCGATTTCGGTGTCCGAGATTTCCACCGCATCAAACTCCCGCCAATATCGGCTGACCGGCACGGGGAAACCGGAACATGCGACCACAAACATTGCGCGGGAGTATACAAGCTTTGGGCCAGAAGGCCCGAGCTGACTCTGTAATTGGCGGGAATTCATCGGTTGAGCAGCGACTCTGTTAGTATCGGCGCCGTGTCTGATTTCGGCTTCGACGCCTATGCGCTCGACGACCTGGAGACCTCCGGGCAGCCGCATCCGTTGGAGATCGCACGCGATCTGATCGCGACCGGTCGGCCGCGCGAAGCGCTCGATCTGCTGAGCGCTCACCACGCTCAACTTGACCACGACCCGGAGTACCTGCTGCTCTGTTCCGCTGCCTGGTGGGCGGATGGCGACACGCTGCGCGCGCAGCAAGCGTTGCAGGGCGCAGCTCGGCTTTCTCCAGAGGACCCGAGGCCTCTAAAAGGGCTCGGCGAGCTGTTGGCCGAGCGCGGCGAGCACGACAAAGCCGAGCTCTTGTGGGCTAAGGCCCGTTTGCTGGAGCTCCAGGCGCGCGAAAGCGACGTACCGGCGGATGAATTCGGGCCAGCCGTGGACGAAGACCTGATCGCTTTCGCCGAGCAACGGGAGCGAAAGACCCAAGGGGCCGTGACCCCGCGCCAGGTTTTGCTCGCCGTGGTCGCCGTGCTGGCGCTGACACTGCTCATCGCCGGCATCGTGATGGTGACGTCTCCTTCTGAAACGGCTTCGCCGCCCCGCAGCGTCGCCCCTTCTACGACGGCTGCGCTCGTGGAACAGCCCGAGACGCCGGAGCTGGTCGCAGAGCTGGAGGAGCCGCCGGCTGTCGTCGTGGTGGAAGAGCCAGAGGAGCCGATCGCGGACGAGCTGGTGGAGGCCTCAACGGCAGTGCTTCCCGAGCTTGCTGCGCCAAAGGTCGCGGATCCGCCGAAGCCCTCGAAGGTTGGTGACAAAGCCGCTGCGGCAGTCACTCGGCGAAAGGCAGCGCCCACGCCGCGCCGCTCTCGCAGCAGCGGTTCTTCAGCTCCCGAGACCACTCCGCCACCAACCGAGGAGCCTCCAAGCGACGCCGTCGTTCGCGCAGAGCTAGCGTCCATGGATCCGCAAAAGCTCACGAGCCGTGCCGACGTGCTCGACGCACAGGGCCACGCGGCGCTCGCTGCTAGCTACTACCGTCGCGCGCTCGAGATCGACCCCGATTATGCGCCCGCCCTGGTCGGCATGGGCCAGAGCATCTTGCGAGCCAAGAAATACTCCGATGCAATGAAGAACGCGACCCGTGCGCTGCAGCTCGCCCGCGGCGTAGACGCGCGGCCCGGGCTCGAGGCGGCCGCGATCTATCAAGTGGGTCGCGTTCACTACGAGCGGGGTGAGCGGGATGCGGCCCGCCGTTTGTTCCGGCAGTCGATTTCTCTCCCGAGCGCGCCGCCGGAGGCCTGGTTCTACTTAGGCGAAGCGCTTTCGAGCGACAACAGCCCCGCGGCTCGGCAAGCCTACGAGAAGTATTTGGAGCTCGTACCGAGGGGTACCTTGTCGGATCGGGCCCGTCGAGCAATTCAGTAGTATGCTTCGCCAATGGCGAAAAAACGGAACGGCCGGCGCGAGGCCCGCAAAGAGCGAGCTAAAGAGGCCAAAGAAACCAAACGCGAGGCGCAGGAACGCGCGCAGCAACGTCGTCGTTTGCAGATTCGCATTTCCGCAGCCGTCGCCGTATTGACACTGGCCATTGCCGCGATTTGCTACTGGGTGCTCGATAACCGACAGCTGATGGGCATCACGCTTCTCATCGGAGGCGTGTTGTTTCTGGTGCTTGCCCTCAGCACCTTGGCCTCTGGTGTGCAGCCACGTGACCGAACGCGGGCGGGCTCTATCGACTACGGCAACCGTGACTGAGGGGAGAGCCGTGGACGACCTACAGTCCGAGCGTTGGGAAGCTGCCGAAGAAGGCATGGAGCTCCTGCACACCGGTGAAGCAGACCGGGCAATTGCAGAGCTCTTGCGCGTGGCGCGCGAAGACCCGAAGAACGAATACGCGTTTCATTTCTTGGGTCACGCCTATTTCGAGAAGGAAGCCTATCCGGAGGCGCTCAAGAGCTACGTGGAAGCCTTGAACCTAGCGCCTGACTACGTCGGCGCGATGCTGGGGGCCGGGCAGACGCTTCGAATGATGGGCGAATACGACCGCGCGATCCGCATGGGTCACCGCGTGCTCCAAAGTCAGCAAGACGATGGCGACGGCTTGTTCCTCGTTGGCGCGGCGCACTTCCAAAAAGGCGAGAATCAGGCCGCGAAACGCTATCTCGAACGTTTCCTCGAAACGAGCCCCGAGTTGGAGGTCGCCCTCGAAGTAGAGGGCATGCTGCAGGTGATCCGCGGCGAGGTCTTGCCTTTTCCAGGCGCCGAGGACACGGTAGACAACTAAGAGGAGCCTGCCATGAAAGCGGATCCCGCCAAAAAGCTGGCAGCGAAATTGCCGTCAGACGACCACAAAGAAGCCTTGCGTGAGCGAGTAGCCCAGTGGCGCGCCGACGCTGTGCAGCCCGCCGTTGCACGTCAGGCGCTGCGCAAGGAGCGCTTCGTCACGCACAGCGACTTGGAGGTGCCCGACCTTCTGACCCCGGCCGACTTCGACGACGGCTATGCGCGTGAGCTCGGCTTTCCTGGTCAGTTTCCGTACACGCGGGGGGTTCAGCCAACGATGTACCGGGGCCGCCTCTGGACGATGCGAATGTTCGCGGGGTTTGGAACGCCCAGGCAGACCAACGAGCGTTTTCGGTATCTGCTCGATCAGGGGCAGACCGGGCTGTCGACCGCCTTCGATTTCCCGACCCTGATGGGATACGACAGTGACTCGCCGCGTTCGCTCGGCGAGGTGGGCATGGTTGGCGTGGCGGTCGACACCCTTCGCGACATGGAGATCCTCTTCGACGAGATCCCACTCGACCAGGTCACCACCTCGATGACGATCAACGGCCCCGCTGCGGTGCTGCTCGGTTTCTACGTCGCTCTGGCCGACAAGCGCGGAATTCCGCGAGACAAGATCGGCGGTACGGTCCAAAACGATTGCCTCAAGGAGTTCATCGCCCAACACGCTTGGGTCGTGCCCCCGCGTCCAGCGATGCGAATCGTCACCGATTCGATCGAGTTCTGCGCGAAAGAGGTGCCACGCTGGAACAGCGTCAGCATCAGCGGCTATCACATTCGCGAAGCCGGCTCCACCGCCGCGCAAGAGCTCGCATTCACGATTGCCGACGGTTTGGAGTACGTGAAGTGGGCCGTCGACCGCGGCCTGGACGTCGACGAATTCGCACCTCGCCTCTCGTTCTTCTTCGACGTCCACAGCGACTTCTTCGAAGAGATTGGGAAGTTCCGCGCTGCGCGCCGGATGTGGGCTCGATTGATGAAAGAGCGGTTCAATCCGAAGAACCCCAAGTCGTTGATGTTGAGGACACATGCGCAGACCGCGGGCGTGTCGCTCACCGCCCAGCAACCCTACAACAACGTTACCCGGGTGGCCCTTCAAGCGCTCGCCGCAGTGCTCGGCGGGACCCAGTCGCTTCACACCAATAGCCTCGACGAGACCTACGCGCTCCCGACCGAAGAAGCCGTCACCATAGCGCTCCGTACGCAGCAGATCATCGCCGAAGAGTCGGGTGTGACCAATACGATCGACCCCTTGGCGGGCAGCTATTTCGTAGAATGGATGACGAACCGCCTCGAAGAAGAGGCTTTGGACTACATCCGCAAGATCGACGAGCTGGGCGGAATGGTCGAGGCGGTCGAGCAGGGCTACCCGCAGCGCGAGATCGGCGCCTCGGCCTACCGCCTACAGCAGCAAGTCGAGCGCGGCGAAAAGACGGTCGTCGGCGTCAACCGATACGAACAGGACGAGCAGCCCGACATCCCGACCCTTCGTGTCGATGAATCGATTCAAAAGGAGCAGGTAGAGGCCTTGGCAAAGGTCAAAGCCGAGCGCGACGACGCGGCGGTATCAAAGGCGTTGGCCGCGATTGCAGACGATTGCCGCATGGATCGCAACGTCATGCCGGGCATCGTCGAAGCCGCGAAGGCGTACTGCACCGAGCAGGAGGTCTGTGACGTGTTTCGGGAAGTGTTCGGGCAGCACCAGGACCGGCCGGAATTCTAGGCAGCCTCAGGACCCCGTCATTCTCAGCCACATCGCCACGAGCATCGCGCCAACCATCAGCGCGAGGGCTACGGTGCCGACAATGTCCTCCATGCGCTTTCGCCGCGACGGATCGTCCAGCGAGCCGGGGATGGTGGGCTCATGTGTCGTGGCCTCTGCGGGCAGCGGCGCCGGCGGCGGGATCGGCCGGCGAAGGCTCGGGTCAGGAAGCGCGGGAGCTGGGTTGATCACTTCGTTCCACTGCTCCTGGCGTGCCCTCGGCCTCGGGACAACGTGACGGCGCTCCGCGCCGGGAGCGCCACGATGATCGGCACCGGGGTTTCGAAGCACGCGCACTACTTTGGTCGTGGTGTCTTTGCGCTTTTTCCGGAAATGACTCGGTCGGCGCCTTGTCTTTCCGGGGAGCTCCGGTTTGTCGTCGGGGTGCGGCACGGGTAATTGTCTCTCCACCGCCCCCATCGGCTTCCTCTCTAGTATACCGCTCAATTGTTCAGTGTCAGCGCGGAGCTCGACTTTTCGAGACTTTGCTTACAATTCGACGCATGGAGTGGCCCAACGCAGCAGAGTTGATCGACGGCGACCTCGAGGGCCCTGTGGTGTTCACCTGCGAGCACGCCTCGGCGGCGCTTCCCGAGCCTTGGACCTGGCTGGAGCAAGACCGCTGGCTGGTCGACACACACTGGGCGATCGACATTGGCGCTGCCCACTTCACGCGACGGGTCGCCGCCCTCATGAACGCGCCAGCCGCGCTCTCGTGTTTCTCGCGGCTTCTGATCGATCCGAACCGGCCGCTCGACTCGGACACCTTGTTCCGTGAAAACGCCGAGGGCAGGACGGTTCACCTGAACGAAGGGCTCCTCGAGGCTGAGCGAACCCGTCGAATCGAGCACTTCTACGAGCCCTATCACGCAGCGGTCAGCTCGATCGTCGAGCGCAGCGCCTGCGACACGGTATTCTCAATCCACACCTTCACCGACGACTACGAAGGCGAGAAACGGCATCTGGAGGTTGGAGTCTTGTTCGATGACGACGAGGAGCCGGCCTACCGGCTCGTCCGGCACCTCGCGGACGCGGGTTTTCACGTGGCGCCGAACGAACCGTGGTCCGGCAAAATGGGCCTTGCATATTCGCCAGTGCGTCACGCCCAAGAGTTCGGCCGTTGCGCGCTTGAAATCGAGGCCCGCCAAGACCTGATCGTCGACGAGTCGTTTGCCGTGAGGCTTGCGGAAGCGCTATCGAGCTTCTTCTCGTAAGCTTGCGCTCATGCGGCGACTTCGCTCCGAGCAGACCGGGCTCTCCTACCTCTCCTCTGGAGCCGACGACGCTCCCTTGGTGCTCTGCCTGCATGGCTTTCCCGACATTCCGCGAACCTGGGCGCCGTTGACGGAGCGTCTTTGCGGCGCCGGCTATCGCGTCGCCAGCCCCTGGTTGCCCGGCTACGCCCCTTCAGCGCTCGAGGGGCCCTTCGACCCCGCTGCACTGGCACGGACGATTCTCAGCTTCGTTGACGAGCTCTCGCCATCGGAGCCAATTCGCGTCGTCGGTCATGATTGGGGAGCGTTCATCATCCAATGCGCAATGTCGCTCCAGCCAGAGCGTTTTCGCGCCGCGGCCATGCTCGCGGTCCCTCATGTTCTCGCTATCGAAGCAAACATCGAGCGGCATCCGCGTCAGCTCGGTCGAAGCGCCTACATGGGGCTGTTTCAAATGCCCGTCCTGTCGGATCGCCTCGTGGCGCTGCGCAACTTCCGTTTCGTCGAGCGCCTCTGGGAAGCCTGGTCACCCGGATACGATCCGGGGGGCGACTATTTCGACGAGCTCAAGATCTGCCTGCATTCGAGCATGCCCGCCCCAATCCGATACTACCGTGCGCTGCTCTCGCCGAAGGTCATTCTCGAGGTGCGCCGGATGGTCGGGGCACGCCCAATCGTCGTTCCGACGATCTACCTGCACGGCGAGCGAGACGGATGCATCGGGCCGGAGATGGCGGACGGCCAGGAGAAGCACTTCAGTGCTCTTTTCGAAATGGTTAGGCTCTCAGACGCAGGCCACTTCGCGCATTTGGAGCGTCCCCGCGAGGTGAACGCGGCGATTCTGCGGTGGTTTGAGGGGCACTAGCA
>CBESWY010000134.1:0-7735 GCA_965533395.1 uncultured Myxococcales bacterium
CCATCCCTGCGTGCGGGTCTTGGGCTGCGCCCGGATGCGCGCCGCTGGTCTCGGTCGTGCCGACCGTGGGGGCTGCGCCGCTTCTTTCCTTCGGGGCGGGACCTTTGTTCTCACAGCCCGAAGCGACGATCAGGCACAGGGACATGGCGAAGACGTGGAACGATGAACTCATCATGGCCGTAGTGGAGCATCTTGGCGGCCGCCCCTCAAGTCCTCGACACCAGCTGCGGGAGCGCCCATGGTGGGGCCCAAAGCATGCGACGAGTACGAGGGTTTGTGGATTTGGTGTTCGACCTGGTCGAGGAAACGACCAATTTGGTCGAACGCACCCATGACGCGGTCGTCGATCGATCCGTGCGTCGATTTGCGCCCGTCGAGCCAGCCAAAAGCACCGCGAGGGTCGTGACGGGCGTCCAAACCGCGATTTCCAGCGGCGTATTCGAGTCGATTCGACTGCTCAACGGAGTGAGCCGTTTCACGGTGAACGCCGTCGCGGACGTGGCCGAAGCAGGCCTCGCCCAGGCGGCCAACCCCGATGATCTCGAGCTCGCCACGCCGGTCCGGTCGAGCGCAGCCGGTACGGCGACCTGGTACGTCGACTACCTTCAGGCCTCGATCAACGGTTTTTGGGGGGACTACCTCAACCGAAAGAACAGCCGCCTCGACCTGGGCATGACGCTCCGTCACCACGGGCGGCACCTTCCCGCAACCGCGGAAGCCTTTGCAGCGGCATTCCCGAACCCGACCAACAAGGTCTGCATCTTCGTACACAGCCTCGCGGCGACCGAGTGGCTCTGGAGCCTTTCTTCGCAACAGCACTACGGCGATCCGGACGTGACCTTCGGCACGCGCCTCTCGGACGACCTCGGTTACACGCCGATCTATCTTCGATACAACACCGGCCGTCACATCTCCGAAAACGGGCGCGCGCTTGCCAAGCTGATCACCGAGGCGCTCGAAGCCTATCCGGTGACAGTCGAAGAGGTCGCTCTCGTCGGTCACAGCATGGGCGGCTTGGTGGCGCGGAGCGCAGCGCACTACGCGCGCGAGCACGACGAACCATGGGTCGCGCAACTCCGGCACGTGGCCTGTATCGGCTCGCCGCATCTGGGCGCACCCCTCGAACGGGCGGTGAATCGGCTGACCGGAGTCCTTCGAAAGGTCGACGCGGCCGGTGCGCAGGTTCCGGCCGCGCTGCTCGACACCCGAAGCGCCGGCGTGAAAGACCTCCGCTATGGCTACACGGTCGACGAAGAATGGCTTGGGCGAGATCCGGACGAAGTGTTTGCAGATGCACGGCGCAACATTCCCCTCGTCGATGGGGTCGGGTACTATTTCTTGGCAGCGACGATAACGCGCGACCCCGAACATCCGGTCGCCCAGCTGCTCGGAGATCTGATGGTTCAGCTCCCCAGCGCGTCCGGAGACGCGCCCGAGCCGGCCAGGCGCATTCATTTTTCAGGTGGAGCCGTGTTTCCCGGGATGAATCACATTCACATCGCGAACCACCCCGACGTCTACGAAGCGTTGCGCGACCTCCTGGCGGCCTAGGTCGGCCACTTGCGGGTCCGAAGGTCGGACCTACCTCCAAGGTCGGAGGCCAGCTACTCTCGGGCCGCAGGCAAGGAGACACCGCAACATGGACTTGGGAATGGTCGGCCTCGGCCGAATGGGATCGAACCTCGTACGCCGGCTGGTTCGCGACGGTCACAGGGCCGTCGTCTACGACCTCGACGCTGCATCGGTGGCCGCGTTGGTCTCGGAAGGCGCCGAAGGCGCCCAGAGTCTAGCCGAGCTCGCCGACAAGCTAACGGGCCCTCGGGCCATTTGGGTGATGGTGCCTGCTGGGATTACCGGTCGAGTGATCGACGAGCTCGCGTCGCTGCTCGGCGCCGGCGACATCATCATCGACGGTGGCAACTCCTTTTACCAGGACGATCTGGATCGATCCGCTGCGCTTTCGGACTCGGGCATCCGACTGCTCGACGTAGGGACCAGCGGCGGCGTGTTTGGGCTCGAACGCGGTTTCTGCTTGATGGTCGGAGGCGATCGAGATGCCTTCGAGCACCTCGAACCAATCTTTCAGTCGCTTGCTCCCGGCGTGCAGGCCGCGGATCGGACACCGGGACGCGACGGCGAGCCTCTGCCCGCCGAACATGGCTATCTGCACTGCGGGCCGAGTGGTGCGGGCCACTTCGTGAAAATGGTCCACAACGGGATCGAATACGGCATGATGGCGGCCTATGCAGAGGGCCTGAACATCCTCAAGCACGCGGGGGTTGGCCTTGGCGACAGCGCAGTCGATGCGGAGACCGCGCCCCTGCGCCGGCCCGAGCACTACCAATACGAGCTCGACATTTCGAAGGTCACCGAGGTCTGGCGGCGTGGCAGCGTCATCGCATCCTGGTTGCTCGACCTCACGGCGGCAGCGTTCGTCGAGGACCCCGAGATGGATGATTTCAGCGGGCGTGTGTCGGATTCCGGCGAGGGCCGATGGACGGTTCTCAGCGCGGTTGAAGAGGGTGTTCCCACCCCGGTTCTCACGGCGGCGCTCTTCAGCCGCTTTGCCTCACGCGGCCGCGACGAGTTTGGAAACCGCGTCCTTTCAGCGATGCGCCAGCAGTTTGGTGGCCATCACGAGAAGCCGGACCCGACATGACCGACACGAGCCACGCCGACGCGCTGATCCTCTTTGGCATCACGGGTGACCTCGCCCGCAGGAAGCTGTTTTCCGCCCTGTACGACCTCACCGCGGCCGGCAACTTGGACATGCGTGTGGTGGGCGTCGCGTCTCGCGGCTGGGATGACGAGACCCTGCGTCAGAAAGCTCGGGAGGCCCTGGAAACATCGGGCCGACCCATCGACGAGGAGGTCTTCGCGCGGCTCGCCGCCAACCTCTCCTATGTCTCCGGCAACTACACCGAGCCTGGTACCTACCAAGCGATCCTCGAAAAACTATCGGGCAGTGTCCGCGCCGTGTCCTATCTGGCCATCCCCCCAAACCTGTTTGAAGACGTCGTCGAGGGCCTGGCCTCGGTGGGCCTCAATCAGGGCGGGCGACTGGTGTTGGAGAAGCCGTTCGGACGCGACGCCCAGTCGGCCACGGAGCTCAACGACATCATCCACCGTCATTTCCCCGAAGGCCAGGTGTACCGGATCGATCACTTCCTCGGGAAGGAATCGGTCCAGAACCTCATGATCTTCCGCTTCTCCAACACGGTCTTGGAACCGATCTGGAACCGCCACTACGTGCGCGGCGTGCAGATCACCATGGCCGAGGATTTCGGCATCGAGGGAAGGGGCTCGTTCTACGACAAGGTGGGCACGACGCGCGACGTCGTTCAGAACCATCTCTTACAAGTCCTTTCATTGCTCGCAATGGAGCCACCGGTCTCTGACGATCCGGATTCGTTGCGCGACGAACGGGCGAAAGCCCTCCGCGCGATCGTGGCGCCGACCCCCGACGCGGTCGTGCGCGGACAGTACGTGGGATACCGCGAAGAGCACGGTGTCGCGGCCGACTCCGACACCGAAACATTCACCGCGGTCCGACTGGAGCTCGATTCGTGGCGCTGGGCGGGAGTTCCTTGGATCATCCGCGCTGGCAAGGGTCTCCATTCCACCGTGACCGAGGCAGTCGTCGAATTCGCACGTCCTCCACGTCCGTTGTTCTCCGACGCGGACTGTCGCCCGAGCCCAAACCGATTGACGTTCCGCACCAAGCCCGACGATGGGATCAGCTTGTCGATGCAAGCCAAGAAGCCCGGGCCTTCCATGGTCAGCCGTCCGGTCGAGTTGCACCTCGAGCACGATCGGCCGCGCGGCCGCGATGCATACGATCGGCTGATCGGTGACGCGCTTCGCGGCGACCCGGGCTTGTTCGCTCGTCAAGACGGAGTGATGCAGGCGTGGAGGGTCGTCGATCGCGCGTTGGCGGATGGTCGATCGGTCGTGCCGTATCCACGAGGCAGCTGGGGACCGACCGAGGCGAATGCCTTGCTTGGCCCTGATTGGCGTTGGCTCACGACATGACGAGGGGTCCAGCGACGTGATGCGTATCATTCGCGCAGAAGATGACTTGCCTCGAGCCGCAGCTGGCGAGCTGAGCCGTTCGCTGCAGAGTGCGCTCCAACGCAAGCCGCGAGTGTCTTTGGCGCTCTCGGGAGGCAGCACCCCATTGCCCGCCCTGAAGCTGCTTGCGCGCGCGGATCTCGACTGGACCCGAGTGGATATCTACCAGGTCGATGAGCGTATCGCTCCGGCCGGCGATCCGGCTCGCAATCTCGTCGGTCTCGCGACCGCTCTGCTCGATCACGTTCCGGCATCGCTCTACCCGATGCTCGTAGACGACTCCGACATCGAGGATGCGGCGGTGCGATACGCGGCAGATCTGCCTGAAGCCATCGATGTGGTGCATTTGGGCATCGGCGACGACGGGCATACGGCGTCCCTGGTCCCGGGCGACCCCGTGCTCGACGTAACCGACCGGCGAGTCGCCGTCACCCAGCCCTATCGGGGCCACCGCCGAATGACGCTCACCTTCCCCCCGCTCGAGCGCGCCGAAGCGATCATCTGGATCGTGTCCGGCGCCAACAAGGCGCCCATGGTCGAGCGCTTGCTTGCGGCCGACCCGACGATCCCCGCCGGACGAGTGCCCCAAGCGCATGCCCTTCTAGTCACCGACAAGCCGCCCGTCCAATGACCAGCCAAGTTTTCGCGACCGACCTCGGTGTACGGGTGCCTGCCATTACGACTGACCAAATGCGCGAAGTCGATCGAGTCGCGATCGAGGAGCTGGGCCCAAACCTCTATCAGATGATGGAGAACGCAGGCCGCAATCTCGCGGTCACGGTCCTCGAAACGCTTGGCGCCGCTTGGAGCGGGACGCCGATCATCGTTCTTTGTGGCAAGGGCGGCAACGGAGGCGGAGGGATTTGCGCCGCGCGGCATCTCGCCAATCGTGGCGCAGAGGTCACCGTGGTCGTCACCGATCCTGGCCGCCTCACGCCCGTCCCAAGCGAGCAACTCGCCATCTATCGCGCCACCGCGGGCAGGGTCGCCGATGCGTCCACGCTCGACGCGTTTCGGCCCGGGCTCGTCGTCGACGCGATCATTGGGTACAGCCTGCACGGACCACCGCGCGGAGCGGCGCGCCGGATGATCGACTGGGCCGGCGCGCAGTCGTCCCCCGTGATTTCACTCGACGTCCCTTCGGGCATCGACGCCACCACTGGCAAATCGTTTGGTCCCCAGGTGCAGGCCTCGGCCACGCTGACCTTGGCGTTGCCCAAGACGGGACTCGACGCGGCGACGGTCGGTGACCTTTGGCTGGCCGACCTCGGCATTCCAGTGGAAGTGTATCGCCGAGTCGGCATCGACGTCCCTACTAGGCTATTCGGAGACCAGTTCCGGGTGCCGTTGCGCCCTTTTGGCGTTTGACCCGACCCGATGTAAAGCTGGAATCGAATGGCGCACAAACAAACCCCCGACTCCGCGGTGGATGAAGTCCGCGCTGCGCTTGGCCCCGCGCTTCAGCGCTTTGGGCCCGACTATTGGCGCGAACAGGACGCGGCCAAGACCTTTCCAACCGCCTTCTTCGAGACGATCGGCGAGGCGGGCTACTTCGGGACCTTCATTCCCGAGTCCCATGGCGGCCTGGATGCGGGCGCGCGGGTGGCGTCCGTGCTGGTCGAAGAGATCAACCGAGCAGGCGGTGACGCCGCATCGGTCAACGCACAGATGGCCATCTGCCGGACCCTCGTCCTTCACGGAACCGAGGAGCAAAAGCAGCGGTACCTGCCGGGCGTCGCCTCCGGCGACATTCGATTCCTCAGCGTGGCCGCTACGGAACCCGATAGCGGCGCGAACATGAACGAGCTTGCGAGCAGCGCTCGCCGCGATGGCGGCGACTGGCTGATCAACGCGAGCAAGGTGCTGATCTCGTTTGCCGGGCACACGCGCCTGCTGATTCTTTTGGCCCGCGCCGCCGAAGGGACCACGCTTTTCCTGCTCGACCTCGACGAAGTGGGTGACCAAGTCGAGATGCATCCGATCGATCTCGTCGCGCACCGCATGACCGCAAGCCTATTCATCGACGACCTTCGCGTGCCGGACAGCGCGCGGATCGGTCCCGTTGGCGAAGGGCTTCCCTGCCTGATGAAGGGCTTCGTCATTCGGCGCGTGCTCGCGGCCTCCGAAGCGATTGGAAACGCCAGGTTTCTGCTCGATCGGAGCATCGACTACGCCAAGACGCGGAAAACCTTCGACCAGCTGATCGGCGTCAACCAGGGCATCCAGTATCCGCTGGTCCAAGCGTATGCCAAGGTCGAGGCGGCGGACTTGATGCGCTGGGACGTTCTCGACCTCGTCGATCGCGGTGAGGACGCAGTGCCGCGCTCCGCGATGGCGAAAGTCTTGGCTTCTGAAGCGGCCTGGGAAACCTCGCGCGCGGCGTTGACCACCTTTGGCGGATGGGGCCTCGCTTCGGAGTATCACGTCGAGCGTAAGCTCCGGGAGGGGACGGTCTACGTTTTCAACAACCTTCTGATGAACCTCATCGCGGACCGGGCGCTCGGGCTTCCCAAAAAGTAGTCCGACCGCTAGCCTCGACGCTCAGGCAGGCTCCGGCCCGGGCTGATACGCGCAGAGAGGATCCTCGCCCAGAGGGTCGCCCGTCATCGCGTACGCACGAGCACGTGAACCGCCGCAGGCAAACTTGAACTCGCATCGCCCACAACGGCCTTTGTAGTTGCGCGGATCCTGAATCTCGTGGAGGGCCTCCGACTCGCGGTAAATCTCGTGAAGTGGCTGCTCCTTGACGTTCCCCAGCAACGGGTAGGGCAAAAATCCCGCCGGGTGCACCTCGCCAAGATGCGAGACGAAGATGACGCCGTTGCCGTCGCGGATGCCAAACGACATTTGCCGCGCGCGCGCCTGAACCTCTTCGACCGACATGCCCTCCCGAAGCTTCTGCTGAATCCAGTAGCGACGATAGTGCGGCGCCTCGGTCGTGCCGACACGAAACGGAGCCTCCGACGAAATCGAATAGACCCATTCGAAAAGCTTCTCGACTTCGTCGGCGCTCGGTGTGTCGAGCTCGGCGCCCCGGCCTACCGGAATCAGCAGGAAAAGGCTCCAGCGGCGCACCGGAGGCGCAGCCTCGTCGCGGAGCAGCTCGTACATCGCTTGGACATGCGGAAGCGTTTTCGCCGTGATGGTCGTGTTGACCTGTACCGGAATATCGAACTCCCGCGCCCATCGAAGGGCTCGCATCGAGTACTCGAAAGTTCCCGGGACGTTGCGAAACGCGTCGTGAATCTCGGCCGTCGGCCCATCGAGGCTCACGCCCATCGCGCTGATCCCAAGCTCGTGGAATCGGTCCACCGTCTCGCGTTGCAGAAGCGGTGTCGTGCTCGGTGTGATCGACACGTGGATTGGAAGCGACCGTCCATATTCGATCAGCTCTGCGATATCCGGCCGCTTGAGGGGGTCGCCGCCGGTCAGCACGAGCATGCTGCCGAGCTCCTGGACGCTTCGCATGAGCGCTTTGCCCTGCTCGGTAGTCAGCTCCGACGGGTCGCGATGCGGGATCGCGCTCGCGCGGCAGTGTTGGCAGGCCAGGTCGCACGAGATGGTCGTCTCCCAGTACACGTTCCGTGGCTGGCGACGGTAGATGAAACCTTGGTACTTGGTTCCTACGGTTTGAAGCTCCATCAGCTCTGCTCTCTTCTGCGAG